>DATACC010000269.1:0-5121 GCA_036259255.1 Thermoanaerobaculia bacterium | reverse complement strand
TGGCGGCGCGCCCGATGCCGCCGCCACAGGCGGCGAGCAGGAGGGCGGCGAAAAGGCTGAGCAACAGCGTTCGGGTCATCGGAATCTCCTCGGGCGTCCATCGGCGGCGCCCGCCCCGATAGTACGGCGCCGGGGCCGAATCGGCGCTCGGGAGCATTCGGGTAGTCGCCGGCGACGTGGCGGGCCGGGTCTGGATGTTCGAGCTGATCGAGTCCCGCCCGCTATGATCCCCCTTCCATGAGTTTCGAGAAAACCCGCCAGCGCCTGGCCGAGCTCGACCGCGTGATCGAGGCATCCGATCCCGACTCCCGCTGGCTGATCCTCACCCACGACAATCCGGATCCCGACGCGCTGGCGTCGGCGGCCATCCTCTCGCGCATCCTCGACCACCGGCACAAGCGCAAGACCACCTGCGCCTACGGCGGGATCATCGGCCGGGCGGAGAATCGGGAGATGGTGCGGGTGCTGGGGCTCAAGTTCAGTCACCTGCGCTACCTGCGGTCCGAGAACTACGGGCACTTCGCGCTCGTTGACACCCAGCCGCGCACCGGCAACAACCAGTTGCCCAAAGGGACGATGCCGGACGTGGTGTTCGATCACCACCCGGTGCGCCCACCCACCCGGCGGGTGCGGTTCGCCGACGTGCGGGAGCACTACGGGGCCACCGCCACCATCCTCGGCGAGTACCTGGAGGCCGCCGGCGAGAAGCCGCCGAAGACCCTGGCCACCGCCATGATCTACGCCATCCGCTCCGAGACCCAGGACTTCCGGCGCGAGTCCACGGCCCCCGACAAGGCGCTCCACGACCGGCTGTACCCGCGGGCCGACAAGACCCTGCTCGCCAAGATCCAGAGCTCGCGGCTGCCGGTGGAGTACTTCCGCAATCTGCACACCGCCCTCGAGAACCTCTACACCGTCGAGACCCTGGTGGTCAGCCACCTCGCCACCCTGGAGCACCCCGACATCGTGCCGGAGGTCGCCGACCTGCTGCTGCGCATGGAGGGCAAGACGTGGTCGCTGTCCACCGGCATCCACGGGGATCGCCTCTACATGTCGATCCGCACCACCAACTCGCGGGCCGACGCCGGACGCATCATGCGACGGCTGGTGCGCCGCGACGGCAAGGGCGGCGGCCACGGCATGCTCGCCGGCGGCTGGATCGGCATCCCGCCAGAGCACGCCGGCGATCCACGCCCTCTCCAGATCGAGGTCGGCCGCCGCCTCGCCAGCGAGCTCAAGAAGAACCCCGAACGCTTGCAACGCCTCCCCATCCGCAACGGCAACTGAGCCGCCCCACTCCCTCACCCCGGTCCCGCGGGGAAGCACCCTCTCCCCTCCACCGGGGCGGCCGGGGAAAGCGCTGCGCCGGCGTATCCCGCAGACGAAGCGGAGCTTTCCCAGGCCGCCCCACCGCCTCCTGGCGTGCGAAGCTCCTCCACAATTGCGCCGAAGGTTTAATAGAGTGCCGCCCGACCCCGCAGGCGGGACACTTCGGGGAAGTTTTCCTCCACTTCCGTGCTATGCTTTGCTGCACGAGGGGTAACACAAACCAGGAGGAAATTACAGTATGGCGACAATTAAAGAAGAGGCGATGCGAATCGTCGAGGGGCTTTCCGAGGGGGCCACCTGGGACGACCTGATGTATGCCATCTACGTGAACAAGAAGGTCGCCGAGGGCAGCACTGCCGCCGCCGAAGGCAAGGTGGTGTCCCACGAGCAGGCGCGCAAGCGCGCCGCCAAGTGAGGAGCCGCTGATGGAGCTCGCCTGGACCCAGACCGCCCTCGACGACCTCGCCGCCGTGCGCTCCTGGCTCGGCCGCGATTCCAAGCCCCTGGCCGACCGCGTCGCCCACACGCTGGTCACCGCCATCGAGCGCGTGCTGCCCTTCCCGCGCATCGGCCGCGTCGTGGCCGAGGTCGGCGACGAGTCGGTGCGCGAGCTGCTGCTGCGCACCTTCCGCCTCGTCTACCGCATCGAGGGCGACCGCCTCGTGGTGCTCTCCATCCTCCACGGCGGACGCGCCACCGAGCGGCGCGAGCCGCGGCGGTGGGAGGTCTACTAGCGCCCCGCCGAGCCCCCCTCGCGGCTCATTCCCACTCGATCGTGCCGGGTGGCTTCGACGTCACGTCGTAGACCACCCGATTGATGCCCCGCACCTCGTTGACGATGCGGTTGGCCACCCTCCCCAGCAGCTCGTAGGGCAGCGGGCTCCAGTCCGCCGTCATGAAGTCCTGGGTCTCCACCGCGCGCAGCGCCACCACGTTCTCGTAGGTGCGGTAGTCGCCCATCACCCCCACGCTCTTGACCGGCAGCAGCACGGCGAAGGCCTGGCTGGTCTTGTCGTACCAGCCGCTCTCGCGCAGCTCGTCGAGGAAGATGGCGTCGGCCTCCTGGAGCAGCGCCACCCGCTCGGCGGTGACCTCGCCGAGCACCCGCACCGCCAGCCCCGGGCCGGGGAACGGGTGGCGCGCCACCAGCTCCTCCGGCAGGCCCAGCTCACGGCCGAGCTGGCGCACCTCGTCCTTGAACAGGAAGCGCAGCGGCTCGATCAGCTCGAAGCCGAGCTTCTCCGGCAGGCCGCCGACGTTGTGGTGGGTCTTGATCACCGCCGACGGCCCCTTCACCGAGACCGATTCGATGACGTCCGGGTAGAGCGTGCCCTGGGCGAGGAAGCGCACGCCCCGCAGCTCCCGCGCCGCCTCGTCGAAGACGTCGATGAACACCCGGCCGATCACCTTGCGCTTGGCCTCCGGGTCGGCGACGCCGGCGAGCTCGCCGAGGAAGCGCCCGCGGGCGTCGACGGCGCGGATCGGGATGCCGAGCCCGTCCCCCAGGCTGTGCACCACCTGCGTCGCTTCGTTCTTCCTCAGCACGCCGTTGTCGACGAAGATCGCGGTCATCCGCTCGCCCACCGCGCGGGTGAGGAGCGCCGCCACCACCGAGGAGTCCACGCCGCCGGAGAGCGCGCAGAGCACCCGGTCGTCCCCCACCCGCGCGCGCACCGCGGCCACCGCCTCGTCGAGGTAGTCGGCCATGCGCCAGTCGCCGCGGGCGCCGCACCCCTCGTAGAGGAAGTTGCGCAGGATGTCGCCTCCAGCCGGGGTGTGGCTCACTTCCGGGTGGAACTGGAGGCCCCACAGGCGGCGTCCGAGGTCCTCGCAGGCGACCACCGGGGCGTTGGGCGTCGCGGCCGTCACCCGGAAGCCGTCGGGCAGGCGGCGCAGGCGGTCGCCGTGGCTCATCCACACGGTCTGGCGCCCCTCGAGCCCGGCGAACAGCAAGCCGGTCTCGCCGGACAGGTCCACCTCCACCCGTCCGTACTCGCGGCGGTCGGAGGGTTCCACCTCGCCGCCCAGCGCCTGCCCCATGACCTGCAGGCCGTAGCAGATGCCGAGCACCGGAATGCCGAGCTCGAACAGCTCGCGCCCAGCCGCCGGCGCCCCGGGCTCGTAGACACTCTGGGGTCCGCCGGAGAGGATCAGCCCCACCGGACGGCGGCGGCGGATCTCGTCCACCGGCAGATCGAACGGGTGCACCTCGCAGTAGACCCGGTTCTCGCGCACCCGGCGGGCGATGAGCTGCGTGTACTGGGAGCCGAAGTCGAGCACCAGCACCGTCTGGTGCTGGCCGGCGGGGGCGATCTGGGACGCGGCGTCCTGGCTGCTCTTCTCCGACACGATCTCGCTTCGTCTCCCTGGGTTACAGCTCGGCTTCGGCCTTGAGCTCGCGGCCCATCAGGTCCGCCAGCGCCGAGCGGGCCGACTTGCCTTCGTAGAGGATGTGGACCATCTGCTCGGTGATCGGCATCTCCACCTCGCGCCGGCGCGCCAGCCGCGCCACGGCCAGAGAGTTCTTGATCCCCTCGGCCACCATGCCACCGCCCGCACCGCCGGCCAGGCGGCCGCCGGTGATCTCCGCGAGCCCCTTGCCCTCGGCCAGCGCCACGCCGGCGCTGCGGTTGCGCGACAGGCCGCCGGTGCAGGTGAGCACCAGGTCGCCGAGGCCGGCGAGGCCGGCGAAGGTGCGCGGCTGGCCACCGTAGGCGATGCCGAGGCGGGTCATCTCGTGGAGGCCGCGGGTGATCAGCGCCGCCAGCGTGTTGTGCCCCATGCCGAGGCCGGCGACCACCCCGGCGGCGATCGCCACGACGTTCTTGCTCGCCCCGCCCAGCTCCACCCCCGCCACGTCGCTCGACGTATAGAGGCGCAAGCTCGGGCCGGTGAGCTGCTCCTGGAGCAGGGCGGCGAGCCCCGGCTCCTGGGAGGCGATCACCGCCGCCGTCGCCATGCCGCGCGCCAGTTCCACCGCGAAGCTGGGGCCCGAGAGCACCGCGAAACGCACCTCCCGGTCCGCCGCCACGCCCTCCTCGAAGACCACCTCGCTCATTCGCGCCTGGGATTCGACCTCGATGCCCTTGGTGGCCGAGACCAGCGTCGACACCCGGTCCGGCCCCTGCACCGCCAGCAGGCCGCGCACCGCCTCGCGGAAGCCGTGGGAGGGTACCGCCACCAGCACCACCTCGCAGGCGGCGACCTCCTCCAGGCGCCAGGTGGGGCGCAGCCGCGGCGGCAGCGCGACGCCCGGCAGGTACGGCTCGTTCACCCCCTCGGCGGCCAGCACCTCGGCCACTTCGCGGCGCCGCGCCCACAGCACCACCTGGCGGTCCATGCGCGCCGCGTGCACCGCCAGCGCCGTACCGAAGGAGCCGGCGCCCATCACCGCCACGCTGTGCATCACGGGGTGGCCCCTTCCGGTCGGCGGTCGCGCCAGCGGCGCTCGCTGCCCGCGCGCAGGCGGCGCAGGTTGTCGCCGTGGCGGGCGAGGATCAGGGCACCGATCGCCGACGCCGCGGCCAGCACCGAGCGGCGCGAGACGTCGAGGCGCCAGCGGCTGCCGGCCGCCACCAGCAGCGGGAAGGAGAGGGCTCCCGCCATGGAGCCGGCCGAGACGTAGCCGGAGGCCGCCGCCGTGCCGGCGAAGACCACCGCGCTCGCCGCGCCGGCCCGCGGCGCCAGCGCCGCCAGCGCGCCGAAGCCGGTGGCGACGCCCTTGCCGCCGCGGAAGCCGAAGAACAGCGGGTAGACGTGCCCGGCCACCGCCGCCACGGCGCAGGCGGCGCG
>DATACC010000268.1:0-4240 GCA_036259255.1 Thermoanaerobaculia bacterium | reverse complement strand
GAGCCGCGCCATGCCGGCGCGGGCCTCCGGGTCGCTGGGGGCGCGGGCGAGGGCCGCCTCGAAGTGGCGGCGGGCCTCGTCGGCCTGCCCCATCTCCTCGCAGATGCGGCCCAGCGCCACCGAGATGCGCGGATCGTCGGCACCGAGCTCCATGGCGCGGCGGTAGCTGTCCAGCGCGTGGCGCAGCCAGTTGGGGTTCTTCGCCTGCACCCTGCCGAGGAGCACGTAGTACTCGGGACGCGGATGGGTGTGGACCGCCTGGCGCAGCAGCTCGACGGCGAAGTGGAAGTCCTCGGCATCGACCAGGGCCGCGGCCCGCTCGTAGTAGCTGCGGGCCAGGCGACGCTCCTCCTCCGGGCGCGCGGCGACCGGCGGCGCCACCTCCGGCACGATCGACAACCGCGCGTCGTAGCGCCGCCGCCGTTCCGGCTGGCTGAGCGTCAGGTAGGCGCCGGTCACCTGTTCGAAGAGCAGCCACAGCGGCCGCTCGCCGCCGGCGAGCTCGAGGCGCGCGGCGTGGCGCGGGTGGGTGACGCGGGCGAGGCGCACGTAGGCCTCGTGCACCTCCTGGCCGTCGGCTGCGTGCCCCACGCCGAGCAACTCGTAGGCGCTGGCGCCACCGCTGCGGGTGAGCAGGTCGGCCACGCGGGAGCGGTGGGACTCCGGGTCGAGGGCCAGCGGACGCGAATCGAGGTCGCGCCGGATGCGCTCGGCGTATCGGCGCAGCACGTCGGGCGGCACGGCGCGAGCCGCGAGAGCCGGCACCGCCGCGGTGTCCTCAGCCTCGGCGGCGGCCTCCACCGAGACCAGGCCGGCGGCGCGCAGGCGGGCGACGTCGGCGAGCAGGCCGGTGCGCCCCGTGCCGCTCTGGCGCAGCAGGTCGGCGACGCTGGTGGGCCGGCCGAGGCGGGAGTAGAGCACGGCGGCGTGGGGATCGAGGAGGCGCGCGGCGGTGGCGGCGGCGACGTCCTCCGGCTCGCGAGCCGAGAGCACCGACTGGGAGCCGCCGAGCTCGGCGAGCAGCCCCTCCTCGTCGATGGCGGCGGCCCACTCCATGAGCAGGAAGACGGTGGGCAGCGGCCCGACCAGGGCCCCCTCCTCGGCTCCGCTTTCCCCTTCCGGCACCAGTCGCGCCTCGCCGCGGTCCCAGGAGGCGAGCAGGAAGGCGATGCGCGCCATCAGCGCCCGCACCTCGGCGGTAGCGGGCGCGGCCTCCCGGGCGCGCTCGGGAGGCGGCGGCCACACTGGCAGCAGCGGCGCCAGGCGGGCGGCCAACGGGTGGTCCGCCGCCAGGTGCATCTCGCCGTCGAGAAACGCCAGGCGCCGCCGCCCCTCGGGCAGCTCCACCTCGACGGTGCCGCTGCGCCGCTCCCGATGGATGCGGCGCACCAGTCCCGTCAAGCCCCTGTCGCTCGTTCCGTGATCACGCATGTCGTCGACCGGTGGTCTGAAGGGCATTGTAGTACGGGGCGGCAACGAACCAGCGGCAGGGTTGATGCACCTCGATTTAAACTGCGTTAATATTTCAAAATGAGCATGAATTGATTGATTTGCTCCAAGACCGGATCCAAGGCAAAATGGGACTATGGCTGGTTCTACGGCATCCGAAGAGGAACTCGCTGTCCTGGGGGACGTCGCTGTGGTAGAGGCTCACAGAAGCCTGGACGCACAGTTGGCTGCACGCGAGCATCTCAGGGGGAGAGCAGGGACCTTGATCGCCGTTGCAGCCCTGGTCGCGACCTTCCTAGGCAGGACTCAAACAGCCGTAGCCTCGGCTCCCCTTCCCGTAGCTGTCCTCGGGTGGTTTGGAGCATTTTCCTTAGCATTGTCGATCACTCTATGCATGTATATATTGATACCAAAAGGGAATTGGCGCGAAGGTCTAGATTCCAATCTGATCGTGGAGGCGTGGATACAGCGGCGTCATAAATTCAAAGATCCGCTCAAGATCGAGATCGCAAAGCAGATCGAAAAGGCGTACTCGATAAATTCTATCAAGCTCAACGAGATGTACTCAGCCTTCCGGTGGAGTGTCATCGGCCTTGTGCTCGCACTGGCCTCGTGGCTGTTGGCCGATCTCCTTTCACCGACCTAGGAGAAAGAATGGTAGCCAAAGACGACGATGAAGACTGGACTCGCAAGACAACAAACAAGCACGCCGAGAACAAGAAAGACTCCGACAAGGACGGCACGGCAGGCAGCAAGAAATAGCAGGGATCGGCGCGATCAATCCGACGCCAGCTCCGCCTGGACGCGCTCGGCGAGGGTCGGGCCGAGCACCGCCTGGAGGTCCGCCGCCGAGGCGGCGCGGATGCCCTCCAGGCTGCCGAAGCGCTGGATGAGGAGCTTCCTCCGCTTCGGGCCGATGCCGCGCAGGTCGTCGAGGCGGCTCTTCAACGTGCGCGCCGAGCGGCGGCCGCGGTGGCGGGCGACGGCGAAGCGGTGGGCCTCGTCGCGGACCTGTTGGAGGAGCTGCAGGCCTGGGTCGTCGCGGCGTAGCCGCAGGGGCTCGGGGCGGCCGGGCACGTAGAGCTCCTCCTCGCGCTTGGCCAGCGCCACCACCGGGGTCTCCTCGACGCCGAGGTCGGCCAGCGCCTCCAGCGCCGCGTTGAGCTGGCCGCGGCCGCCGTCGATCAGCACCAGGTCGGGCAGCTCGCCGGTCTCCTCGAGCTGGCGGCGGTAGCGCCGCTCCACCGCCTGGCGCATGGCGGCGAAGTCATCCGGCCGGTCGAGGCCGCGGATGTTGAACGAGCGGTAGTCCCGCTTGAGGATCCGCCCCTCCTCCCACACCACCAGCGAGGCCACCGTCTCGCCGCCCTGGAAGTGGGAGATGTCGAAGCCCTCGATGCGGCGCGGCGGCTCGAGCAGGCCGAGATTGTGCTGCAGCGAGGCGGCGGCCGCCGTGTCCTCGTGCTCGGCGCGGAAGCGGCGCTTCCAGGCCATCTCGGCGTTGCGGCGGGCCAGCGCCACCCGCTCCGCCTTGGGGCCGCGGGCGGGCATGCGCAGGTAGACCCGCTCGCCCTTCCTCTCCGAAAGCCAGTCGGTGAGCGCCTCGTCCCCCTCGATCGGCACCGGCAGGTGGATCTCCTTGGGGATGAAGGTGGTGCGGTCGTAGAGCTGGGGCAGCAGCTCGTCGAGCAGGCGGTCGGGGGCGATGTCGCCGGTGCCCTCCCAGAACAGCTCGCGGCGGTCGAGCACCTGGCCGTTGCGCATCACCAGCGCCGCCACGGCGGCGTTGCCGCCGGCGATGAAGACGCCGAAGACGTCGACGTCCTCGCCCCCCGTGGAGCTCAGCTTGTGGCGCGCCGACAGCGACTCCACCTCCCGCAGCGTGTCGCGCAGGCGGGCGGCGCGCTCGTAGTCGAGCTCCTCGGAGGCCTGCCACATGTCGGCCTTGAGGCGGCGCACCAGGTCGTCGTTGCGCCCGGAGAGGAACAGGCGCGCCTGCTCCACCGCCTCGCCGTAGGCCTCGGCGGTGGTGAGGCCGGCGACGCACGGGCCGAGGCAGCGGTGCATGCCGTGGTAGAGGCAGGGACGCGGCAGGGAGCCGTCGATTTCCAGGCGGCAGACCCGCACCTGGAAGAGCTTCTGCACCAGCTTGATCGCCCTGCGGGCCAGGCCGCCGGGAAGGAACGGGCCGTAGTACTCGGCGCCGTCGTTGCGAATGCGGCGGGTGAAGGCGATGCGGGGGTAGTCGTCCTCCAGCGTGAGCTTGAGGTACGGGTAGGTCTTGTCGTCGCGCAGCAGCACGTTGTAGCGCGGCCGGTGCAGCTTGATCCAGTTGTTCTCGATCAGCAGCGCCTCGGCCTCGGAGTCGGTGATCACCGTCTCCAGCTCCCGCGCTTCGGCCACCATGTTGGCGAGCCGGGGGTCGCCCATCGGCTGCAGGTAGTTGGCGGTGCGCTTGCGCAGCGACTTCGCCTTGCCGACGTACAGCGGCTGCCCGTCCGCACCGCGGAAGATGTAGATGCCCGGGCGGTCGGGCAGGGCGCGAATGCGGTCTTCGACCTGGGGTGCGATCATCGGAGCGGTGGATCGTCGGGAGAAGGCGATCGACGGAGACGACCGCTCCTGGTGAGAACGAGGGCGCGGGGCGCCTTGTTCCGTTCGAGCAGCAGCGAGCGATCGGTCGGGCCTCGTCGTGTACGGCCGCGTCGACTCCTCAGCGGGAGCGGTGCCGGCCGCGCAGCGCCCGCCGCGCCCCCCCCGCCACGCCGCGGAGCCAGGAGGCGGCGCGGCC
>DATACC010000267.1:0-3685 GCA_036259255.1 Thermoanaerobaculia bacterium | reverse complement strand
CGCCGGCGAAGGGATCGGCCGCCGGGAAGGCGAGCAGGTCGATGTCGCGGGCCAGGCCGAGGTGGGAGAAACCATCGTCGAGCAGGAACATGTCGGGGCGCGGCGTCAGGTGATCGAGGGCGTGACTGCCGGCCGCGAAGCGGTCGGCCCCCACCACCACCGCCACGCCGGGCAGCTCGCCGGCCAGCAGCACCGGCTCGTCGCCGGCCTCCTCGGGCCCGAGCCGCGGACCCTCGCCGGTGCTCACCACCCGCACCCCGGCCCCACGGCTGCCGTAGCCGCGCGACAGGATGCAGACGGCGATGCCCGCATCGCGCAGGTGGGCGGCCAGGGCCGCCGTCAGCGGCGTCTTGCCGGTGCCGCCGAAGTGCAGGTTGCCGACGCTGACCACCGGCCGCGGCAGACGCCGCGAGCGCCGCCGGTACCACGCCCCGCGCAGGCGGTGGGCACCGCCGTAGAGGAGCTGCCAGGGCGAGACGGGGGGCGGTGGAGGGTCGAGGCGCGGCGGCACCCTTCGGAGCGTAGCACCAGCTCCGGAGGCGGGTCTCAGCGCTCCTCGCCGGCCGACAGGCGGTCCTCGAGCAAGGCGTCGCGGGTGTGCTCGGCGATCAAACCCAGGTTGTGCAGGTGGTGGGCCATCGCGCTGTAGCTGGTTCCCGCCTTACGGGCGAGAGCCTCCACGCCCGCGAGCGCCTTTGGATCGATGCCCTCGGTGCGGAGCCACTGGTTGATCCGCTGCTGCGGCATGAGGAACATCGCGGCAAAAGCCGCGTCGGCTTGCGTGATCGTTGGGCTCGCGGAACCGAACATCGGGGCGGCCTGGCAGGTTCCGGTGACCACCAGCTCGTTTGTGGGCGCCGTGAACGCTTTCTCGAAAGCCGCGGTGTCCTGGCGCACGCTCGCCAGCAGTGACGCCCACCGTTGCCGGACCTGCTCCGCCGGGTGGCCCGGCCCGGCCAGCCAGGCCACGCGCTGTCGGGAGTACTCCTGCCCAGTGCCGACGCAGGTCGCGCCGCGTGACGAGCCCCTCCTGTCGCCACCGCTCGCGAAGCTGGGCGGGGACCTCCTTCCACCCGACCGGTAGCCGTGCCAGAACCCAAGGCGGTGTTCGTGTCCGCAGAACGCCGCCCCGGCGTGGACGGAGAAGCGCTTCGAGCCGACCTGGACGCTTTCGTGCAGCAGGGACTGCACCCGCCCTGCCGGCAGCGGTGGACAGAGGGAACCGCGCCTGCCCCGTTGCCAGGGCTCCTCGTGCTTCGGATTGAGCTCGTACTGAAGCATCGGTCCTCGCCTCGAAGACCCGCCCGCCAGCACCTGGCGCGAAATGCCCGCGCCCGCTGCGACACTTCCGGAAGCATCTCCGTGTCGAAGGAAATGTGCAGGACCGCGGTGCGGGCCTGCACCGGGTGCAGCAGATCCATGAACGGACCGAGAAAGGTGGTACCAGCGTGGCGAGCCGGTATGCGATCCACCCCGCCATCGGGGTGGCCAGGGTGGGCAACAGCCAGGACGAGTTCTACCTCG
Organism: Thermoanaerobaculia bacterium; assembly: GCA_036259255.1. Lineage (GTDB taxonomy): Bacteria > Acidobacteriota > Thermoanaerobaculia > Multivoradales > JBCCEF01 > DATACC01. The sequence goes on along the minus strand of DATACC010000267.1, from coordinate 2,161 downwards.
AGCCGGAGTCGATCGGAGGTCTGCCGATCGCCTGCGATGCTTCCGGGGACGCGGTGCGCGAGGACGGCCGGCCGGTGTTCGTGCGGGACTTCAAGGACGCGGCCGGCCGCGTCCGGCGGCAAGCGGCCCGCTTCCGGGTCTTCCGCTACGACGAGGAGGACCCCTCCGACCCCGGCACGGAGGTGACGCTGGAGGACCCGGGCGTCGAGGGCATCGAGTGGAGGGTGCACCTGGCCAACAAGAAGGCGTGCTGGTACCAGTTCAGCGAGCTCGAGGGCGACCGCATGCTGGGCGAGCCGACACCGGACGGCGGCAACACCAACAGCTACCAGGCGCGCGGCATCCCGCTGCGCAACGAGGGAGTCACCGGCGAGGCCGAGCGCCAGAAGCTGATCATCGACCCGGGCCCGCGCCACCTCGACGGTCCGCACCAGAGCGCCGAGTTCTCGCGCCAGACGATCCCACCTGACTACCCCCACGGCTCGTTCCCGCCGCCGCCCACCCAGGGCTACGAGATCGACACCCTCGGCGCCATGCTCACCGACGCGGCGGGCCGGCTGGTGGTGCTCGGCGGCCACGGCCTGGCCGGGGGCGACGAGCCGATCGACAGCTTCGCCGGCGCCGACACCTGGCACGACGACATCGCCGACGGCCCGGTAGCCTGCCGGCTGCGATTGGCCGGCGGCGAGACGGTGGATCTCGACGCGTGGGTGCTGGTGGGCTCGCCGAAGTACGCGCCGGAGCTGGTCAACGTCGTCACCCTGGACGACGTCCAGTACGACGTCGCCGTGCGCTTCCAGGACGCCGTCCCGGCCCTCTACCGGAACGGCTCGTTCCAGGAGGACTACGAGGCGAGCTTCGAGCGCGACGTGCTGCCGATCCTGCGCCGGCCCCTCGACTACCCGTGGGTGGCCAACGTGCCCGCGATGATCGCCTTCGGCGCCCCGACCTTTGATCCCCGCGACGCCTCCGAGGCCAACCGCGACGCCCGGCGCCGCTACTTCGCCTACTTCCGGCGGCCGCCGTCGGGCACGGCGGACGGCGACAGCGGCCAGAGCGCCCAGCTGTGGAGTGCCCCGGACACCTCCTCCGGAGTGCCGCTGATGCCGCTCAACTCCGGCTCCAACAGCGTGTCCAACACCCTGCTCGACAAGTTCCTCGCCCTCACCCCGACCCAGTACTTCCTGCTCCACCAGTGGGCCGAGGGCCGGTTCACCACCGGTGCGGCGGGTCCGCCGCTGCCGGGTGTCCACCCCCTCGACCAGGCCAGCGTGGGCAACTGCGTGGGCGGTCCCATGTGCCCCGGCATCGAGGTGACCTGGAGCACCCGCAACCCGCCGATCTACCGCGCCCCGTACCGCCTGCTGCACCGCCACGACGAGGCGTGGTACCGCCAGCACGGCCTGTCGACCACCGAGGACGAGACCGCCGGCGGCGGCTGCGAGCCCGGCGACCTCACCAAGCGCATGGCGATCCCGTGGCAGGCCGACTTCTTCCAGTGCACCATCCAGTTCGTCAACTTCACCGACCCGGAGGTCAACAAGGAGGACGGCATCCCGAAGCCGCCCACCTACTACGCCTACTGGTGGCCGCCCCAGAGCCCGATGTTCGTGCTCGCCGGCGAGACCACCGTGCAGGGGCAGGCGGCGTCCGGCGTGCCGGCGGGGTACCAGGTGCTCTACCCGCGCGGCATCAACAGCTTCGCGCAGATGATCACCGCCTGGTCCTACCTCGGCTTCGTCGTCAACCAGAACCTCGATCCGGAGACCGGGCGCGAGTACCCGTACTTCGCCGAGGTGGAGCGCAACCACCGTCGCTTCGCGGTGGCCAGCGTGGCGGTGGGCGGGGTGGGCAACTTCGTCAACGCCGAGGACGTCACCTTCACCCCGGTGTGGTACCCGGGCCCCGACTTCGCCGCCGAGGTGCCGGAGCACGAGCTGCCGGTGCCCCAGGCCTTCGCGGTGGCCGGTCCCCTCGGCCGGGTGGCCGGCGGCGCGGCCGGGGAGTCGCGGGCGGTGCAGTCGCCACGCCGTGGCCGCACTCGGTTCTCGCGCCGCCACGGTGACGAGCGGCCGCAGGGTGAGGGCGCCGAGGACGGTGGAGACGGCAGTGGGCGCGGCGAGTAGCCGCCAGCGCGACGTGGTGGTGGTCGGGGGGGGGG
>DATACC010000266.1:0-25902 GCA_036259255.1 Thermoanaerobaculia bacterium | reverse complement strand
AAGCTCCGCTCCGTCTGCGGGAAAGGCCGTCGCAGAGCTTTCCCCGGCCGCCGCACTCCCCCAGCCGACTTGCGTCACGCGGCACCACAGGCCGGCACTGTGCCGCAGCGCGCGGCCCGGGCACGGTCAGCGGTGGAGGGGTGGGAGGGGACAGCCGGAACGATCGGCTTCGGGTTGGGGAGCCGGCGTTCAGGCGAGGTTCGCGCCCTGCTCGGCGAGTAGCTCGGCGAGTAGGGCGCGGTGGCAGCGCGTCTCGTCCTCGCAGTAGCAGCCCACGGAAAGATTGGTCTGGTGGGAGAGGGCGGCGAGGAGGGCGAGGGTGCGGGCCGCGTCGGGGGTGGCCATCTCTTTGCGGTAGCGCCGGGCGAAGTCCTGCCACTCGGGCTCCGTGGTCGCGTTACGGGCCTGCGCCACCAACTCGGCGCTGGGAGCCAGCAGCGGCAGCCACACGTCGTACCAGTCGTCGGTCGCGAAGCGCTCCTTCGGCACGCCCCGGGGCGGCCGGCGTACGGTGCCGATGCGCAGGCCCTCCCCCGGAGCGCGGGGCGAGCCGAGGCGGACGATGCGGATGGTCATGACGGTCTCCCTCCGGCCGATCCTAGCCTGGGGCCGACATGCGCGACAGCGGGCGGCAGCCTTCTTGCTTCTGCTGGCACGTGATGAACGGCGCCCGACCCATTCCCCGGCCGGCCCCCTGGTGGCTCGAAGGGGGCGAGGAGACCTGCGACCTGTGTCTCGCGACCTACGCCTACGAGGTGGAGGTGCGCTGCGTCGACTGCGATCAACCGATGTGCCCCACCTGCGCCGTGTGGGTGCGGCGGCGTACGGCGGTCTACTGCTCCGAGTGCGCGCCCGGCTCCGCCGAGGCGGGGGACGAGCCGAGGCCGCAGCGAGAGGCCGCGCCGCGCGGGGAGGGCTGAGCGGTGGCGGCGCGGGCGATCTGGAAGGGGGTGATCCGCTTCGGCGGACTCGACGTGCCGGTGAAGCTCTACTCCGGCGTCGAGGACCGCAAGGTCCACTTCCGCCTGCTCCACGAGCCCGATCTCGTGCCGCTCCAGCAGCGCATGGTCAATCCGGACACCGGCGACGTGGTGGAGCGCGACGTGGTCCGCAAGGGCTACGAGCCGGAGCCGGGTACCTTCGTGGTGCTCGACGCCGACGACCAGGCGGAGATCGAGCCGACGCCCTCGCGCGACATCGAGATCACCCGCTTCGTGCCGCCGGACCGGATCACCCCCGCCTGGTACGAGCGCCCCTACTACCTGGGTCCGGACGGCGATGGCGACGCCTACTTCGCGCTCGCCCGGGCGCTGGGCGACCGCGACCGCGAGGGCGTCGCCCGCTGGGTGATGCGCAAGAAGCGCTACATCGGCGCGCTGCGGGTGGAAGACGGCTACCTCCTGCTGGTGACCCTGCGCTTCGCGGGCGAGGTGGTGAACCCGGAACAGCTCCCGGCGCCCCGGGGCCGCGATCTCTCGGAGCGCGAGCTGGGGATGGCCGAGCAGCTCGTCTCCGCCCTGGAGGACGAGTTCCGCCCCGGTGAGTACCACGACGAGTACCGCGAGCGGGTGCTGGAGCTGGTCGCCGCCAAGGCCGCCGGCAAGAAGGCGCCGGTGGTGCGCTTGGCGCCACGCCGCGAGGAGCCGGAGTCTCTCGACCGGGCGCTGGCGGCGAGCCTCGAGCGGGCGAAGAAGGAGCGCCGCAGTGCCTAGGGGCGGGCGCCGGGGCGGCGGTGATCGTGGGGGCAGCCATCGCGGCGGCGGCGAGGACCGGGGACGCGACGGGGCTCCGGCGGTGCGCCCGTTCTGGTCCGGCACCATCAGCTTCGGCCTGGTGGCGGTGCCGGTGAACCTGTACGCCGGGGTGCGCAGCCGGCGGGTGTCGCTGCGCATGCTCGACGAGGGCGGCACGCCGCTGGCCCGGCGCTACTGGTGTCCCGAGCACGAGCGCGAGGTGGACAGCGACGAGATCGTCCGCGGCTACGAGACGGACGACGGCAAGTTCGTGGTGGTCACCGACGAGGAGCTCGAGGCGCTGGCGCCGGAGAAGACCCGCGACATCGATCTGACCCGTTTCGTGCCGGTCGAGGACGTCGATCCGCGCTTCTTCCAGCGCACCTACTTCCTCACCCCGTCCGGCGATTCCACCAAGGCCTACCGGCTGCTGGCGAGCGTGATGGAGCGCACCGGCCGGGCCGGCATCGCCACCTTCGTGATACGCGGCAAGGAGTACCTGGTGGCGATCCTCGCCCAGGGCGGCGTGCTGCGCGCCGAGACCCTGCGCTTCGCCGACGAGGTGCGCACGCCGGAGACGGTGGGCCTGCCGGAGCCGGTCAAGGTCACCAAGGCGGCGGTGAAGCGCTTCGCCGCCGCGATCGACGAGCTGGCGGAGGACGAGCTGGACCGCTCGGAGCTCACCGACATCGGTGCCGAGGAGCTGCTGGAGCTGGTCGAGCGCAAGCGGGAGCAGGGCGAGGAGGTGGTGGTCACGGCGCCGGCCAACGTCGAGGCCATCGGCGAGCACGTCGACCTGATGGAGGTGATCAAGGCGAGCCTGCGCGCCGCGGGCGGCGGCACCGGGGGTGGTGGTCAGGGCGCCGGCGACCGGGCCGGCCAGCGGGCCGAAGCGCCGCCCCGCCGTCCCCCCCGCCGCGCCGGCAAGGCTTCCGAGCCCGCGCTCCAGGAGCAGACCAAGGACCAGCTCTACGACCGCGCCCGCGAGCTCGACATCCCCGGCCGCAGCAGCATGACCAAGGACGAGCTGATCCGCGCCATCCGGCGCGAGAGCGCCTGAGGGAGCGACTCAGGACGGGTCGCTGGCAGCTAGGTGAATCCCTCGGTGGCCGCCAGGGGGAGGGCGGAGGTCGTCCGGTCCTCAGGGGCGTGGGGAGCGTTCGCTCTCCGCGTGGCGGCGGGCGGCGGCGCCGTGGAGGTGGCGCTTCTGCTCGACGACGCGCACGGCACCCTTCTCCGGGACGATGCCGCGGCCGTAGCGGCGCGCCCAGACCTGGGTGAACTCGGCGCCGAGCAGCACGATCAGCGAGGCGTAGTAGATCCACACCAGGATCAGCACCAGCGAACCGGCGGCACCGTAGGCCGAGCCGGGATCGCTGTTGCCGAGGTAGAAGCCGATGGCGAACTTGCCCACCACGAAGAGCAGCGCGGTGACCCCCGCGCCCACCCAGGTGTCGCGCCACGAGACCTCGGCGTCCGGCATCACCTTGTAGATCGCCGCGAACAGCAGCATGATGATCGCCAGCGCCACCGCCGTGTGGACACCCTGCAGCAGCACCTGGGAGATGCCCGCCGGCAGCATGCTGGCCACCATCTCGCCCGCCGCCGACAGGAATGCCGAGAGGGCCAGCGACACCAGCAGCAGGAACCCGATGCCCAGCACCATGCCGAACGAGAGCAGGCGCTTGGTGACCATCCGCACGACTCCGCTCTTGTCCGGATCGGGGGCCACGTCCCAGGCCTCGTTGAGCGCTGCCTGGAGCTGGGCAAACACCCCGGAGGCGCCGAACAGCAGCACGGCGAGGCCGAGCCACGCCGCCAGCCGGCTGCCGGAGCGGTCCGATCCGGCGTTCTCCACCATCGTGGCGATCGCCTCGCCCGCCTGGGGACCGAGCAGGGCGCCGACCTCCCCCTCGATGCGCCCCGCCACCGCCTGCTCGCCCCACGCCAGGCCGGCGATGCCGATCAGGATCACCAGCAGCGGCGGCAGCGAGAACACGGTGTAGTAGGCGAGGGCCGCGGCCATGCGGGGGCAGTCGTCGTCGCCGAACTCGCGGAAGGTCTCCTTGAGGAAACCGAGAGCGTTCTTCGCCTTGCTCATGAGCTGCCGGGGGATGCAGGCGGGGTGCCACGGGCCGGGCACGCCGCGGCCTCAGCCGGCGGCCAGCACGAGGAGCGCGGCGTAGCCGGCCGCCCCCGCCACGAAGGCGGACAGCCGACTGTCGCGCTCGGCCGGCAGCTCCTCCTTGATGACGTTGAGCACCACGCCGCCGGCGAGCCACGCGAACAGCGCCGCGACCACCCCGCGGTGCACCGGCACCGTCGCCCCCGCCAGCCAGCCGGCGAGCACGGCGACCGCGAGGATCCAGCGCCCGCGCCGCTCGTAGAGGTGCCGGTGGTGATCGCTGAGCCCATGATCGTTGACCAGGAAGTGGAGCGCCATCGCCAGCGTGTAGAGGGCGAGGGATTCGAGCCCCGCCCCCTCCCGGTGCAGCAGCAGATAGCCGACGAGGGCGTTGTAGAGCGCGAAGGAGCCGACGTGGACCCAGAAGACGCCGGGACCGCGCTCCGCCGCGCCTCCGCCCGCCCTCCCGTCGCCCGCCGGCGCTCGCCGCCGGGCGTCCGTCTCCACCTCCTGGGTGCCGCCGTCGTCCTGCCGCCCCCGGCTGTGCCGGCGCGCCACCCGCTCCAGCGCGTAGAAGGCGACCAGGCCGGCGAGCGACACCAGGTAGACGTGGTGCTCCAGGAAGGCCAGGGAGGCGCCCGCCGCCGCGCCGAACGTCTCCTGCGCGGCGGCCAGCTCGGGGAAGAGGTGGACGAAGACGTAGGCCACCGAGGCGCCGCCGGCGGCCGACAGCCACCGGCTGCGGGGGACCACCCGGAGGAACCGGAGGCGTCCCCCGAACAGGTGCACCGCCGCCAGCGCCGCCGCCCCGGCCAGGGTGGCGGCGCCCTGGACGTCGCCGATCACGGCGCCGGCCGCGAGGTGCTCAGCCGGCCCGCCCCCGGGCCAGCGGCCCGACCTCGGCGGCGCCGAGCTCGCTTTCCAGGGCCTGGATCTGGCGCCGCAGCAGCTCGCTGTCGTTGACCGCCTGCTGGGTGTACAGGAACCGCAGGTACTGCCGCCGTCCCGCCAGCCCGTCGGCGGAATGCGCGGGAAACCGGTGCACGTCTTTCATGAGGTCTGCTCTCTCCTCGGGTTCGCCTTCGGGGGTCCGTCGTCCGCCGTCACGCCACCTCGGCGGGCCTGCCCAGCACCTCGGCCACGTAGCTCTCGAGCTCCCGCGCGCGGTGGGCGGCGGTGTGCTCGCCGAGCACCCGCAGGCGCGCGCGCTCGCCGAGATCGCGGCGCTCGTCCTCCGGCATGCCGGCCAGCAGCGAGAGCACCTGGCCGGCGTCGTCGCACACCAGCAGCTCCTCGCCCAGGCGGAAGAAGCTCTCCAGGCCGGGCCAGTAGTCGGAGACGATCGGCGTGCCGCAGGCGGCCGCCTCGAACAGCCGCACGCTCGGCGACCAGCCGGCGCGGATCATGTCGTCGCGCGTCACGTTGAGGGTGAAGCGCTGGGCGTTGTAGAAGCCGCGGTGCTCGGCCGGTGGTACGTGCTCGCGGCGCTCGACGTTGGCCGGCCAGCACAGGTCGTCCGGGTACTGGGGGCCGGCCACCACGAAGCTCCCGTCCCCCCACCGCCGGGCAGGCTCCAGCAGCAGGCGCTCGACGGTGGGTTGGCGGTCGTCGCTGTAGGTCCCCATGTAGCCGAGGTCCCAGCGCAGCTCCCGCTCCTCCGGGTAGTAGAGCTCCGGGTCGAAGGCGCAGTACAGGGCGCGGGCGCGGGGCGAGCCGTACTCGCGCTCCAGCCGCTCGAGGGTGGGTCCGCCGGTGAACGACAGGTAGAGGTCGTAGCGCGGGATCAGCTCCGGCACCAGGTACTCGGCGTCGCCACGCTCGAGCCGGGCCAGGGTCACCGGCGTGTCGATGTCGTAGAAGGCCACCGCGCCCTCGGCCGTGGCGACGACCCAGCGCCCCACCTCGACGCCGTCCGGGACGTAGGAGCCGACGATCACCAGGTCCGCCCGGCGCACCGCGGCGGTCCACTGCTCGGTGAGCTCCCGGCGGTCGGCGTAGAGGGCGGTGGCGCAGAACGGCGGCTCCGGCAGGTCGCGGTTCTCCGCGTACCACGGCACGTCGCGCTCGAGGAACAGCACCCGGTGGCCGCGCCGCGCCAGCGCCCGCACCAGGGAACGGTAGGTGGTGGCGTGGCCGTTGCCCCAGGAGGAGGTGATCGACAGGCCGAGGACGACGATGTCGAGCGGCGCGCTCATGCCGTGCGCTCCAGGGGCTCGGCACCGTCGAGCACCGCCTCCACCTCGGCGGCGCGGTGGGCGTAGGTGTGCTCGGCGAGCACCCGGCGGCGGGCCGCCTCGCCAATGGCGCGCGCCCGCTCGCGGGTGAGGCGGTCGAGGTGCGCCGCCACCTCGGCCCCGTCGGCGGCCACCAGGATCTCGCGCTCCGGCTCCAGGAACTGCTCGACGCCGCGGAAGGCGTCGGTCACCAGGCAAGCTCCGGCCCCGGCGGCTTCGAAGACGCGAGTGGCCGGCGAGAAGCCGAAACGGGCCATGCTGTCGCGGTGGATGTTGAGCACCGCCAGCGGGGTGGAGTTCAGCGCGTTGTGGTCGCCGGTGCCGACGTGCCCCAGCCAGCGCACGTTCGCCGGCAGCGACCGGTCGCCCCAGCCGCTGCCGCCGAGCAGGAAGCGGCGCCCGGTCAGCTCCTCGGCCGGCCGCAGGAAGAACTCCTCCACCCGGGCCTCGCGGTCGGGCAGGCGGTTGCCGAGGAAGGCGAGATCGCCAGCAAAGCGTGGGTCCGGGGCGGTCGGATGGTGGGTCTCCGGGTCGAGCGCGTTGTAGATCGGCACGCACCGGCGGGCGCCGAAGTCGCGGTAGGCGTCGATCACCGGATCGCCGCCGCCGTAGGTGAACACCAGGTCGTAGCGCGGCACCAGGGCACGGAACGGGTCGGCGGGGTCGGCCGCCATGCGTTCCAGGGTGGCGGGGGCGTCGACGTCCCAGAAGGCCACCACCTGGCCACTGCGGCGCTGGGCGAGCACCGCCGCCTCGAGCAGCTCGTCGAAGACGCCGACCCCGCTCGCCTTGACCAGCAGGTCGGCGTCGGCGGCGTCGGCCAGGGCGCGGCGCACCCCGGCCTGGCCCTCGGGCCCGCCCTGGGGGTCGACGGGATAGACCACCACCCGCGCCCAGTCGGGGTCGGGGATGTCGCGGTTCTGCTGGCGCTCGAAGGCGTCGGGCTCGTAGAAGGTGATCTCGTGGCCGCGCCCGGCGAGGGCGCGCAGCAGGCCGCGGTAGTAGGTGGCGGCGCCGTTCCAGTAGGCCGACACCAGGCTCGAGCCGAAGAAGGCGATCCTCATGGCGCCTCCACCAGGCGGGGAGGGTCCAGGGGAGTCGGGGTGGCCGGGGTGGCCTGCATCACGTCCTCTCCTTCCAGTTCGTCCACGATGGCCAGCAGCTCGTCGACCCGGTGACCGCAGGTGTGGCGGGCGAGCACCGTTTCGCGCCCGCGCCGCGCCAGGTCGCGGGCCCGGTCGGGGTCGGCCAGCAGGTCCCGCAGGTGCCGGCGCATGGCCGCGCCCCCGCGGGCCACCAGGTAGTCGCCGGGGCGGAACAGGCCCTCGGCGTCCTCCCACGGCGCCGAGACCAGCGGGATGCCGCAGGCCAGCGCCTCGAAGGGGCGGATCGTCGGGATGCCGGGGAGCGCCTCGGTGTACGGCCGCCGCGGCACGTGCACGGTGAGGCGATGGCGGGCGAAGACCTCCGGCACCTGGAAGTTGGCGACGTAGCCGCCGTATTGGATGCCGGCCTCGGCCAGGGCGCGGCGCCCGGCGGCGGGATAGCGCACGCCGTGGACGGTGGCGGTGAGGCCGAGGTCGCGCACCGGGTCGAGCAGCAGCTCGTGGAGCTCGGCGGTGCGCTCCTCGTCGCCCCAGTTGCCGACCCACACCAGGTCGCGGGGCGCGTTGCCCGGCGCGTCTCCGGCGACCGGCAGCGGCCGGAAGCGGCGCGCGTCGGCGGCCTCGTGCCACGTCCACACCCGGCGGCCCCAGCCGCGCGCCAGGTAGCGCTCGCGCACCGCCTCGCCGAAGGCGAGCACACCGTCGTAGCCCTCGAGGTCGTAGGCCGCCATCTCCTCGGGCGCGGTGACCGAGCGGTGATGGGTGTCGTGGAACAGCAGGTGGTAGCGCCCGCCGGCGGCGCGGTGGCGGCCCACGGCGGCCACCAGCTCCGGATCGTTCCACTCGTGCACCAACACCAGGGCGGCGCCGTCGAGGGCCGCGTCGAGGTCGAGGTGGCCGCGTTCGTAGCGGTGCCAGTCGGCGCGCTCGGCGAGCTCCGGGTAGGCCCCGCGCCAGGCCGCGAGGGCCTCGGGGCCGGCGTCGAGCACCAGGTGCACCGCGCTCCAGGCGTCCCGCGGCTCGTACACGGCCAGTTCCATGCCGCGCGTCACCAGCTCGCTCGCCACCCCGCGCAGGAAGTGGGCATTGCCGTGGTTCCAGTCCGACGCCAGCGAGTGGCAGAAGAGGACGACGCGCATCACCGGCGTCACACCGCGATGGCGGCCACGGGATCCGGACCGCCGGAGGATTCGGGAGGTGTGGAGCCGGCAATCGCCGGGGTGTTCGCCGGTGACTCGGCGGGGGCGGCGTCCCGGTGACCGCTCATCTCGCGGTAGAGGTCGAGGTAGCCCTCGGCCATGCGGTCGGCGGAGAGCTCCCGCGCCCGGCGCGTCGAGTCGGCGGCGAGCTCCTCGCGCCCCTCTGCGTCCTCGGCCAGCTCGGTGATCGCCGCCGCCAGCGCCCGGGAGTCGCCGGGCGGCACGAACCGGGCGGCGCCGTCCCAGACCTCGCGCAGGCTGGAGACGTCGCCGAGCACCAGGGCGCAGCCGGACAGCGCCGCCTCGAGCACCGAGAGCCCGAACGGCTCGTAGCGCGCGGGCAGGGCGTAGATGGCGGCGCGGCCGAACCAGGCCGCCATGGCGCGGGTGGACAGCGTGCCCACCGGATGGGCATGCTCGAAGTGGACGTCCTCGCCGGGGCCGTCGGGGCGGCGGGTGGCGCCGGCGACGTAGACCGGCCAGGGCAGGAGGGGTGCCGCGGCCTCCAGCGCCGCCAGGTTCTTCGCCTCGTCCCACAGGCGGCCGGCGGAGAACACCAGCGGCTCCTTGGCGCGCGGCGCGAAGAGGTCCGCCTGGCGGCCGTTCCAGATCACCCGGCTCGGCGGCAGCGGGCCATAGAACGCCGCCAGCTCGTCGAGCATGGCGCGGGTGGGGGCGGCGACCCGCTCGGCGGCCTGCAGGCCGGCCCGCACCCGGCGGCGGTACTCGTCCCACTCGCCCGGCGGCTCCGTGCCGTGGACGGCACGCCACCACGAGCAGACGCACGAGTGCCCGACCACGAGGCGGGGCACGCCGAAGTCCAGGGCGCCGTGGGCGAAGGTGTTGAGGTGCACCACGTCCGGCGCGAAGCGCTCGGCGAGGCCGACGAGCCAGCGGCCGGCGCGGTCGACGTCGTCCCAGGGCTGGTCCATCCACTCGAGGCGGAAGGCGCCGTCGAAGATCTTCACCCCGGGGGTGCGGGCCACCCGGTTCCGCTGCGCGTCGGCGAGCGGCGGCCCCATGACCGCCAGCACCACCTCCACCTCGCGCTCGGCCAGGCCGCGGGCGAGATCGATGGCGTAGGTCCAGACGCCGCCGGCGGTGTCGGCGGTGACGAGGGCCCTCACGAGCGTGCCCTCACGAGGCGCGCCGGCCCTCCGCGGCCGAACGCAGATCGCGAGCCATCCAGTCGTAGAGGCGGGCCACGCCCTCCTCGGCGGTGACCCGCGGGCGCCAGCCGGTGGCGGCCTGGAACAGCCGGGTGTCGGAGACGTAGTAGCGCTGGTCCGCGGGCCGCCAATCTTCCAGCGCGACCCGCGGCTCCTCCCCGGCGAGCTCGCCGATGCGCGCCAGCACCTGGAGCAGGCTCACCGCGTTGTCGGGGCCGCCGCCGATGTTGAAGGCCTGGCCGGCGAGCTGGCCGGCGTGCTGCTCGGCCAGCAGCATGGCCTCCACCAGATCCTCGACGAAGAGCACGTCGCGCACCTGGTGGCCATCGCCGAACAGCGTGATCTTGCCGCCGGCAAGCGCCGCCTTCACGAAGTGCGCCACCCAGCCCTGGTCCTCGTTGCCGCGCTGGTGGGGGCCGTAGATGCAGCTCATCCGCAGCACTACCGCCGGCAGGCCGAACACCCGGGCGTAGTCGCGCACGTACTGGTCGGCAGCGCCCTTCGAGCAGCCGTAGGGGCTGTGGAAGTCGAGCCGGAAGTCCTCGCCGATGCCGTGGGCGGCCAGGCCGTTGGAGGGCCGGTAGCGGCCGTCCTCGAGCTGCAGCTCGATGTTGGCGAGATCACCGTAGACCTTGTTGGTCGAGGTGAACACCATCGGCGGCGGCTCCGCCTGGGCGCGCAGCGCCTCGAGCACGTTGAGGGTGCCCTGGGCGTTGATCTCGAAGTCCAGCACCGGGTGCTCCAGGCTGGTGGTCACCGCCACCTGGGCGGCGAAGTGGAACACCGCCTCGGCGCCGGCGACCGCCTTCTCCACCGCCCACCGGTCGCGCACGTCGGCGAGCTGGAAGGTGATCTCGCCGCCGTGATTGGCCCGCAACCACTCGAGATTGTCCTCCACGCCGGGGCGCGACAGGTTGTCGAGCAGGCAGACGCTGCGCCCTGCGGCGGCGAGCCGGTGGGCGAGGTTGGTGCCGATGAACCCGCAGCCGCCCGTGATCACCACGCGGCGCGGACGATCGCAGCCTTCGGGAGTCGAGCTCTTCTTGCGGCGGATGTCGGCCAGCGTCATACGGTCAGCCCCCTTTCGGCCAGCTCGGTGCTCATCTCGCCCACGCGATCCTGCGCCACCTGGCCTTCGAGCCAGCCGGCGAGCTCCGCCAGGCCGTCCTCGAGCGCCATGCGGGGCTCGTAGCCGAGGGTGCGCCGGGCGAGGCTGATGTCCGCGAAGCAGTGGCGGATGTCGCCGACGCGGTAGCGGCCGGTGACCTCGGGCGCGATGGCTTCGCGGCCGAGCACCGAGGCGAGGGCGGCGGCCACCTCGTGCACCGTGTAGCTCCTGCCGCTGCCGACGTTGAAGGCGTGGCCCGGGGCGTCCGGGGCCTCCAGGGCGAGGCGGCAGGCGCGGGCGACGTCGGAGACGTGCACGAAGTCGCGGCGCTGGTGGCCGTCCTCGAAGATCAGCGGCGGATTGCCGTTGAGGTAGCGCGCCGCGAAGATGGCGAGCACCCCGGTGTAGGGGTTCGACAGCGCCTGGCGGGTGCCGTAGGCGTTGAAGAAGCGCAGCGCCACGGTGGGGATGCCGTAGGCGCTGCCGAGCAGCAGGCTCATGCGCTCCTGGTCGAACTTCGACAGCGCGTAGACGGAAGCGAGATCCGGGGTCTTCTCCTCGGCGGTGGCCACCGGCTCGAGGCGCTCGCCGCCGGGGCCGGTAGGCTCCCAGCGGTGGGCCTGGAGCTGGGCCCGGCTGCGCCGGGCGTCGTGCACCGCTCGACCCTCGGGGTCGCGGTACAGGCCCTCGCCGTAGACGCTCATGCTGGACGCCACCACCCAGCGCTCGATCGGCTGGCCCGCCTGCTGGCGCCGGATCAGCGCCTCGGCGAGCACCGCCGTCCCGAGGTTGTTGGTGCTGGTGTAGTGGGCCACCTCGTACATGCTCTGGCCGACGCCGACGACGGCGGCGAGGTGGAACACGGCGTCGACGTCGCGCACCGCCCGCTCCACCGCGTCGGGGTCGCGCACGTCGCCGACCACCAGCTCGACGTCGTCGGCGAGGTACGGCGGCCGGCCGCCGACGGTGGCGAGATCACCGTGCACCTGCTCCGAGAGGTTGTCGAGCACCCGCACCCGGTAGCCCGCGGAGAGCAGGTCGTCGGCCAGGTGGGAGCCGATGAAGCCGGCCCCTCCGGTGATCAGCACGTGACGCTTCATGGCGTCCACCCCTCCCTGTCTGCCCCGTGCCTCACTTTCATCTCGGTTCCTTTCTTCCCCGCCGCGCGGGCTGGGTCGCGATCTGTTGTCGTTGCCGGCAACCTCGGTCGCGGCTCTCGGCTGTCTTCGATCCGACTACGCAACGCCTGTGCCACGGAAGCTGCTGCCGGCTGCAACCGACGCTGGCGCAGCAGCTTGGAAGAAGTGGAGGGGACCGGCGGTGGCCGCCGGCCAAGCCTGCCCGTGTAGGAATTGCAGGGGCCGTGCCCGGCACTCCAGGGGACCCGTGTTCGGGAATCAGAGAGCCGGGAAGCTCCGTCGGCGGCCCGCGGAGTCGCCGCCGAAGAGGGGGAGTAGCAGACCTCCAGCGCCAGCGATTACCACTCGTCGGCGAGGCCGGAGCGAAGCTGCCGATCCCGTGGACCGGCGGCCTGCTCGGGCTGGTGGTCTACGCCGTGGTGCTGCTGCGCCGCCTGGACCGCTCCGGCCGCTCCGCGGACCGGGGCGACCGGCCCGGGCGCGACGGGCGGTGAGGGCCGCCGCCCTCGGGCGGAGCGGCGGCCCTGCGGGTCCAGCATCTTCCGCGGCTACTCCGGCCGCTCGAACGCCGTCTCGTCGACCTCGGGGTCGACCTCGACCGACTCGAGCGTCAGGCGCATCATCTCGTTGCCGTCGAAGGTTCCGACGACGGCGAAGGGGTACGTGATGCCGTCGACCTCGCGGTAGTCGGAGAAGGTCTGCACCACCTCTCCCGGCGTGCCGGTGGGGCCCGCCTCGCGGTAGGAGATCTGGCGGATCTGGCCGGTCTGCGGATCGATCGCCACCACCGTCACGTCGTCGGCCACCTCGAGCTGCAGGCGCTCGAGGGGAGTGCCGTCGAGCTCGATGGGCTCGATCACCGTGGCGCGGAAGTCGGCCAGGCCGCGGGAGCGCAGCAGCGACAGCGGATCGCGGTCCGCGCTGCTACGCAACGAGCCGAGCTGCGAGGCCGGCAGGTCCATCGTCCCCTGGGGGCCGACCACGAAGCCGCTGTCGCCGCGGAGCACCATCGAGATCGACCCGAACGGCAGGGTGAGCTCCTGGCGGTAGCGGTCGGGGAACAGGTGGGTGGTGGCGATCGGGATCTCCATCTCCCCCTGGGGCGTGAGCTGCACCGCGTTGCCGCGGGTGGCCAGCGCCTGGAGGCGATCGATCCGCTCGGCGCCGCCCATCGCCGCCACCGCCCTGTCGAGCAGCTCGCCGGCCCGGGCTTGGCCCTCGGCCGTGACCTCCGCCCGCTCCACCGGCGGCTCCGGAATGGTGATGTCGACCGGCGCCACCTCGCCGAACTCCGTCAGCGGCCGGTCCATGCCCTCTGCGGGCGCCACCACCACGATCGAGAAGCGCTCGGGATGGATGTACTTGGCCGCCATCTGGCGCACCGTGTTCGGGTCGACCGCCTCGACGCCCGCGCGGTAGCGCTCGAGCCAGTCGAGGGGGTAGCCGAAGAACTCGTAGCGCACCTGCTGGTCGAGGATCTTGCGCATCGAGTCGCTCTCGAAGACGAACGACTGCAGGATGCTCTGCTTCGCCTTGGCGATCTCCTCGTCGCTCGGCGGCTCGGTCTCCAGCCGGCGCGCCTCCTCGAGCAGGGCGTCGATGGCGGCAGCGGTGGTGCCCGTCTTGGTGGTCATCCACATGCGGAACAGCCCCGGCCGGTTCCAGTTGCTGCCGACGCCGCCGGACACCGCGTAGGCGAGCCCCTTGGCGCTGCGGATGTTGGAGAACAGCCGGGCGCTGAAGCCGCCACCGAGCACCTGGTTGAGCACCGAGACCGGGATGTAGTCCGGGTTGTCGCGCCGGATGCCGAGGTGGCCGATGGCGATGTTGGCCTGGGTGATGTCGTCCTTCTGGATGGCGAAGACGCCCGGCGACGGTTCGGTGTCGAAATAGGCGGCGGTCCCCTCGTCGCGGGCGGGGCCGGCGGGCCAGTCGCCGAAGGCCTGGCGCACCAGCGCCAGCGCCCGGGTGCTGTCGAAGTCGCCGACCAGGCCGAGCACCATGCGGTTCGGGTGGAAGTACTTCTCGTGCCAGGCGACCAGGTCGGCGCGATCGATGTTGCCCACCGTCTCGTAGGTCTCCGTCCAGGCGTAGGGCGAGCGCTCGCCGTAGACGATCTCGTCGAACTCGCGGAAGAGGATCCCCTGGGGATCGTCGTTCTGGCGCGAGATCGACGAGGTCACCTGATTCTTCGCCACCGCCAGCTTGTCCTGCTCGAAGGTGGGGTTGCGCAGCAGGTCGGCGAAGGCGCGGAAGACCTCGGGGAAGTCCTGGGCCAGGGCGCTCATGCTGGCGCTGCCGAAGTCGGTGCCGATGGAGGTCTCGATGCTGGCGGCCTTGTTCTCGAGGAACTGGTCGAGCTGGTCGCCGGGCATCGATTCGCTGCCGCCGGAGCGCAGCACCATGCCGGTGATGCCGGCCAGGCCCACGTGGTCGGCGGGCTCCCGCTTGGCACCGGCGTCGATCAGGGCGATGGCCTCGACCAGCGGCAGCTCGTGGTCCTCGAGCAGCATCACCACCAGGCCGTTGTCGAGCACCACCCGCTGCGGCTGGGGCACGTCGAGCTGCGGCAGCGGCGGGTACTTCAGCTCCTCGGGACGCTGCACCGGGCGCTGGGCCTGGGCGGCCGCCGGCAGGGCCAGCAGCAGCAGCAGCGCGGGCAGCAGGGCGGCGCAGGCGAGGCCCCGCAGGGCCCGGATGGAACGGTTTCGCGGCGTCATGGAGGTCCTCCTCACGACCGGCCCGGCGCCGCGGCGCCGCCGGTCTCGTTGCTGGTGTCGGCTTCGGCCGTCGCGGTCTCGATCATGCCGACGGTGCGGTTGGTCGGCAGGAAGGTCTCCCGCGCCACCCGCGTGATGTCTTCCTTGGTGACCTTCTCGATGCGGTCGATGTTGCGGAACAGCTCGCGCCAATCGCCGTGGATCATCTGGTAGCTGGCGAGCTGGTTGGCGAGGCCCTGGTTGCTGCGCAAGCCGCGGATCAGGTTGGCCTTCGCGCGGGTCTTGAAGCGGGTCAGCTCCTCGTCGGTGACGGGCTCGGTCTTCAGCCGCTCGATCTCCTCGCGGATCGCCGTCTGCACCGTCTCGTTGTCCACCCCGCGGGCGGGCACGGCGTAGGCCATCCACAGGTTCGGGTGCTTCGAGCCGGGGAAGCCGGAGAACGACGCCGCGGCGATGGCGATCTTCTCGTCGCGCACCAGGCGCCGGTAGAGCCGCGAGGTGCGGCCGCCGGCCAGGATGTCGTCGATGGCGTCGTACACCGCGTCGTCCGGGTGGGTCACCGCCGGGCGGTGATAGCCCTCGAGGTAGAAGGGCTGGGCCGGGTCCGGCAGGGCCACCGTCTTCTCGGCGATCTGTGGCGGCTCGACGGTGCGCAGCGCCGGCGGCGCCGGCCGTGCCGGGATGCGCCCGAAGTAGCGCTCGACCACCGGGATCACCTGCTCCGCGGTGACGTCGCCCACCACCACCGTCACCATGTTGGACGGTGCGTAGTGGGTGTCGAAGAACTCCTCCGCGTCGGTGAGGGTGAACGACTGCAGGTCGCTCATGTAGCCGACCGTCGGCTGGCGGTAGGGATGGGCGACGAAGGCGGTGGCCAGGAACTGCTCGATCAGCCGGCCCACGGGCTGGCTGTCGGTGCGCAGGCGGCGCTCCTCCTGCACCACGTCGCGCTCCTTGTAGAACTGGCGGAACACCGGGTGAAGGAAGCGCTCCGACTCGAGGTAGGCGAACAGCTCCAGCTTGTTGGCGGGCAGGGAGTAGAAGTAGCCGGTGACGTCGGCGCTGGTGAAGGCGTTGAGGCCGGTGCCTCCCTCGCGGTCGATGATGTCGCCGAACTCGTTGGCCACCACGTACTGCTCGGCGGCCTCCTGGGCGGCGCGGAAGGCGGCCTCGAGCTCGGCGAGCCGCTCGGCGTCGGGCCGCGCCTTCAGGCGCTCGTCCTGCCACGCCTGGTAGGCCTGCTCCAGGCGCTCGAGGGCGGCCGTCTCGGCGGCGTAGTCGGAGGTGCCGATGTTCGGCGTGCCCTTGAAGGCCATGTGTTCGAACATGTGGGCGAGGCCCGTGATGCCGGGCACTTCCTGGGCCGAGCCGACGCCGACGTAGGTGGCGAAGGAGAACACCGGGGCCACGGGGCGTTCGACGACGATGAAGGTCCAGCCGTTGTCGAGGGTGTGGACGGTGGTCCGCTCCTCGAACGAGGCGAGATCCTGCGCCGCGGCCGGCCCGGCGGCCATCCCGGCCGCCAAGAGCCCCACCGCAAACCAGCGGGCGAGCGTTCGTTGCATTCTGCGACTCCTTGGGAATTCGCGATCCATCGTGTCGGAAGGGTGGCGTCCGGCGAGGACGCGTCTCCCATCTTATCGCAGTGCCCGCCACACGAGTCATGGTGGCTGCGTCAAGGACCAAAGCAGCGACTGATGCGGAAGATGCTCTTGATCTTGTGTTGATCGGTGGAATCGCGCTGCCCGCGGCAGCGGTCGGCAGCGGTGGGGGAGGCGGCGGGATGTGCTACTTCTGCAACACGCAAGGGGTCGGCTTCCTGATTCCGACGGTGATCTGCTACGGGTGCCAAACGACCGAGAATGGTGTCACCGACTGCCTTCCGTTTCTTCGCGGTCGAGGGCGTGCCACCGCGCCGCGACCGGCTGCGGTCGACGCCGACGGCTTCGCCACGACGGAGATCGGTCCGGTGCCGGTGTACGAGGGCTCCGAAAGCGTGCTGCCGAGGATCGTCCTGCGGCAGCCGTTGCCGCTCGACGTCCTGCTCGATCCGTTCTATCCGGGCGGCGAGCCCTGGACCGTAGAGCTGCTGCGCGTCGGATCCCACCGTCCACGGCGTCGGCAGGAAGTCGCCCTGGCGCCGGGGTACCCGCTCACCTCCGCGCTGTTCGCTCCCGGCCGCGAGGCCGACCTGCCGCTCGCCGCGGCGGCTGGCGATCTGGTGATCGGGCGGCAGGGCGTCGAGCCGGGCTTTCCCGGCCTGCTGGTGGTGCGGGAGGACGACGGCAGCGTGCTCAACGCGGTGGTGCTCCACCAGTGGGCGCAGGCGTCCGGCAGGCCGGCCACGGGCGGAACGGTGCTGCTGCCGCGCCTCCAGCCGGGCTCCTACAGGGTGTGCTGGGTACCGCCGGCGGCGCTCGCCGCGGTGGCCTCGCTGGCCGACGTGGCGCCCGCCTGGTGCCGCAGCGGGTACCTGCCGGCGGGCGGCGAGCTGCGGGTGGACCTGCGGGAGACAGGCGGCGAAGGGGAGTAGGCTCGGCCCGTGACGACGATCGTGCTGCGCTTCCTCGGCATGCCGCCCGATGGCGCCGGCGACGGTGATCCGGCGCCGGCGCGCCTGCGGCTCGACGCCGGAGAGTGGGCCGCGGGGGCGTTGGAGTGGGCGCGGTTCGACGAGCAGGTCGACGAATTGGCGCGCCGTGGCCCCTTCGCCGTCGCCGTCGAGCCGCCCGCGGTTGGCCTGGATGCGGACGAGCTGCGCCAGGTCGTCGACGAGGTGGAGGTGCGCTGCCAGCGCTGGAGCGGGCGGCGCAATCGAGCGACAGCCGGCGAAGCTGCCAGCGGGGAAGCAAGCGGCGGGGGGGCGAGGGGCGGCGAGGCGCGCCGGGGGGACTGGTTCTCGGCGGTGCTTGCCCGGCACCGCGCGGCGCACCCGCTGCACAAGCCCCTGGTGTGGGCCGACTACCGCCACGTGCTCGATGTCTGGCAGTGGACCCTGCGGCTGGACCCTGCGGCGGGCGCCGCCGTGCAGGTGGCGGCGCTCTTCCACGACGTCGAGCGGGTGGTGAGCGAGGCCGATGCGCGCCACGAGCAGACGGTGGCCGACTACGACGCCTACAAGGCGCGCCACGGCGAGGCCAGCGCGCAGATGGCCGCTCGCGTGCTGGCGCCGCTGGCGCTGCCGCCAGGGGTGGGGGAGAGGGCGCTGACCCTGATCGCCGGCCACGACCGGCCCGAGGCGGCGGCCCCCGGCGGGGAGCGCGATCCGGAGACCACGCTGCTGCAAGATGCCGACGCCCTCTCCTTCTTCGCGCTCAACAGCTCCGGCTACCTGGACTACTACGGCCCCGAGCAGGCCCGGCGCAAGATCGCCTGGACGCTGCGCCGCCTGTCGCCGCCTGCCGCCGCCTGGCTTCCCCGCCTGCGCCTGCGCCCCGAGATCGCCGCGCTGCTCACCGCCGCCCGCAGCGCCGCCGCCTCCTTCCCTCCACCCGCCGCGCCGCGGTAGCGACCCCGTTCCTGGAGACCATCGGCCGCCCGGCGGCTCTCGTCGGCCGCCGGCTGGCTCCGTGCTTGCTAGCGTTGCATCCCATGGACCACCGTGGACGAATCCTGATCACCGGCGGCTCGGGCCTGATCGGCCGAGCGCTGACGCCGGAGCTCACCACCCGGGGTTACGAGGTGGTGATCCTGTCGCGCCGCCCGGAGAAGGTGCGGGGCCTGCCGGCGGGGGCGCGGGCCGTGGGCTGGGACGCGACGACGGCGGCGGGCTGGAGCGAAGAGCTCTCCGGCGCCCTGGGCATCATCCACCTCGCGGGCGCCAACCTCGCCCACTGGCCGTGGACCGCCGAGCGCAAGCGCGTCATCCGGGAGAGCCGGGTCGGCTCCGGGCAGGCGGTGCTGGCGGCGATCCAGCGGGTGCGCGAGCGGCCCGCCTTCCTGCTCCAGTCCTCCGGCGTGGGCTACTACGGCGACCGTGGCGACGAGCCGATGCGCGAGGAGGATGGACCGGGCCGGGGCTTCCTGGCCGAGCTCTGCGTGGACTGGGAGGCGTCCACGGCGGCGGTCGAGGATCTCGGCGTCCGGCGGGTGGTGCTGCGCTCCGGCGTCGTGCTGTCCACCGAGGGCGGCGCCCTGCCGCCGATCGCGCGACCGTTCAAGCTGTTCGTGGGCGGCCCCCTGGGCACCGGGCGCCAGTACATCTCCTGGATCCACATCGCCGACGAGGTGCGCGCCATCCGCTTCCTGGCCGAGCACTCCGAGGCCCGCGGCCCCTTCAACCTCGCCGCGCCCGAGCCGGTGACCAATCGCGAGATGAGCCGCGAGATCGCCGCCGCCCTCCGCCGCCCGAACCTGCTGCGGGCGCCGGCCTTCGCCCTCCACCTCACGCTCGGCGAGATGTCCCAGGCCCTGCTCGAGGGGCGGCGGGTGCTACCGGCGGCGCTGCTCGCCCTCGGCTTCGAGTTCCGTTTCCCGCGCCTCCCCCAGGCGCTGGCCGATCTCTACGCCTGAGCCCGCCCGAGAGGAGCTTCGTGCGCTACCGACACAGCTTCGAGATCGCCGCCCCGGTGGCGGCCGTCGACGCCTTCCACCGCCGCCCCGAGAGCCTGCGCCAGATCACCCCGCCGGTAGCGCCGGTGCGCATCCGGGGCAACCCGCCCCAGCGCCTGGCCGCTGGCGACGAGCTGTCGGTGACCTTCTTCGTCGGCGTGGTGCCGGTGCGCTGGCGGGCGGTGATCGAGGCCCACCCGGATCTGCAGGCCGGCGAGTCCGGCTTCCAGGACCGCCAGCTCGAGGGCCCCTTCCGCCGCTGGACCCACCGCCACCGCTTCGTGCCGCTCGCCCCGGACCGCACCCGGGTCGACGACGAGATCGAGGCCGAGCCCCGGCGGCACCCCCTGTGGGGCCCGGTCGCGCTGCAGATGGCGCTCGCCCTGCCGGTGCTGTTCCGCTATCGCGAGTGGAAGACCCGCCGCCTGCTGCATGGCGGGTAGGGCCGCGCGACCGGAGGTCGCTGGGGCCGGGTCCTACCGCACCCGGAAGTGCCGGAAGCGGGCCTGCACGAAGCAGTACACCGCGTAGCACACCAGCCCGGCCGCGACCAGGGCGAGGAGCCAGGTGCCGTGGGTCTGGCTCAACAGCTCCGTCAGGGCGCCGTCGAGCCCCCGGGCCTCGCTGGGGTCGGACTGCCGGGCCGCCTGGAGGAAGAACCAGCCCATCATCACGAAGACGACGCCGCGGGCCATCAGCCCCGCCCGGCCCGCCCGCGTGGCCCACAGCTCCTGGGTGCGGCTCATGGCGCCGGTGTTCCAGTGCTTCTTGAACAGCACCTGGTAACCCAGGTAGAACTGGTAGAGACCGACGGCGATGGTGATCAGGCCCACCAGGCCAACCAGCCACACCCCCCAGGAACGGCCGAGCAGCTCGGCGGTGATCCCCTGGGAACCGCCCGAACCGGAGCCCGAGCCGCTGCCCCAGGCCAGGTTGAGGGCGGTGAAGGCCAGGGCACCGTGGATCACGCCGCTGCCCACGTAGCCGGCCCGCTTGACGATGCCCTCGGTCTCGTCGCCCTGGCCCTCGACGTCCTTGATCCCCTGCACGAAGCGCCACGCCGCGTAGCCGAGCAGGCCGACGCCGATCAGGGTGAGCAGCAGGGTGCCGAAGGGGCCGCCGGCGATTTCCCGGAGCACGCCCTGGGCATCGGTGGTCTCGCCGCCCTGGCCGAAGGCGAGCCGCAGCGCCAGGATGCCCACCAGCCCGTACACCACGCCCTTGGCCAGGTAGCCCAGCCGTGCCAGGCGCTCGATCCATCGTGCCACCTCGCGGCCGCCAACCCCGGCTGCGGCCCGGGCCTGCGCCGTTGCATTCGCCATCGCGAATCTCCCTTTCGTTCCCGCGGAGTGTCTCTTCGCTTCCGTCGCCGGCCCCCGCTGCTGCAACTGCAGTGCCAGCGACCGCCGGTCCGGTGCCTGCACGGAACTTGCTACGGGAGAGGGGGGAGCGCGGCCGAGCGTCGACGCGAACGACGAGAGGAGGTATCCATGCCGCAGCAAGCCTGGAGCAACAAGGACGAGCGTCAGTACGAGCACATCAAGGACAGCGCCGAGGATCGCGGCAAGCCCACGGACCGCGCCAAGGAGATCGCCGCCCGCACCGTCAACAAGCAGCGCCGCGAGGAGGGCCGCACCAAGAGCGGCAAGAAGACCACCTCCGGCACCGGCAACCCCAACCGGCCGCTGGACGAACGCACCAAGCAGGAGCTCTACAACCGAGCCAAGCAGCTCGGCATCGAGGGGCGCAGCAAGATGGACAAGGGCGAGCTGGTGCGAGCGGTTCGCAAGGCGAGCTGAGGACCGGAGCGCCCGGTCCACTCCTCGGTTCCACGACACCCTTCGGGCCGAGAGGGGGGCGGCGCGCCGCGACGCCGGCGTGCCGTGGGCCCGGGTCGTTCTTTTCCTGAGATTCCGACGACGAGAAGCCACTGGTGGTGAAAGGAGATCCCGCATGGCGGACGGGCCGCTGAAGATCGGGCTGATGGGCTTCGGGAGGATGGGCAGGAGCCTCTTCCGAATCCTCGGCGAGACGAGAGACCTGAGCGTAGCGGCGATCGCCGACCCGGCGGACCACGCCGCGCTGGTGTACCTGCTGCGCTTCGACACCCTGCTCGGCCGCTACCCGGGCGCCGTGGAGCTGTCGGAGGATGGCTGGCTCTATGCCGGCGGCCGGCGCATGAAGATGCTCGCCGCCCGCGACCCGGGCGACGTGGACTGGGCCGAGGTCGGGGTGCATACGGTGATCGACGCGTCGGCCCACTTCCCGAAGCGCGAGAGCATCGAAAAGCACCTGGCCCGCGGCGCCCGCCGGGTCATCCTCTGCGTACCGTCGGCCGACCCGCCGGACATCACCGTGGTGATGGGGGTCAACGACGACCAGCTCCGCTCCGAGCACCGCATCGTCTCCAACGCCTCGTGCACCGCCCACGCCGCGGCGCCGGTGCTCGAGGTGCTGGGCGAGGCCTTCGGCCTGGAGCGCGTGTTCCTCACCAGCGTGCACGCCTACACCAACCAGCAGCGCCTGGCGGACGTGCCGGCGGAGGACCCGCGGCGCGGGCGGGCGGCGGCGGAGAACATCATCCCCCAGGAGACCAACGCCGGCGAGGTGATCACCGCCCTGGAGCCGGCGCTGGCCGGCAAGCTCACCGCCCACTCGATCAACGTGCCGGTGGCCAACGGCTCGTTGGTGGACCTGGTGTGCTGGCACCGCGAGCCGGTGGACGTCGCGGCGATCAACGGCATCCTGCGTTCCGCCGCCGGCTCGAAGCGCTGGCGCGGCATCCTCGCCTACGAGGACGACCCGATCGTCTCCTCCGACGTGCGCCAGTCCACCTGCTCGAGCACCTTCGACGGCCCGGCCACGATGACCCTCGGCGACCGGGTGTCGAAGACCATCGCCTGGTTCGACAACACCTGGGGCTACGCCCACCGGGTGGTGGACCTGGTCCGCCGCTTCCGGGAGATCGACGAGAAGGAGGCCGCATGATGGGCAACGGCAACGGCTCGGGAAACGGCGGCGGCGTCGTGCGCGTCGGCATCAACGGCTTCGGCCGCATCGGCCGGAGCGTCTTTCGCATCCTCGCCCAGCGCGACGACCTCCAGGTGGTGGCGATCAACGACCTGTTCGAGAACGAGCAGCTCGCCTACCTGCTGCAGTACGACAGCGTGATGGGCAAGTTCGACCTCGACGTCGCCGTCGACGACGAGGCGATGACGGTCGACGGCGAGCGCGTGGTGATGACGGCCGAGCGCGACCCGGCGGCGATCCCCTGGGGCGACCTCGGGGTCGACGTGGTGGTGGAGTCGACCGGGGTGTTCCGCACCCGCGAGAAGCTCGAGAAGCACCTGGAGGGCGGCGCCCGCAAGGTGGTGCTCACGGTGCCGTCGAAGGACCCGATCGACGCCATCGTGGTGCTCGGCGTCAACGACGACGCGATCACCCCCCAGGTGCGGCTGGTCTCCAACGCCTCGTGCACCACCAACTGCCTGGCGCCCATCGCCAAGATCCTCGACGACGCCTTCGGCATCGAGGAAGGGTTCCTGTCGACGATCCACGCCTACACCAACGACCAGCGGCTGGCCGACGTGCCGCACAA
This sequence comes from Thermoanaerobaculia bacterium, assembly GCA_036259255.1. Taxonomy (GTDB): domain Bacteria; phylum Acidobacteriota; class Thermoanaerobaculia; order Multivoradales; family JBCCEF01; genus DATACC01. The sequence goes on along the minus strand of DATACC010000266.1, from coordinate 3,220 downwards.
GGACCTGCGCCGCAGCCGCGCCGCGGCCGAGAACATCGTCCCCACCACCACCGGTGCCGCCCGCGCCGTGGGCAAGGTGATTCCGCACCTCGCCGGCAAGCTCGACGGCATGGCGATGCGGGTGCCGGTGCCGGACGGCTCCATCGTCGACTTCGTGGCACGCCTGCGCCAGCGCCCGGGGCGCGACGAGGTCAACGCCGCCGTGCAAACTGCCGCGGAGGGCCCGATGCGGCGGATCGTGGAGTACAGTGAAGTCCCGCTGGTGTCTACGGATATCATCGGCAACTCCCACTCTTCGATCTTCGACGCCCTGTCCACCCGCGCGCAGGGGGACGGCTTCGTCAAGGTCGTTGCCTGGTACGACAACGAGTGGGGCTACTCGAATCGGGTCGTCGACCTGATCGAGCGCCTGGCGCGGCTCGGCTGAGCCGCGCTGGCGGACGGCGCGAAGCAGTCGATACGGTCTACAGGAGGGGAGGCGCATTGGCGGATTCGCAGCGGGCGCAGGGGGGAAGGCGGATCGGCATCTTCGGCTGGGGCGTGGTCGCGCCGCGCTCGGCGAACATCGACGAGTTCGCCGCCAACCTCGCCACCGGCGGCTCGTGGCTCGAGCCCTTCGAGGGGTTCGGCCCCAGCAACTTCCTGGTCGGGCGGCCGAAGTGCGACTTCGCCGCCTACCGTCCGTGGATCGACGCGCGCCACGCCCCCAACCGGTACTCGCGGTTGGTGGAGAAGATGGACCCCACCACCCTGTTCGCGGTGGCCTCGTTCATCCAGGCGCTGGGCCAGAACCCGGGTCTCGAGGAGGAGCTCGCCCGCCTCGGGCGCGCCGCGCACGTCTACGTCGGCACCGGCATGGGCGCGTTTCCGACGATGTACGAGCAGTCGATCCAGTACCACCGGGCGATCCGCCGCTGGAACCGCTTCTGGGCGAGCCCGCAGCGCAACGCGGCGCTCACCGCCTGGCAGGAGGGCGGTGGCGGGGTCGCGGCCGAGGCGGAGGGCGACGCGGCCGGCGAGGCGCCGCCGCCGCGGCCGGAGAGCGTCGACGAGGAGGAGCAGGACGCCGCGGCGGAGGCGTGGGACGCCTACTGGGCGGCGCGCTCCGAGACGCTGGCCGAGTACCTGCGGGAGCTGGCGGAGATCGAGTCGCTGGCGGTCACCGGCGACGTCGAAACGGGCAAGCGCGCTCTGCTGCGCGAGAAGCAGCGCCGCCACGCCCGTCTGCAGGAGCGCTACGGGGCGCCGGCGGCGCCCTGGGGGGCGGTATCCCCGAACCTGTTGTGGAACATTCACAACACGCCGGCCTCGCAGATCTCGATCCTCGGCCGCCTGACCGGGCCGTCCTTCGCCCCGGTGGCGGCGTGCTCGACCTTCGGCGTGGCGCTCAAGCTGGCGATGGACGCGATCCAGCTCGGCGAGGCCAAGGCGGTGGTGGTGGGCGCCACCGACCCGCCGCCCCACCCGCTGTCGGTTTCGGCTTTCTTCAACGCCCGGGTGCTGTCGGCGGCGGGGGTGTCGAAGCCGCTTTCCGAGCTGCGCGGCACCCACGTGGCCGGCGGCTCGGCGGTGTGGATCGTCGGGGATTGGGAGCACATGACGGCGCGCGGTTTCCAGCCGCTGGGGCTCGAGCCGCTGGCGGTGGGGGTTTCCTCGGACGCGGACCACATCATCACGCCGTCGAAGGAGGGGCCGCAGCAGGCGATCCGCGCGGCCCTGGCGGCCGCCGGCATCGAGCCGTCGCGCATCGCCGGCTGGGATCTCCACGCCACGGCCACGCCGGGCGACTTCCTGGAGGTCGAGAACCTGCGCGAGATGTTGCCGGAGAGCGTGCTGGTGACCGCCCGCAAGGGCACCTTCGGGCACGGCATGGGCGCGGCCGGCGGCTGGGAGCTCACCGCCCAGTACCTCGGCTACGCGGCGGGCCGCCTCGATCCCACGCCGCTGGCGCGCGGCGAGCTCAACGCGATGATCGAGGCGATCCACGACCGCTTCGTCTACGACCAGGCGGTGCCGGCGGCGGACTCGGTGGTGGGGAAGCTGTCGATGGGCGTCGGCGGGATCAACGCCTGCGTGATCTCGCGACCGTGGGGAGAGTAGGCGTAGGCCCGGCGGGAGGGGTGGCCGTTGCGCTGGGCGGGTGGAGGTGGTGGGGCTGCGGACGCGGGGCGATTCGGTAGGGAGCAACGGCTGGCCCGCTCTGTTGAGCCGGCTGCCATCGCCGGTGGCTCCATCACCGACCGGAGCGACGCCGGCTCAAAGGCCGCTGCCCCACCACCTCCACCCGCCCGGTCGCTCCAGCGGCCACCCCTCCCGCCTCCGTGGGTGGTGGAGGAGACGAAACCCCCAACCCCAGCCCTCCCTCGCCGGTTGCTCCAGTGGCTACCCCTCTCGTCTCCAGGTCTTCCTCTCCGGTCGCTCCAGCGGTCACCCGCTGCCGGTTTCGTGGGGGGAGACGAAGCCCGGCTCCCTCTCCGGTCGCGGCGGCGGCACCCCCTGCCCGGTGGCGCCTTCCGCTGTGGCAGAGAAAGCGACCCTGGGATCTGCGTTGGTCGATGCCGGTTTCGGATGGTGTGCTCCGCGCTCTCGCACCACCGGCTCGCCGGGGGTCGGCGCGTGCGATCCGGTCGCGGGAAACGTGTGGGGTGGGTCCGTCCCATTGGTGGGAAGCCGGACCGCCGCACCCTCTCATTCCCTTCCGCGGGCGGATCGCCCCGGCTCCTCGGGCCGGCCCGTCGCGCACCGCCGCGGCGGGCCGGAATGGTTGGCGCCGGGCCGGCAAAGGGGTTGATCGCAGGGTCGAGCAGGCCGCGGACGGGTTTTTCGTCGACGCCGGCACGTACGCCGGCTCCGGTGCCGCTGGCGGGAGGTGCCGCCGTACCGCGCGCAGTCCGATGCCTGCTCGGTGCCGCGTGAGGAGCTCTGGCCCGATCCGGTGAGGCGGCCGGGGAAAGCTCTGCGAGGACCTTTCCCCTGAGGCCGAGGGGAGCTTTCCCCGACCGCCGCCCCCGCCTCCTCGCGTGCGACCTCCGGGGGGCCTCGAGGAGCCCCACCGCAGCCCGAAGCCGCGAACCTCCGCCGGCTCCTCGCGCGCGACCGCCCGGGGCACGCCGGTTGCACCCCTCACCGGCATGACGGAGGACACCCCAGCCCGCCCGGCGGCCCGAGCGAACCCCGCGCCGGCGCCGGTCGCCGAAGCCGTCGCGAGCGGCGGCGTCCC
>DATACC010000265.1:0-7775 GCA_036259255.1 Thermoanaerobaculia bacterium | reverse complement strand
GACGGGGCGCGCGTCGCCTGCGGCCCCGCCCCGCTCTCGGTGCTGCTCGGTGCTACTCCTCGGGAACGACGACGACGGTGACGACGGCCGTGACCTCCGAATGCAGGAGGATGCGCACCTCGTGCTCGCCGAGGGTCTTGATGCCCCCTTCGAGATCGATGCGCCGGCGGTCCACCTCGATACCGATCTTCTCCTCCAGGCGCTCGGCCACCTCGGTCGCGGTGACGGAGCCGTAGAGGGTCTCGGTCTCGCCGGCCTTCTTGGCGATCTCGAGCCGCAGACCTTCGAGCTTGTCGGCGATGGCCTGGGCCTGGTCGCGCTCGCGCGCGTGCTCGGCCTCGATCTTGTCGCGCTGCTCGTCGAAGTACTTGCGGTTGGCGTCGCTGGACAGGAGCGCGAGCCCCTGGGGCAGCAGGAAGTTGCGCCCGAAGCCGGGCTTGACGTCGACCTCCTCGCCGCGGCGGCCCAGGTGACGGTGGTCTTTGAGCAGGATCACACGCATGGTTCCAATCCTCCTCTAGTCCGTCACGAAGGGCAGCAGGGCGACGTGGCGGGCGCGCTTGATGGCCTGCTGGAGCAACCGCTGGTGGCGGGCGCAGGTGCCGGAGATGCGGCGAGGCAGGATCTTGGCGCGCTCGGGGACGAACGACTGCAGGAGCTTGATGTCCTTGTAGTCGATGTAGTCGATCTTGTCGGCACAGAACTTACAGACCTTGCGCCGGCGGAAGAAGACCTTGCGTCGGGCCATGGCTTACTCCTTCCCCTCTGCGGGCTCGGTCGCCGTCGCGCCGCCCCCGGTGGTGGTCGCGCCGCCCCCGGCGGGCGTCTCGGCGCCGGCGGCGGACTTCTCGGCGCTGGCGGCGGGGGTCGCGGCGCTGCGGGTCGGCGCGGTGCCGCCTTCGGCGGTGGCCTCGCCCTCGGTCGTCTCCGGTTCCGGCCCGGCCTCGGTGGGCTGCGGCAGACCGGCGCGCTTCAGGTCGAGATCGGTGCGGACCGTGAGATAGCGCACGATGCGGTCGTTCTGCCGCATCCGCAGCTCGACCTCGCCGATCGGGATCTGGCCATCCTCGCCGGCCAGGTAGAGGAGGGTGTACTTGCCCTCCTTGAGCTTGTCGATCTCGTAGGCGAGCCGTCGCCGGCCCCACTGCTCCACCCGGATCACCTCACCGCCGTTGGCGGTCAGCATGCCCTGGATGTCTTCGGTCATCGCGATCACGTCCTCGTCGGGCACGCGAGGATCGCTGATGAACATCAGCTCGTACGTACGCACTGGTTCAGAGACCTCCCTCTGGTCTGGTCGGTCCCGCCGGCCGGGAAAGGTCCCGCGGCGGAACAGAGAGGATTCGGTGGAAGCGGCCCGGCTCGGGGCGGCCGCCTCTGGACGAAAGGGCATTCTAACCCGAGGGCGGCGGCTTGTCGAGAAGCGGCATCGACCCAGCGAGAACGTCCGCCCCGCCCCCACGGTCGGCGTGCCGATCCCGGGGTGGCGGAAGGCGCTGCATCCTAGAATGGGGTCATGAGCTCGGCTTCGCGACTCCAGCGACTCGACTCCCTGGCAAGGGAGGCGAATCCGACCCGCAAGAAGCTGGTCGCGCTGGCCCTGCTCGGAGACCGGCTGTCCGAAGACGGCATCCGCCCGGTGCTCGTCGGCGGCGCCGCCGTCGAGCTCTACACCTCGGGGGGCTATGCGACGAAGGACGTCGACCTAGCGCTGCCCCTGTGCCCGGAGGTGGAGGCCGCGTTCGACGAGCTGGGCTTCACACGCCAGGGCCGCTACTGGTACCGGGCCGATCTTGACCTCCTCTTCGAGGCTCCGGCGCCGGCGGATCTGCCGGGCGAGGACGCGCCGCGGACGGTGGTCGACGTCGAGGGCATGCCGGTCTACGTCCTCGGACTGGAGGACCTGATCCTCGACCGCCTGCGCGGCTGGGTCCACTGGCGCAGCGACGAAGACGGCCGTTGGGCACGCCGCCTGGTGCAGCTCCATGCGGATCGGATCGACCGCGAGTACCTGCACCGGAAGGTCGCGGGCAATGACAGCGAGCGGCAGGCGCTCCGGACGCTGCTCGAGGAAACGGAGCCCCTACCATGAACCGCCGCTTCACCTACGAGGAGTGGCAGGCCGACCTGGCGCGGCGCAAGCGGGAGAAGTGGGCCCGGATCCTCGCCTCCGAGCCGCCCGGCCGGGCCGTCGGCCGAAGGCCGCGGGACCCGGAGAAGGAGCAGATCCTGCTCCTCCTCGACCGTGCCCGCCTCGCCCGCGAACAGGCCACCCGCAAGGCTGCCGACGCCGAAGCGCCAGCGGAAGATCCAATCGGCGGCACCGAGAACGATCCCCCGAAGTAGCGGCCACCGGGCTCCGAACCGCGGCCAACCACCGCCACCGCCAGCCCCACCCTTCCCAAGAGAGCGACCCGGATCAGGAGCTCACGGCATTCCCGGCGAGGCGGCTGTAGACGGGCAGGTCCAGCCTGCGATCAACGGCTTCACCGGCCACCTCTCCCTTTCGGCACACCCTCTCCTCTCCTGTGCGCCTCGCCTCGGTCCAGCCCGCGCCCCCGACCGGCCCTCGGGGCGTGGAGCACCCCGCTTCGGGAGCTCTGGAGCTGGCGCCGGGGCAAGCCCCGCGTGAGGCCACCAGCGATGGAGCGCCAGCGGAAGGCAGGCCCGAGCCCCTCCCAAAGTCTTTCGAATCGAGGGCCGGTCCCGGAGCGGGGTGTTCCACGCCCCTCACCACGACCGGTCGCCCTGGCCCGGCGTCCCCGGTCGCCCTGGCAATCCGTTCCCCGCTCCCCTTCCCACCCGCCGCCCTACCGCCCCAAAAGCCAGAGGGGCACGCCGTCCCCGACGTGCCCCTCGCCACCTTCGAGCGCCGGTGGTTCCCGGCGCCTCCCCTCGCTTCAGATCAGCAGCGGGGCGATCACCAGCGCCACCACCGACATCAGCTTGATCAGGATGTTGAGGCTCGGTCCCGCCGTGTCCTTGAAGGGGTCGCCCACCGTGTCGCCGACCACCGCCGCCTTGTGGGCGTCGGAGCCCTTGCCGCCGTGGGCGCCGCCCTCGATGTACTTCTTGGCGTTGTCCCAGGCGCCGCCGGCGTTGGCCATGAAGATGGCCATCATCACGCCGGAGCTGGTGACCCCCGCCAGCAGGCCGCCGAGGGCCTCCACCGAGTAGAAGCCCACGATCACCGGCACCAGCACCGCCAGCAGGCCCGGCACCACCATCTCGCGGATCGCCGCCGCCGTGGAGATGTCGACGCAGCGCGCGTAGTCCGCCTTGCCGGTGCCCTCCATCAGACCCGGGATGTCGCGGAACTGGCGGCGCACCTCCTCGATCATCTTGAAGGCCGCGCGGCCCACCGCCTGCATCGCCATGGAGCTGAACAGGAACGGCATCATGGCACCGAGGAACAGCCCGCCCATGACCGTCGGGTCCGACAGGTCGAGCACGTCGAGGCCGACGGTGGTCTTGAAGGCCGCGAACAGCGCCAGGGCGGTGAGCGCCGCCGAGCCGATGGCGAAGCCCTTGCCGATGGCCGCCGTGGTGTTGCCCACCGCGTCGAGCTTGTCGGTACGGCTACGCACCTCGGGACCGAGGTGGCTCATCTCCGCGATGCCGCCGGCGTTGTCGGCGATCGGACCGTAAGCGTCCACCGCGAGCTGGATGCCGGTGGTCGACAGCATGCCGAAGGCCGCGATGGCGATGCCGTAGAGGCCGGCGAAGTAGTAGGCGGCGAGGATCGCCGCCACCAGCACCACCACCGGCAGGGCCGTCGAGCGCATGCCGAGGGCGAGGCCCGAGATGATGTTGGTCGCCACCCCGGTGACGCTGTCGTCCGCCACCCGCTGGGCCGGCCCCCGCGCCTCCGAGGTGTAGTACTCGGTGATGAAGCCGATGGCGACGCCGGCGAGCAGGCCCGCCACAGTCGCCATCGCCACGCCGTTGGCCGTGAACGAGACGCCGGAGACGACGTAGGTCGTGTCGCCGAGCAGCCAGCGGGCCACCGCCCAGGTGGCGATCAGCATCACCACGGCCGAGCCGGTGGTGCCGAGGTGCAGCGCCTTGGACGGATCGCCGCCCTCCGGAGTGCGCACCAGGAAGGTGCCGGCCAGCGACACCAGGATGCCGAGGCCCGCCAGCAGCAGCGGCAGCATCACCAGGTTCGGCGTGTAGACCTCGCCCCCCAGGGTCGTGGCGCTCACGCCGAGCACCAGGGCGCCGACGATGGCGCCGACGTAGGACTCGAACAGATCGGCACCCATGCCGGCCACGTCGCCCACGTTGTCGCCCACGTTGTCGGCGATGACCGCCGGGTTGCGCGGGTCGTCCTCCGGGATGCCGGCCTCCACCTTGCCCACCAGGTCGGCGCCGACGTCCGCCGCCTTGGTGTAGATGCCGCCGCCGACGCGGGCGAACAGCGCGATCGAGCTGGCGCCCAGCGAGAAGCCGGAGATCACCGTGACCACCCGCAGCATCGTGGCCTGGGGACTGTCCAGCGCCAGCACGTTGTCGTAGAGCAGGTAGAGCAGCGTCAGCCCCAGCACGCCGAGGCCGACCACCGAGAAGCCCATCACCGCGCCGCCCGAGAAGGCGACCTTCAGCGCGCCGTTGAGGCCGGTGCGGGCCGCCGCGGCGGTGCGCACGTTGGCGGCGGTGGCCACCCGCATGCCGAGGAAGCCGGCGAGCGCCGAGCAGAAGGCGCCGACCAGCACCGACAGGCCCACCAGCACCGAGCTTCCGGGTTGGGAGGCGTTGGCCCAGGCGAGCAGCGCCGCGACCACCAGCACGAAGATCACCAGCACCCGGTACTCGCGGCCGAGGAAGGCCATGGCGCCGTCGCGAATGTGCCCGGCGATGACCTGCATCTCCGGGGTGCCCGGGTCCTGGCGCCCGATCCAGGCGCTGCGCAGCCAGGCGAAGATCAGCGCCAGGGCGCCGCAGGCCGCGATCACTAACAGCAGGGTTGCCGACATCGGGTCGTCTCCTCCTCCATCCAGGGGAAATCATCGCGGCCGCAGGGGCGGGCGCGAGCGTTCAGGGTCACGCGTTGAAGCGATTCATGGCGCGTTCGGCGCCCTCGACCGCCCACGCCTCACAGGCGTCGGCGGCACGGGAGATCATCGGTTCCACCACCTCCAGCTCGTCCGCCGCAAACGGCGCGAGCACGAAGGCCACCAGGTCGCCTGGAGCCTCGGCCGGCGCGATGCCGAGGCGCAGCCGCGCCACCTCGTCGGTGCGCAGCTCGCCGAGCACCGACTCCATGCCGCGATGCCCGGCCGGACCGCCGGAAGGGCGCAGGCGCAGCCGGCCCAGCGGCAGGGCCACCTCGTCGTAGACCACCAGCACCTCGGCGGGCGCGAAACCGTAGCGCTCCACCAGGCACCGGGCGGCGTGGCCGCTGCGATTCATGAACGTCTGCGGCTGGGCCAGCAGCAGGCCCGCCGGTGCGCCGCTGAGGGCCAGGCGGCAGGCGCACTCGTCGTCCACCAGCGTCTGGCCACGGCGCCGTGCCAGCTCCTCCACCACCCGGAACCCGAGGTTGTGGCGCGTCGCAACGTAGCGCTCGCCGGGATTGCCCAGGCCGAGCACCAGCTTCGGGCGCGCCTCCTCGGACGCCGGCCGTGAGCCCTCCGGCCGGTCCCGGGCGGGGGCCGCAGACGCCTCGGAAGGCGCCTCCGGCTCGGCCTCGCCGGCCCCCTCCGTGGGCGTCGCCGCCGGCACGGGCTAGTCCTCGTCCTCCTCCTCGCCGCGGCGACCCACCAGCTCGGGCTCGCTGCGCTCGGCGGTCGTGAGCAGGCCCTCTTCCTCCTCCTCGGCCTCCTCGGCGAGGCGCGGCGCGGAGACCGACGCGATGGTGCGCTCGCCCTCGATGGCCAGCTCCACGCCCTTCGGCAGCTCGAGATCCTTCGCCTCGACGTGCTGGCCGACGTGGAGCCCGGAGACGTCCACCTCCAGGTGGTGCGGAATGTCGCCCGGCAGGCACTCCACCTCGACGTGTCGGGTGATGAAGTCGAGGATGCCCGACTCGTTCTTCACCCCCACCGGCGTGCCGGTGAGCTCCACCGGCACCTCCACCGTCACCTTCTCCTTCATGTTCACGCGCTGGAAGTCGACGTGGAGGATCTCCCGCGTCATCGGGTCGATCTCCATCTCTCGCACCATGCAGTGGCGGCTCTGGCCGCTGCCGCCCAGCTTGAGCAGGAACACGGCGTGCTCGCTGCCGCTCTTGCGCAGCAGGTCGAGAAGATAGCGGCGGGGGATCTGGATCGGCTTGCTGTCGCGGCCGCCGCCGTAGACGATGGCCGGGATCAATCCCTCCCGGCGCAGGCGCTTGGCGGCGCCGGTGCCGGTGAGGTCGCGGGGCTGGACTTCGATGGTCAATTCGTTCATGGCTGGTTGTCTTCCTCGGTTAGACGAAAAGCGAGCTGACGGAGGTGTTCTCGTGGATGCGCAGGATCGCCTCGCCCAGCAGCGGCGCCACGTTGAGTGGCCGCAGCTTGCTGCACCGGCTGAGCTTGTCCTCCAGCGGGGTGGTGTTGGTCACCAGCACCGCCTCCAAGGGGCTCTCCATGATGCGCGCCAGGGCCGGGCCGGAGAGCACCCCGTGCACCCCCACCGCCAACACCCGGTCGGCCCCCTTGCGCTTCAACGCCTCCACCGTCTTCACCAGCGTGCCCGCGGTGTCGATGATGTCGTCGATGATCAGTGTGTTGCAGCCTTCGACCTCGCCGATGATGTTCATCACCTCGGCCTCGTTGGGCGCCGTACGGCGCTTGTCGACGATGGCGAGGGAAACCCCCAGCCGCTTGGCCACGGCCCGGGCGCGCTCCACGCCCCCGGCGTCCGGCGAGACGATCACCAGACGCGGGATGTCCATCTGGCGCACCGCGTCGATGAACACCGGAGCGGCGAACAGGTGGTCCACCGGCACGTCGAAGAAGCCCTGGATCTGCGGCGCGTGGAGATCCATGGTGAGCACCCGGTCGGCGCCGGCCCGGGAGATCAGGTCGGCCACCAGCTTGGAGGTGATCGGCACCCGCGGCGCGTCCTTCTTGTCCTGCCGCGCGTAGCCGTAGTACGGCACCACCGCCGTGACCCGCGACGCCGAGGAGCGTTTGAAGGCGTCGAGCATGATCAGCAGCTCCATCAGGTTGTCGTTGACGGGACTGCTGGTGGGCTGCACCACGAACACGTCGGAGCCGCGCACGTTCTCGCCGATCTGGCAGAACGTCTCGCCGTCGGAGAAGTTGTAGGCCAACACGTTGCCCGCCGGCAGGTTCAGGTATTCGCAGATTTCCTGGACCAGCGCCGGGTGCGCGCGCCCGCTGAAGATCTTCATCTCACCAACCATGGCTCAGACGTCTCGAATCAGGCATTCAGGACTTCGGTACGTTTCAGGATCTGCAGGGGCTCCGGGCCGCGGCTCACCGAGGCTGGAATGGGCTGCATTCGGTGGCTGGGTCCGGGGCTCGGCGTCGAGTGGCTGGGGCGGGAGGATTCGAACCTCCGAATGCCGGATCCAAAGTCCGGTGCCTTACCACTTGGCGACGCCCCAGTGGTTCGGGCCGGACCGGGTCAGGAGACCGACCAGAACGAATCGCGGAGGTGGATCTCCTGGACCTCCTCGAGACTCTTGTCCGCACCTTCGGCCGGCTCGGCGGCCGGCGGCGGCTCGGCGCCACCCTCGGCGGCGGCCGGGCCCTCCCCGTCGACCCGACCGGCACCACCGGCCGGCGCGGCGCCGTCGAGGGCGCGGCTCACCGCCGGCGTGC
>DATACC010000264.1:0-6053 GCA_036259255.1 Thermoanaerobaculia bacterium | reverse complement strand
ACAAGTTCTTCCGCGGCGGGCCGGCGGCGGCTCAGGCGGCGACGGCGGCCGGCGAGGAGTTGCCGCGCCCGGCGGCGCCGGCCAGCTCCTCGGCCCGGTGGGTGCTCTCCCAGGGGAATCCGTCCTCGTTGCGGCCGAAGTGCCCGTAGGCAGCTGTCCGGCGATAGATCGGGCGCCGCAGGTCGAGGTACTCGATGATTCCCTTGGGGGCGAGCGGGAAGGTGTCGCGGATCAGCGCCACCATGCGCTCCTCGGTGACGGTGCCGGAACCGAAGGCGTCGACGTGGATCGACACCGGCTCGGCCACGCCGATGGCATAGGCGAGCTGCACCTCGAGGCGCTCGGCGATGCCCGCCGCCACCAGGTTCTTGGCGATGTGGCGCGCCATGTAGCTGGCCGAGCGGTCGACCTTCGTCGGGTCCTTGCCCGAGAAGGCACCGCCGCCGTGGGAGCCGACGCCGCCGTAGGTGTCGACGATGATCTTGCGCCCCGTCAGCCCGCAGTCGCCCTGGGGGCCGCCGATGACGAAGCGGCCGGTGGGGTTGATGTGGAAGATCGTCGCTTCGTCGAGCATCTCGCCGCCGACCACCGGCCGGATCACCTGCTCGACGAGGGTGCGCCGGATCTCCTCCTGCTCCACCTCGGCGTCGTGCTGGGTGGAGACGACCACCGTGTGCACCCGCACCGGCTGCGCGCCCCGGTACTCCACCGTCACCTGGCTCTTGCCGTCGGGGCGCAGCCAGTCGACGCTGCCGTCGCGCCGCGCCTCGGCCAGGCGCCGGGTGAGCTTGTGGGCCAGAGTCACCGGCAGCGGCATCAGCTCCGGCGTCTCGCGGGTGGCGTAGCCGAACATCAGCCCCTGGTCGCCGGCGCCGCCGACGTCCACGCCCATGGCGATGTCGGGGCTCTGCCGGTCGAGGGCCGAGAGCACGGCGCAGGTGTTCGCCTCGAACCCGTACTCCGGGCGGTCGTAGCCGATCTCCCGCACGGTGCGCCGGGCCACTTCGGTGTAGTCGACCCGGGCGGAGGTGGTGATCTCGCCCGCCAGCATCACCATGCCGGTGGTGACCAGCGTCTCGCAGGCGACGCGGCCCGTGGGATCCTGGCGCAGGACCTCGTCGAGCACCGCGTCGGAGATCTGGTCGGCGACCTTGTCGGGATGTCCCTCGGTCACCGATTCGGAGGTGAACAGCCGGTGGGCCGGTTGCGTCATCGCTCGTCGTCCTTCAAAGGCAGGTTCAGGAATGGCAACGCACTGGAGTGCGGAGGTGCCGGAGTGTGCGGCGGGATGGTAGCAGAGGGCCGTCGGCGCCACCAGTGCGGCGCCGCCGGGATGGCGTCGCACCGAGGGCGGGTCAGCCGCGGCGCCGGCCGGGCCGCGACTCGAGCATGCCGAAGAACAGCGTCGACAGGGCGTTGGCAGTGGCCTGGGCGGTCGCGCTGCGGCGATCCTCGAGGCCGCCGGTGAGCGAGCGCATCAGGCCACCGGCCCGCCGGGTGCCGGGCACCGCGAAGGCCAACTCGCCCTCGGCGAGGCCCTCGATCAGCCGCGGCGGCAGCTCCACCGCGGCGCTGCCCCCCACCGCCTCCCCCACCGGCGAGACGATCACCGACCAGCTGCGCAGCGTCCAACGACTCGTGCCCTCGATCTCGATCGCCTGGAGGGCGCCCTCGCTGGCGACGTAGAGGTGGTACTCGTCGCCCAGCCGCCGCGCCATTGCGCGCACCTTCGTGCGGGCGAGGGCGAGCGACTCCGCATCCGAGATCGGCAGTCCCAGCGGGTCGCCGTCGTCGGGCTGCGGCACCACCGCCACCGGGACCGAGCGGCCGAGCCCCTCCCGGAAGTAGCGCAGCAGCCCGTCGCGCACGCCGAGGAGCTTCTCGGAGCTGGTGGACGCCACGGCGGCGGCCACACCGCCCTGCAGGCGTTGCCAGAAGGCCGCGACGGCCGCATCCGTCGGATCGGACCTAAGATGGGGGGCGTGATCACCAGTCGTCATAACCGAAGGATGAAGGATATTCGCCGCCTGAGGCGAAGTAAAGGCGACCTCGCCCTGCTCGAGGGCCCCCACCTGGTGGGCGAGGCGGCCGCCGCCGGCGTGGAGCTGACGGAGCTGCTGGCGACCCCGGAGTTCCTCGCCAGCGCCGAGGGCCGGGCCCTCGCCGCTCGCCTCCCCCACCCCGTCGAGCCGGTGGACGCCGACGTCCTCGCCTCGGTCCTCGACGCCGACTCCCCCCGCGGCGTCGCCGCCGTGGCGCGCCTGCCGCGCTCCGGCATCGGCACCCTGCCGCGGCGCCCCGGCGGCGTCTACGTCTACGCCGAGGGTTTGCAGGACCCGGGCAACCTCGGTGCCCTGGCCCGCTCGGCCGAAGCCGCCGGCGCCGCCGGGCTGGCGCTGGCACCGGGCAGCGCCCACCCGAACCACCCCCGCGCGCTGCGCGCCTCCGCCGGCAGCCTGCTGCGTCTGCCGGCGGCCCTCGGCGCCGCCCCGCAGGAGCTGGCGGTCCACCTCGCACCCCTCGCCCCGCGCTGGCTCGCCCTGGTGCCGCGGCACGGCGAGAGCCTGTACGGAGCGGATCTCTCGGGGGCGCTGATCCTCGCCCTCGGCGCCGAGGGCCCCGGCCTGTCGGCGGCTCTCGAGGCGCGGGCCGACCTGCGCCTCACCATCCCGGTGGCGGCGCCGGTCGAGTCGCTCAACGCCACGGTGGCGGCGAGCCTGGTGCTGTTCGAGATCCGGCGTCGACGGCTCGCCGCCACCCCGGAGGCAACCGGCGCCGATCCGGGTTCCGGCCCCGGCTTCGGGTAGAATGCCGCCCGTCCGGCGCCCGGTCCGAGCCCGTCCACCGGCTGCCGCGAGCCCACCCAGCGACCCCTGAGAACCATCTCCCCAGGAATCCCGATGCTGCGTTCCCGAAGTCTCCCGGTCCTCGTTCGCCCCGTCCTGGCGCCGCGCCTCGCGGCGCTGGGTCTCGCCGCCGTGGGTCTGCTCGGCCTCGGCGGCTGCCAGCGCGACGGCGCCGCCGCCGCCGGGACCCTGCCGGCGCGCAGCAACGTCCTCTTGATCACCGTCGACACGCTGCGCGCCGACCACCTCGGCAGCTACGGCTACGTCCGTGACACCTCGCCGGTGATCGACGCTCTGGCGGCCGAGGGAGTGCGCTTCGACCAGCCGGTGGTGCAGTGGCCGAAGACCGGCCCCTCCTTCGCCTCGATCTTCACCGCCACCTACCCCAAGGACAACGGCATCGTGCGCCGCATCGGCCAGCCCCTCGACTGCCGCTTCCGCATGCTGGCCGAGGAGCTGCGCGACGCCGGCTACCAGACCCACGCCGTGGTCGCCAATGGTGCCGTCTCCGCCGACTTCTACTTCGACCAGGGCTTCGACAGCTACGTGGAAGCGTGGGAGATGGAGCCGCCGCAGGAGGGCATGGACCCCATCGGCGCCGAGGCGATCACCCGCCTCGCCGTGGGGCTCCTCGAGAAGATCGACCAGCAACCCGACAAACCGTGGTTCCTGTGGGTCCACTACGTCGATCCCCACGCCCCCTACACGCCGCCCGGCGAGTGGGCGGAGCGCTTCCAGGGTGACGAGCACTTCGATCCGGCGGCGACGATCACCATCACCGACCGACCGCGCCAGCAGATGATGGGCATCGGCCAGGAACAGGTGCTCGACGGCCGCGACGAGCTGGCCTTCTACGTGGCGCGCTACGACGCCGAGATCCGCTACAACGATCACTGGATCGGCGAGTTGCTGGAAGCGGCCCGCACGCGCGGCCTGATGGAGCGCACGCTGACCGTCCTCACCTCGGACCACGGCGAGTCCCTCGGCGAGCACGGCTACTACTTCGACCACGGCCGGTTCGGCTTCCAGACCTGCCTGCGGGTGCCGCTGATCCTCCACTACCCCGGCGTGCTCGAGCCGCGGGTGGACCCGGCGCCGGTGGAGCTGATCCACCTGGCGCCGACGATCCTCGAGGCCGCCGGCGTGGCCCTCGAGGAGGGGGTGTGGATGCAGGGGCAGACACTCACCGGCCGGCTGCGCGGCGACAACGGGGCGGCCGGCGCCACCCCCCACGCCTTCGCCGAGGCCGGCTGGGAAGCGCACAACAAGTGGCAGAAGATCGTGCGCGACGAGCGCTACAAGCTGATCTACGCCCAGACCCGGCCCGAGCAGCAGTGGATCGGCGGCCCCGGCGTCCGCTTCACCCTCTACGATCTCGAGAACGATCCCGGCGAGACGGTCAACGTGGCCGAGGCCAACCCGGAGGTCACCGACCGGCTCACCCGGGAGCTGTGGGCCTGGGAGCGCGCGGAGCGCTTCCCGGTGGCGGTGGAGCCGGCCGGCGGCCAGTGCGCCGACGAGCGGGAGATGAGTGGCGAGACGGCCGAGGTGCTCAAGGCCCTCGGCTACCTGTAGACCCGGCGACCGAACCCCCAGGAGGAGAACCCCCGATGAAGATCGGCATCGGCACGGACCACGCCGGCTACGAGTACAAGGAACGGATCAAGGCGTGGCTGGCGCAACGCGGCCACGACGTGCGCGACTTCGGCACCGACTCCGCCGAATCGGTGGACTATCCGGACTTCGTGCGCCCGGTGGCCGAGGCGGTGGCCGCCGGCGAGGTGGAGCGCGGCATCGTGCTCGGCGGCTCGGGCAACGGCGAGGCGATGGTGGCCAACCGGGTGCCGGGGGTTCGTTGTGCCCTGGCGTGGAACGTGGAGTCGGCGCGTCTCGCCCGCGCCCACAACGACGCCAATACGCTGTCGCTGGGCCAGCGGATGATGAGCGCCGACGAGGCCCTGGAGCTGGTGCGCGTCTGGCTCGAGACGCCGTTCGACGGCGGCCGGCACGAACGCCGCATCCGCAAGATCGAGCGATGACCGAGACCACCGCCGCCCCCCCCAGCCACCAGACCCCGACCAACGCCGCGCGCGGCAGCGAGGCCGCCGAGCGCCTGCGCGCCGCCCTCGGCGCCGGCTTCGTGCGCACCAGGGTCGAGCTCGCCCCCTTCACCACCTTCCGCATCGGCGGCCCGGCCGACTTCTTCTGCGAGCCGGAGACGGCGGAGGACCTCGCCCGCGCCGTGACGGTGGCGCGGGAGACCGGCGTGCGTCACTTCTTGCTCGGCGTCGGCGCCAACATCCTGGTCGGCGACAAGGGCTTCCGCGGCCTGGTGATCCGCAACCGGGCGGCCCATACGCGGGTGGACCGGGAGAGCGGCCGGCTGTGGGCGGAGAGCGGCGCCATCGTCTATCCGGACCTCATCGAGCAGGCGGTCTCGGCCGGTCTCTCCGGGTTGGAGCACTACGTGGGCATTCCGTCGACGGTCGGCGGCGCCCTGTGGCAGAACCTCCACTTCCTGTCCCCGCCGCCGGAGCGCGAGCGCACCATGTTCATCGAGGAGGTGCTCGAGTCGGCGGAGCTGCTGACCGAGGAGGGGGAGCGCCGCACGGTGGGGGTGGACTACTTCGAGTACGGCTACGACCAGTCGATCCTGCACCACCGCGACGACGTGGTGCTCGCGGCCACCTTCCGTCTCGCTCCGGCGGACGAGGACCGCATGCGGGAGATCATGGCGGCGAACCTCGAATGGCGCCGCGAGCGTCACCCGCCGCTCGACACGGAGCCCTCGGCGGGGAGCATCTTCAAGAAGATCGAGGACGTGGGGGCGGGGCGGCTGATCGACGAGGCGGGCCTGAAGGGTCACCGCATCGGCGGCGCGATGATCACCCGGCGCCACGCCAACATCATGATCAACGCCGGCGGCGCCACGGCGGCGGACGTGCGCGCCCTGATCGCCCATGTCCAGGAGGTGGTCGAGCGCCGCACAGGGCACCTGCTGGAGCCGGAGATCTCGTTCGTCGGCGAGTTCTAGCGTCGGGGGCCCGGCGGGAGGGGTGGCCGTTGCGCTGGGCGGGTGGAGGTGGTGGGGCTGCGGACGCGGGGCGACTCGGTAGGGATCAACGGCTGGCCCCGCTCTGCGCCGCCGGCTGCCACCGGCGACGGCCCCTGCACCGTTCCGAGCGGCGCCGGCGACGAGGCCGCTGC
>DATACC010000263.1:0-10909 GCA_036259255.1 Thermoanaerobaculia bacterium | reverse complement strand
TACCAGCCCGCGCCGGCGGTCCGCACCAGCGCGGACGCCGCCGCCAGCTCCGCCTCGAGCCCCGCGGCCTCGGCCAGGGGCGGGGCGGCGGTGAACCGCAGCGAGATCCAGGGGGTGAGCCCCGCGGCGCGCACGGCGGCCGCGGCGCCGGCGTGCCGCTCCGGGGTCGCCGCCCCGAGCTCCGCCGTCCAGGCGATCACGGTGGGCGTGCCGTCGTCGAGATCGGCGGCGAGAGCGGCGACCTCGGCGGCCAGTGTAGCCGCCGCCTCGGGCGACGCCACCTCCACGCCGACGCAGGGCGCACACGGCAGCCCCTGCGCTCCGGCGAGAGGCGCGACGGCAAGTGTCAGGACGAGGACCAGCGGGAAACGCAGAAAGGCCATGGAAGGGCTCCAGGGGAATCGAACGGACCGGAGCACGAGCGGGGGCGCCCGCGCCCGGGGAAGCATAGTCAGGGCCGGCCGGCCCGGCAAACCCCAGCCGAGGCGATCCGCCGGAGTTTCTACGTTGCCCCCGTGCCGGTCGTTGGACTCGACATCGCGCCCTCGCCGGTGGGTGCCGGACAGAACGGATCGCGAGAGAAGAGTCTCTCAGCCTGGAGGCGGAAGGCGGCGTTGGAGTGGCCGGGCACAGGGCGTTCGGGGTTGCCTCTCCTCCACCACCCACGGAGGCGAGAGGGGTGGCCGCTGGAGCGACCGGGCGGGTGGAGGCGCCCACAATGGATCGAGGGCGGCCATTGAGCCGGCGTCGCTCGGAACGGTACAGGAGCCGGCGCCGAGGCCAGCCTGGCTCAACAGAGCGGGGCAGGCCGTTGAACCCTTACCGAGTCGCCCCGCGTCCGCAGCCCCACCGCCTCCACCCGCCCAGCGCAACGGCCACCCTCCCGCCGGGCCCTCCCGCGCCCTAACTCTTGCGTCCCAGCCAGTAGATCCCCCCGATCAGCACCGCCGACCCCACGGCCAGGCTCACCCACGGGGACATACCGTAGGCCGTGGGGATGTCGCCCACCAGCATCCCGACCACGCCCACCCCCAGGGCGTAGGGGAGCTGGGTGCGCACGTGGGCGATGTGGTCCGAGCCGGAGGCGGTGGAGGAGAGGATGGTGGTGTCGGAGATCGGGGAGCAGTGGTCGCCCCACACGCTGCCGGCGAGCACCGAGGAGATGGTGCCGAGCAGGATCGTGCCGTAGACGCCGTCGCCCAGCGCCAGGCCGTTGGCCGTGGCCAAGCCATGGGCGATGGGGATCACCAGCGGGATCAGGATGCCCATGGTGCCCCACGACGTGCCGGTGGCGAAGGCCACCGCCGCCGAGAGCACGAACACCAGCACCGGCAGCCAGTGGGGCGAGAGCACCCCCTGGGTGAGCTGAACCAGGTAGTCGGCCGTGTGCAGCTCGCCGCAGACCGCGCCGATCGACCAGGCGAGCACCAGCACCACCAGCGCCAGCAGCATCGCCTTGAAGCCCTCGACCATCGCCTCCATGCCGGCGGTCAGCGGCAGGATGCGCTGCACGAGGGGCAGCGCCAGGGCCATCACCAGGCCCGCCAGGCTCGCCCACAGCAGGGTGTCGAAGCTGTTGGCCTGGGCGAAGACCTCGCGCCACCACGCCCCGGTGCCGCGCGCCGGAGCGTCCGCCATCGCCGCCACCGAGGCCGCGCCGGTGACGTAGAGCCCGGCCAGGGTGACGCCGATCACGGTGAGGATCGGCAGCACCGCGTTGATCGCTCGCAACGGCGTGCCGGCGGCCGGCTCCAGGGCGTCGGAGCGGTACTCGGCCAGGGCGCGGTCCCCGGGGGCGAGCAGCTCCCCCCGGGCGGCGCGGCGCTCGGCGGCGAGCATCGGCCCGAAGTCGCGGCCGGAGGCGGCGATGGAGAAGCCGAAGACCAGCGCCAGGAGCGGGTAGAAGCGGTACGGAATGGAGGCGACGAAGGCCGAGAAGGCGTTCCACTCGATGCCCACCTGGGTGAAGGCGGCGGCGATCAGGCCGACCTCGAAGCCGATCCAGGTGGAGATGGGCACCACGCTGGCCACCGGGGCGGCGGTGGAGTCCACGATGTAGGCGAGCTTCTCGCGGGAGATGCGCAGCCGGTCGGTGATCGGCCGCATGGTGGAGCCGACGATCAGCGTGTTGGCATAGTCGTCGAAGAAGATCGCCACCCCGAGCAGCCAGGTGGCGAGCTGGCCGCGGCGCGAGCTGGTGGCCAGCGGCGTCAGCGCCTCGACGATGCCGCGGGTGCCGCCACTTCGCGAGATCACCCCTACCATGCCGCCGAGCAGCGTGGTGAACACCACGATCTTCGCGTGGTCGGCGTCGGCCAGGGCCGGCAGGATGAACTGGTCGATGGAGCGGGCGAAGGCCGCCACCGGCCGCCACGCCTGGAGGATCAGGGCGCCCACGAAGACGCCCAGGAACAGCGACACCAGCACGTCCTTGAAGAGCAGCGCCAGCCCGATGGCCACCAGCGGCGGGACGACCGAGAGCCACCCCGGGATCACCCGCACGGTGGCGGCCGCGGTGGCGCCGCCGGCGGCGACCTGAATCTCACGCCTGCCGCCGGTCAGCCGCGCCTCCTCGACGAGCAGCTCGTGCTCCCCCGGCGCCAGCTCGAAGACCCGCAGCTGCCGGCCATCGACGGCGAGCGAGACCGGCACCATGCCGACCACCTCCGGGCCGCCGAATCCTTCGCCGAGTGTGATCTTCACCCGCGGTGCTACGCCGGTCAGCGCCACGCTCGGCGCCTCCACGGTCAGCTCCTTGGGAACGGGAGCGGCGAGTAGGGGGGACGGCTCGACCGGGGGGGACGGGCCGGTCGGCGGGTCCGTCAGCGGCTCGGAGCCGGCCGGGCCCTGCGCCGTTTCCAGCGCGGCACCGGCGTCGCGGGCGGACTGCTGGTCCGGTGCCTCTTGCGTCGGCGCTGGCTGGGCGAGCGCTTCCTGGCCAGGCCAGCCTCCCGGCCCGCCGGCCGCCACCCAGGCCACGATCACCATCCCCGCCGCCAGCAGCGGCACCCGGAGTCTCGAGCGGCCAGGTCCCGGAGCGGGACGCTCCACGCCCCCCGCTCCACCGGTCGCCGTGGCCGTCACCACCACTCCCGCTCCGGCCCTCGTCTCGTCGTCGTCCGCGGGGTGCGCTGCGCCCATGGACCGCTCAGGCGCTCGCGGTCTCGGCTTCGGCCTCGACGGCCGGCGCGGGGGCGGCGAGACCGAGCTTCTCGCGCAGGAGCAGCTCGATCTCCGAGGCGAGGTCCGGGTTCTCGCGCAGGAACTGCTTGGAGTTCTCGCGTCCCTGGCCCACCCGCACGTCGCCGTAGCTGTACCAGGCGCCGCTCTTGGTGACCAGCTTGTGGTCGACGCCCATGTCGAGCAGCTCGCCGGAGCGCGAGATGCCCTCGCCGTAGTCGATGTCGAACTCGGCCTGGCGAAACGGCGCCGCCACCTTGTTCTTGACCACCTTGACCCGCGCCCGGCTACCCACCACCTCGTCGCCCTCCTTGATGGCGGCGATGCGGCGGATGTCGATGCGCACGGAAGCGTAGAACTTCAAGGCCCGGCCGCCGGTGGTCGTCTCCGGGTTGCCGAACATGACGCCGATCTTCTCGCGGATCTGGTTGATGAAGATGAGGCAGGTCCTCGACTTCGCCACGATGGCGGTGAGCTTGCGCAGCGCCTGGGACATGAGCCGCGCCTGCAGGCCCACGTGGCTGTCGCCCATCTCGCCCTCGAGCTCGGCCCGCGGCACCAGCGCCGCCACCGAGTCGACCACCACCACGTCGACGGAGTTGGAACGCACCAGCATCTCGGCGATCTCCAGCGCCTGCTCGCCGCTGTCGGGCTGGGAGACCAGCAGGTTGTCGATGTCCACGCCCAGCTTCTTGGCGTACTCGGCATCGAGCGCGTGCTCGGCGTCGATGAACGCCGCCACGCCGCCGCGCCGCTGCGCCTGGCCCGCCACCGACAGGGCCAGGGTGGTCTTGCCGGAGGACTCCGGCCCGTAGATCTCGACCACCCGTCCGCGCGGCAGGCCGCCGACGCCGATGGCGTAGTCGACGGCGATCGAGCCGGTGGGGATGGCCGGCACGGCCACCGTGTCCCGCTGCCCGAGCCGCATGATGGAACCCTTGCCGAACTGCCGCTCGATCTGTGTCAGGGCGCTGTCGATCGCCTTGCGCTTCTCGTTTCCGTCCGCCATGAGAGTGCTCCCCTTGCTCGTCGAATCCAGTCGAACCGGCATTGTAGCCGACCCCGGCACCCGCGACCGGGCCTCTGTGCAGGAGAACGGAAAACGTCCCCGCCGTTCTCGCGCCCGCACCGGCTCCCGGCCTCCGGCGGCGCTGGGATAGACTGCGCCGCCGTGCTTCGCCTGTCGATCGTGGTGCCCGCCTACAACGAGCGCAACACCGTGCGCGAGCTGCTCGCCCGGGTGGCGGCGGCTCCGTTGCCGGAGGGGGTCGAGCGCGAGGTGGTGGTGGTCGACGACGGCTCGTCCGACGGTACCCGCGAGCTGCTGGCCGAGCTCGAGCAGGCCGCCGACCCGCTGCCCTTCCGCCTGGTGCTCCACGAGCGCAACCAGGGCAAGGGCGCCGCCGTGCGCTCGGGGCTCACCGCCGGCACCGGCGACGTGCTGCTGATCCAGGACGCCGACCTCGAGTACGACCCGCGCGACTACCCGCGCCTGCTGCAGCCGATCCTCGAGGGCGAGGCCGACGTGGTGTTCGGCTCGCGCTTCCTCGGCGGGCCGCATCGGGTGCTGTTCTTCTGGCACTCCCTCGGCAATCGCTTCCTCACCACGTTGTCCAACATGCTCACCGACCTCAACCTCTCCGACATGGAGACCTGCTACAAGGTCTTCCGCCGCGAGATGCTCGAGGGGGTGGAGCTGCGATCGAACCGCTTCGGCATCGAGCCCGAGCTCACAGCCCGCATGGCCCGGCGCGGTGCCCGGATCTACGAGGTGCCCATCAGCTACCGCGGCCGCACCTACGCCGAAGGCAAGAAGATCGGCTGGCGGGACGGCGTGGCCGCGATCTGGGCGATCCTTCGCTACAATCTGTTCTCCTGATTCGCTTCGCGTTGCCGATGGCCCCGATCTCTCGACGGGAGGAAACCCCGATGCCCGCACCCTCGAAGTCCCGCGCCCGGCGCGCCGCCCCCTCTCCGGCCGACGCCGGCCGGTCCGGCCGGCGGAGCTGGTCCGTCCTGCTGACCGTCGCCGCCCTGCTGATCCCCCTCGCTGCCTGCCAGAACGAGCCGCCGGAGGAGCGCGTCGCCCGTCTGCGCGCCGACTACCAGGCCGAGCTCAGCGGCTTCCTGGTGCGCGAGCGGCCGATCGCCCCGACCGGGGCGGCGGGCGAGCCGCCGGCCGGCGCCGAGGCCGCCCCCACCGAGCCCGAAGCCGCCCAACCCGGAACCGCCGAACCGGGCGACGCCGCGCCGGAGACCGTGCCGCCGCTGCCGGACGAGGCGGCCGTCGAGCGCGACGTGGTGCTCGACATCATGCTGCGCAACCGCGGCGACGAGTCGCTGCCGGGCATCACCCTCGACATCGAGCAGGTCGACGCCCAGGAGCGGGTGAAGGCCAATTACAAGATCTACGTGGACGCCGCCGGCGCCACCCCGGGCGGCCAGCCGGCAGCCGTCTCCCACGTGCTGGAGGACGTCGATTTCGCGCCCGGCGACAAGTTCGCCGTCGAGGTGCGGTCTGCCGTGCCGCCGGAGGCGCGGGGCGACTACCGCGAGCTCGCCGAGGCGGCCGAAGGCTCGGCTCCGTAGACTGTCTCGATGACGACCACCGAGACCAGCACCGAGCGCAGCACCGAAAGGAGCACCGAGGCCAGCGGCGAACGCAGCACCGGCCCGGGCTCCGGGCCGCGCCCCGGGGAGAGCCCCGGCGGGCCCCCCGGCGCGGCGCCCCCGCGCGATCCGAAGGCGGCCGTCGAGGCGCTCCAGGCCAACGTCGCCTCCGTGGTGCGGGGCAAGCCCGACGTCATCCGCCAGGCGGTGGTCTGCCTGCTCGCCCGCGGCCACATGCTGATCGAGGACGTGCCCGGCGTCGGCAAGACCACGCTCGCCCAGGCGCTGGCGCGCTCGCTCGGCCTCGCCTTCCAGCGCATCCAGTTCACCGCCGACCTGCTGCCGTCGGACATCATCGGTGTCTCGATCTTCAACCAGCACAACCAGGGATTCGAGTTCGTCCCCGGGCCGCTGTTCGCCAACGTGGTGCTGGCCGACGAGATCAACCGCGCGACGCCGAAGACCCAGTCGGCGCTGCTCGAGGCGATGAGCGAGCGCCGGGTGTCGGTGGAGCGCAAGCGCTACCGGCTGCCCCAGCCGTTCGTGGTGCTCGCCACCCAGAACCCGATGGAGCACCAGGGCACCTTCCCGTTGCCCGAGTCGCAGCTCGACCGCTTCCTGATGTCGCTGTCGATCGGCTACCCGCCGCGTTCCGAGGAGCGCGACCTGCTGCTGTCGGGCGGCGTCGAAGGCGACCTCGCCCGCCTCGGCCCGGTGCTCGCCGGCGACGAGCTGCTGGCGCTCCAGGAGCAGGTGCGCGCCGTGGCGGTGCCGGAGAAGCTGGCCGACTACATGCTGGCCGTCGCCGGCGAGACCCGCAGCGGCGACGAGTTCCTGCTCGGCGTCTCCACCCGGGCGCTGCAGGATCTCTACCGCGCCACCCAGGCCCTGGCCCTGGTGGAGGGGCGCAGCTTCGCGGTGCCCGACGACGTCCAGCGCCTCGCCCCGGCGGTGCTCGCCCACCGGCTGGTGCTGCGCCGCGGCAGCGCCGAGCTGGCGGCGTCGCGCGCCGCGGTGGAGCGGGTGGTCGCGCGCATCCCGGTTCCCCTCTGAGCCGTCGCTCCGAGCCTGCCCCGCTGAGCCGGATCGCCGCGAACCCGACCGCCGGAACTTTGCACCGCGCCGCGCTGTTGCCGTTGCCGTGAGAACGCTTCGCCGTCGCGTCGTCCCGGAGGGGATCCGCATCACCAAGGTCGGGCTGTGGTACGTGCTGCTCACCGTCTTCACGGGGATCGCCGCCACCAACACCGGCAACAACGCGCTGTACATGGTGTTCAGCATGATGCTCGCCTCCCTGGTGGTCTCCGGGATCGCCTCGCGCCACAACGTGCGAGCCCTGGAGCTGGAGGTCGAGCCGCCCCGCGAGGTCTACGCCAAGAGCCCCTTCCACCTGCGCTTCCGGCTGCGCAGCCGCGGCGTGATGCTGCCGCGCTGGTTCCTGCTGCTGTCGCTCGAGAAGCGCGGGCAGCCGATGCTGGTGCCCTACCTGCCGCGCCGCGGCAGCACCCGCGGCGAGCTCGAGGTCCTGGTGCCGCGGCGCGGCCGCCATCAGCTCGAGTGGGGACACGTGTCGTCCCTGTTTCCCTTCGGCTTCTTCCGCAAAGGCGCCCGCCATCGCCTGGAGGCCGAGGTGCTGGTGTTCCCGGAGATCTTCCCGTCCGGCACCCGCCGCGCCGAGCCGACCGCGCCCACCGGCCGCGGACCGGCGCGGCGCAGCGCCTGGGGGCACGACCTCCACACGCTGCGCGAGTTCCGCCAGGGCGACGACCCGCGGGGCATCCACTGGAAGCAGTCGGCGCGCACCGGCGAGCTGGTCTACATCGAGCGGGAGGTGGAGACCGGCCATCGCCTGTCGATCCTGTTCGACAACGGCGTCGGGCCGCTCGTCGGCGAGACCGCCGCCGAGCGCTTCGAGAGCCTGGTGAGCGAGGCCGCCACGGCCGCCGTGGAGCACCTGGGCCGGGGCTTCCACGTGGAGCTGGTCACCCGCGACCGCCGGCTCGGTTTCGCCACCGGGCAGCGCCAGAAGCTGGCGATCCTGGAGGCGCTGGCGCTGCTCGAGCCGGTGGCGCCCGCCGCCGAGCCGCTGCAGCCGTCGGACTCCCGGGCCGCCCTGCTGCGGCTCGCCCTGGAGCACGAGGTGGCGGCGTGATGACCTTCGGCACCGAGAAGCGCCGGCTGCTCGCCCTGCTCGCCATGCTGGCGCCGCTGCCGCTGCCCTTCAACGAGGTGCTCGGCTGGGGCTGGCTGCTCGGCTACGAGGCCGGTCTGCTGCTCTACCTGCTGCGCATCGGCCGCGGCGCGGAGCAGTGGCTGTCGATCACCGCCGCCAACGTGCTGGCCATCGCCTACCTGCCGTTCCTGCTCTTCGACCTCGGGGTCGGCCGCCAGAGCGGCACGCTGGTGGCGCCGGTGCTCCACCTCGGGCTGTTCGCCGTCACGGTGAAGCTGTTCTCGCTGCGCCGCGAGCGCGACAAGTGGCACGCCGCCTTCGGCATCTTCTTCCTCTTCCTGGCGGCCATGGCGACCAGCGTGCACCTGTCGGTGGCGCTCTACCTGCTGGTCTTCGTGCTGCTGGCGCTGCTGTTGTTCTCGCGCTTCGCGCTGCTCCACCTGCTGGGGGCCTTCGGCCACCGCGGCGGCGAGGCGCTGCGGGTGCCGCTGGCCGCCTTCCTGGCCGCCTCGACCATCGCCACGGCGGTGGTGGCGGTGCCGCTGTTCGCCCTGCTGCCGCGGGTGCAGCGGCCCTACATCACCGGCTACGGCGTGGGCGGCGCCGGCCAGACCTCGGCGATGAGCGGCTTTTCCGACGAGGTGACGCTCGACTCCATCGGCAGCATCCGGTCCAGCCGACAGCGGGCGATGCGGGTGGAGTACGAGGGCACCGGGGCGCACGAGATGCGCTTCAAGGGCGGCACCTACGAGCGATACCGGGACGGCGCCTGGCAGAAGGCCCCGGCGTGGCTGGAGCCGCCCCGGGGCCCGGTGCGGCTGGCCCCGGAGCAGGCGGTGGGGGAGGCGCGGATCTGGCTCGAGCCGCTCGGCGCCTTCGGCCTGCCGCTGCCGGTGGAGACGGTGCAGGTCGACGTCGGGCGGCGTCCCCTGACCGTCGACGCCGGCGGCGCGGTGCGCCTGCGCCGCCGGCCGGACCAGGTGCTGCAGTACACCGCCGAGGTGGCGGCCTCGCCGGTGTCGGTGGCGCGGCAGCCGGAGCCCGGTAGCGCGGCGCTGGACCTCACCGGCCTGTCCCCGCGCATGGCGACGCTGGCGCGGGAGGTCGGCGGCAACGGTCCGCCGGCCGAGCAGGCCGCGCGCCTGGAGCGCTACTTCGCCGAGAACTACGAGTACACGCTGGACCTGGTCGGCACCGGCGGCGCCGACCCGCTGGAGGACTTCCTGTTCACGCAGCGGCGTGGCCACTGCGAGTACTTCGCCTCGGCGATGGTGCTGCTGCTGCGCTCCCAAGGCATCCCGGCGCGCCTGGCGGTCGGCTTCCTCGGCGGCGAGCGCACGCCGCTGGGCTACTACATCGTGCGCCAGTCCAACGCCCACGCCTGGGTGGAGGCCTGGCTGCCGGGAGACGGCTGGCGGATCTTCGATCCCACGCCGCCGGCGGGCCGTCCCGCGGCCGGCGAGCAGGGCCTGCTGGGGCTGGCCGAGCAGCTCTACGACACGATGGTCTTCCAGTGGGACCGCTACGTCCTGACCTACGACATCGACGACCAGGTGGCGGTGGTCGGCAGCCTGCTGCGGGGCTGGCGCGACCTGTGGGAGCGCTTCCGGCAGGCGGACGGGGCGACTGCGGTGGCGGAGGCCGCGGAGGCGGTCGACATCGCCACGGAGGCGGCGGCGTCGCCAAATGCCGGCGGCGAGGCGCGCATCACCTGGCTGCTGGCGGGCCTGGCGGCGCTGGGTGGCGCCTGGCTCGTCCTGCGCCTGCGCCGTCCGCTCACCGCGACCCGGGCCTACGACGAGCTGCGCCGCCACCTCGCCCGCGCCGGCCTGGCGCTCACCCCGGCCACGGGGCCGCTGGCCCTCGAGCGCCAGGCGGCGCGGCGCTTCCCGGCGGCGGCGGTGCCGGCGGCACGCGTGGTGCAGCTCTACGTCGCCGAGAGCTTCGGCGGCCGGGCGGTCGACGACCCGGAGCGCCACGAGCTCCGCGAAGCCCTGGCGGCGGCCCGACGCGAGCTGCGCCGAACGAGCTGAGCCGGCAAGCCGGGACGGGCCAGGCCGGGTGAGCCGAACGATCACGAAAGGAACCACCCCATGACCCTTCCGATCCCCACTGCTCCGACCCTCTCGATCCCCGCCTTCGGAACCCGCCGCCTCCTCCGGGCGCTGCGACCGCTCCTCGTCGCGGCGGTGCTCGCCGGCGGCCTCGCCGGCGACGCCGCGGCCTGCTCCTGCATGGAGCCCGGCCCGCCAGCCCAGGAGCTGGAGAACGCCGACGCGGTGTTCACCGGCAGGGTGGTGGCCCTCGAGCCCTTCACCGAGGGCTTCCGCAAGGTCCGGGTGACCTTCGACCTGATCGACGTCTGGAAGGGCCTGGCGGAGGGCGACCGCGTCACCCTCACCACGGCGGCCGACACGGCCACCTGCGGCTACCCCTTCGAGGAGGGCGGTTCCTACCTGGTCTACGCGTACGGCGAGGAGGACGCCCTCACCGCCACCCTGTGCTCGCGGACCCGGCCCCTGCGGCAGGCCGAGGAGGACCGCGAGGCCCTCGGCGAGCCCCAGCGCCACTGCGGCTAGGCCGCGGCGAAATGGAATTGCGTAAGGCGACACTCCCCTGCAGAGTCGCCTTGCGGAGCTGTGATCTCCGGTCGGACCCCCGGTCCCCCGCCCGGCCCGGCAGGGCATTCCCCTGGACCGTGTCCCCGAGGGAGGATCGATGTCGACCGACACCGCATGGAAGAGCCTCGCGTACCTCGCCCTGGCCGCCGCCCTGGCCGCCGGCGCCGCGGCGTGCCGCGGGACGGGCGGACTGAGCGAGGCCGAGAGCCCGCCCGCCGCGCCGGTGAGCCCGCTCCCCACAACCACCGCCGGCGCCGAGCCGCGCTTGGCTCCGGCGTCCTGGTTCCCCCACGACCAGACCCCGGCGCCGGACGACGGCGCCGAC
>DATACC010000262.1:0-4080 GCA_036259255.1 Thermoanaerobaculia bacterium | reverse complement strand
GCGGCACTGCGGCGGCGCGGGCGCGGCAGCACCCGCAGGTTGCCCCCGCGCCGGGCGAGCTCCGCCGCCTCCCCGGGCGTCAGCGGCCGCACCCGGGCGACGGCCACCGGCAGCCGGGCGGTGGTCGGATCGCAGCCGCGGCCGAGGAACGCCGCGAGCAGCCAGCAGCCCAGGGTGCGGCGCGCCTCGTTCACCGCCCGCCGCCTAGCTCCCGGCCTCGAGGACGCGCACCACGGCGTCGGTGAAGGCGGTGGTCGAGGCGGTGCCGCCGAGGTCCCGGGTGCGGATCTTCTGGTCGACGAAGACGTGGCGGATCGCCTTGCCCATGCGGTCGGCCGCCTCCGGCTGGCCGATCCAGCGCAGCATCTGGATCGCCGAGCGCATCAAGGCCACCGGGTTGGCGACGTCCTGCCCGGCGATGTCCGGCGCGCTGCCGTGGACCGCCTCGAACACCGCCACCCCCTGGCCGATGTTCGCCCCCGGCGCCACCCCGAGGCCGCCGACGAGCCCCGCCGCCAGGTCGGACACGATGTCGCCGTAGAGGTTCTCGAGCAGCAGCATGTCGTAGGTCTCGGGACGCATGACGAGCTGCATGCACAGGTTGTCGATGATGCGGTCGTCGGCCTCGATGTCCGGATACTCCTCGCTGACCTTGCGGAAGCACTCGAGAAACAGGCCGTCGGACAGCTTCATGATGTTGGCCTTGTGCACGGCGGTGACTCGCTTGCGGCCGTACTGGCGGGCGTATTGGAAGGCGAAGTGGGCGATGCGGGTGGACGCCTTCTCGGTGATGATCTTGAGCGACTCCACAACCCCGGGCACCACCTCGTGCTCCAGGCCGCTGTACAGGCCCTCGGTGTTCTCCCGCACCACCACCAGGTCGACGTTCTCGTAGCGGCCCGGAAAGGCCGGCAGCGACTTGCAGGGCCGCAGGTTGGCGTAGAGGTCGAGGGTCTTCCTGAGCTGTACGTTGATCGAGCGGAACCCCTTGCCCACCGGGGTGGTCACCGGGCCCTTGAGAGCCACCTTGGTGCGGCGGATCGAGTCCACCAGCTCGGCCGGCAGCGGGTCACCGTGGCGGGCCATCGCCTCGGTGCCGGCGAGGTAGGACTCCCACTCGACATCGGCACCGGCCGCCGCCACCACCCGGGTCGTCGCCGCCGCCACCTCCGGGCCGATGCCGTCGCCGGGGATCAGGGTCACCGTCTTGGTCATGTCGAAGCGCTCTTCCGTCGGGTGTCGTTGGCAGGGGAGCGACGGGGCTCCGCCGCTCCGGGAAGGTATCACGCAGGCCGCCGCGGCGGCCCCCTCAGGGTCCGCTCGCCAGCGGTGCCCACTGCACCACGCCGCCCTCGCCGGCGAACACGTCGGAGAGCCGGCGCACAGCGGCACCGCGGGCGTAGTCGAACACCAGGTCGTCGCGGTCGAGCCGGCCGTTGCCGGCGCCGGGCGTCTCCGGGTGGTCCGCCGCCCCGGATTCGTCGTTGCCCGGCGCCGGGGGGGCCGCGTCCCGGTAGAGCATCACCACCCGGCCGCCGGCGCGCAGCAGGTCACCGGTGGCCACCCGGTCCCACGCCACCGTTCCGTCGAGGGCCACCTCGCCCCAGGCCACCGCCCCGGGGCTGGTCCCTGTCGCCGCGATCACCTCGGCGAGCAGCGGCAGGCGGGCGAAGGCGAGACGGGCGGCGGTCAGGCGCACCAGCTCCTCGCGCAGGGCGTCGCGCCCCGCCTGCCCTCCGGCGACGGCGTCGCCCGGCAGCTGCGCGGCCTCGTCGGCCACCGGCTCGAGCTGGCTGAGGCCGAAGACGGCGGACGCCGGTGCCGCCGGCCCCGGCAGCGCCGCCGTCACCGTGGGGAAGCGCTCCGCCTCGGCCGGCAGCTCGGCGGCGCCCCAGGAGACGAAGCGCTCGCGGGCGAGCACGTCCTCCTCCTCGCCGCCCACCGCGATGCGCACCTGGTAGCGCTGGGTGCCGAACGGCCACTCGAGCTGCACCGAGGGACCCGCCAGAATGTCGTCGTGGGCCGGCTCCAGGCGCCCGTCGAGGGACCAGGAGTAGGGCCAGTCGGAGCGCAGGAACTCCTTGAACTCCAGCCGCTCGGTGCCCTGCCCCTCCTGGAGCCGCAGGTACGGCACCGAGCCCTCGACGGTGAACCAGGTGACCTGGGCCTCGTCCGGCCGGTCCCACGGCCGCACGCGATCGGGCGGCACCCGCTCGCCGCCGATCTCGAGCGCCGGCGCCCTGGTGTAGTAGAGCGGGGTGCCGTCGCGCTGCTCGGCCTCGAGCACGGCGTGGAGCGTGAACGGCGTGCCGGCCGCGATCTCCACCGGCCCCACCACGGCCACGCCGGCCCCGTCGGCTTCGATGGCCACCCACGCCGCCTTCGGCTGCGGACCCCGGCGCTCCCGGACCTCCGGTCCGAACAACAGCACCGCCACGACGATCACGATCACCACCAGCACGATCCAGAAGATCTTCTTCTCGGGAGCCATGGCGCGGAGTCTACCCAAGCCGCGGCTCCGGCGGGGAGATCGGGGCGCCGCGCGGCGAGCGAACCGGACTCTGCCGCGGAAACGTCGCCGCCGCGCCGCCGGCTGCGGTCACGGCGCTCCGGTAGGATGGCGGCCCGAGCGAGTCCCGCCCCGCACCCGAATCCCACCAGGAGCCCCGACGCCATGAAACCCAGCCGCCATCTGTCCGGCCGCCGCATCTTTCCCGAGCCGCTGACCGGGCGCGAGAGCCTGGAGGAGGTGATCTCGGAGACGTTCACCGCCTACAACGCCGGCCGGCTGCGCGAGGCGGCGCGGCTGTTCACCGAGAAGATGCTCGCCCCCGACGTCACCGTGGGGCTGTCGATCTCCGGCGCGCTCACCCCGGCCGGCCTCGGGCGCTCCTGCCTGGTGCCGCTGGTCGAGGCCGGCTTCGTCGACTGGATCGTGTCGACCGGCGCCAACCTCTACCACGACACCCACCACGCCATCGGTCTCAAGCTCCACTCCGGCAGCCCGTTTGCCGACGACGTGACGCTGCGCGAGGAGGGGGTGGTGCGCATCTACGACATCGTCTTCGACTACTCGGTGCTGCTCGAGACCGATGCCTTCTACCGCAAGCTCCTGCGCCTGCCGGAGTTCGACCGCCCCATGTCGACGCCCGAGTTCCACTACCGGGTGGGGCGCTGGGTCGCCGCCGTCGAGGAGAAGCTCGACCTCGTGGGCACCTCGCTCGTCGCCGCCGCCTACCGCCACGCGGTGCCGATCTTCACCTCCTCGCCGGGCGACAGCTCCATCGGCATGAACGTGGCGCGCCTGCAGCTCGAGGGCTCGGAGCTGCGCTTCCAGGTCAACGACGACGTGAATCTCTCGGCCGGCATCGTGTGGGACGCCAAGGCGGCGGGCGGCAAGAGCGCGGTGTTCATCCTCGGCGGCGGCAGCCCGAAGAACTTCATGCTGCAGACCGAGCCCCAGATCCAGGAGGTGCTCGGCCTCGAGGAGGCCGGCCACGACTTCTTCCTCCAGGTGACCGACGCGCGGCCCGACACCGGCGGGCTGTCCGGCGCCACCCCGGGCGAGGCCGTCTCCTGGGGCAAGGTGGACCCGGACCGCCTGCCCGACGCCGTGGTCTGCTATGCCGATTCGACCCTCGCCCTGCCACTGCTCACCCACTTCGCCCTGGCCCGCGCCGAGCGCCGCGAGCCGAAGCGCCTGTACGAGCGCTTCCCCCAACTCCTCGAACGTCTCCAGGCCGCCTTCACCGAGAAGAACGCCGGCGAGGAGGAAGGCAGCCTGGAAGACAGCGAGCTGCTGGGCTAGCGGCGCCCGGGCTCAGCGCCACGGCGGCGGCGGCGGCTCGCCGCCGCGATACCCTCGACGATCTCCGCCAGCACGAAGCCCGGCGGCAGCGCCGCGGCCTCGACGGTCGCGCCGGAGACCGAGGCCTGATGGCTAGCTGTAGCTGCTCGAGAGGTTGTTCACCTGGGTGGCTGTGGGAAGCTGAGGTTGTCGAGTACCTCGAAACCCACGGAGGCCACCCAGGTGAAGATCCATCGTAACGCCAAGACGACTCCCCAGGGCAGGGCGCTGCT
>DATACC010000261.1:0-3603 GCA_036259255.1 Thermoanaerobaculia bacterium | reverse complement strand
CGGTCACGGCGGATCGCCGGTGAAGCTCAGGAAGGCGCTGAGGTAGCGGTAGTCCGGGCTGTCCGGCTCGACGCGGGCCGGCATCCAGCCGTCGGTGGTCGACAGCGTGAAGCGGTAGAAGTACTCGCGCCGGGCGCCCTGCAGGAACCCGAGGTCCCGCGCCACCGGCTCCACCGGCAGCTCCACCACCACCCCGTCGCGGTTCTCCTCCTCGGAGAACGGCACCGCCACCCGGGCGACGCCGCTCTCCACCGTCAGCACGTTGTCGGGCAGCGGCGAGTAGGCCGTGAAGTGGATCGTGCGCAGCGGCACCGGCGAGACCACCACCACCTCGGAGCGGCTGGCGCCGCGCACCCAGATGCCGTTGGGGTGGCGCTCGGCGTGGAAGAAGTTCTGCTTCGGCAGCACCCACACCCCCTGCCCCCAGTTGCGCAGCGCGTAGCCGGGGATGCTGCCGCCGGAGAGCAGGGTGAGCTCCAGCGGCAGGGCCTGGAAGGTGGCGGTGCGCACGTGGCTCTGCAGGGTCGCCTCCGGGGTGATCTGCTGCAGCGGCACGGCGACCACGGCGGCGGTCCACAGCCCGGCGGCGGCGAACGGCAGCAGCAGGCTGCGCCGGGCGTCGAAGCGGGTGATCAGCAGCAGCAGCACCGGGTAGATGCCGGCGAAGTAGCGGTTGCCGAGGAACCCGGCGCCGCCCTGGTAGTTCCAAGGCCGCATCAGCAAGAAGAAAGCGCAGTAGGCGAGGACCGCCAGCGCCACCAGGTGGGCGAAGCGGTCGCGCGGTCCGCGCCAGCAGGCCCACAGGTAGAGCCCCAGGGCGAACACCGCGAACGGGAAGTAGGGCACGAGCCCGGTGTGGCGGCCGACGAAGAAGTAGAGCGTGTCGTAGAGCACGGTGCGCGGCGTCGCCTCCGGCGTGAGGCCGGACCAGGAGCCGTAGCTGGTGCCCTTGTAGGCGGCCCACGGGTCGCCCTGCATCTCGAACGGGTAGTTGGTCTCGAAGGAGCTGCGCTGGACGCCGCGGTAGGGGCTCACCGCGCCGGTGAGCCTGTACTGGATGCCGACCAGCAGGGCGAGCCCCAAGAGCCCTCCGGCGACCACCGCCGCCAGGCCCCGCCAGCGCCGGCTCCACACCAGGTCGACGCCGAGGGGCAGGGCCATCACGGCGAGGGGCTCCTTGGAGACGAAGGCGGCGGCGAGCAGGCCGCCGGCGACGACGAGCGCGAGGTACTCCCAGCGGCCCCAGCGCGGCCGCCCGCGCAGCCACGCCCAGGCGGCCAGCGGGAAGAAGACGCACGCCATGTTGAAGACTTCCGGGTGGATCCAGAAGACGTAGACGAAGGCCGCCGAGGCGAAGAAGAAGCCGGCGAGGAACAGGCCCGCGGCGCCGTTGCCGAGGTGGGGACCGGCCGGCCGCGCCCCGGCGGCGGCCCGGCCGCCGCCCTCCTCCGGCAGGGCTGGGGCGTCCATCTCCTCGCGGCGACGATGGAACAGCACCCAGGCCGCCGCCAGCATGGCGAGGTAGAGGGCCATGTTGAGCACCAGGAAGCCCTGGGTGCCGAACAGCAGCACCAGCGGCAGCGCCACCGCGGAGTAGACGAAGGGCTTGCCGAAGAACATCGTCTCGCCGCCGTCGCGGGTGAACAGGATGATGCCGTGGGGGCCCTGGTCCCACAGGTTGTAGGCCCGCTCGAGGTCGCGGCGGTCGAACTGCAGGTCGCGGTCGTGCCACAGGCTCTCCGCCATCAGGGCGTAGGCGGCCTCGTCGGCCATCGGCCCCGGCGGGAAGTGGACCTTGTAGACGGTGCCCGCGAGCCCCAGCAGGACCAGGGCGAGGCAGGCGACGTGGAGCGGGCGCAGACGCATCGGCGGGGCGCAATCTACCACCCGCCGGCAGAGCGTCGCGCGCGCCGCGACGCTTCCTGAAGCGCGGTTGCAGCTTTGCGGAAACGGCCTGTAGGCTGATCCTCGCGGCGATTCGTACTCCCCCGCCCCCTCACCGATGCGCCGACCATTCCCCCCCCGCCTCGCCGCGATGCTGCCGCCGGTGCTCGCCGCCGTCTTCCTCGCGGCCGGCGCGCTGCCCGCCCAGCCACCGCCGACGGTGGGAATGGCGGCCGCGGCGGGGCTGCTGGTCGGCACCGGGACCCTCGGGCTGCGCCTCGCCGGCCGGCTGCTGCCGGGCGCCGGCGTCACCAGCCGGACGACCGCGGCGACGCTGTTCGCACTGCTGCTGGTGATCCTGCCGGTGACGCTGCTCGGCCACTTCGGGCTGCTGGAGCGGCGTTTCTTCCTGCCGGTCGAGGCGCTCCTGGCGCTGAGCGCCCTCCTGCTGCCGCCGCCAGGCGTCCGCCGCGCGGCGGAGGGCGACGGCGCCTCCCCGGCCCGGGTCGCGGCGCCGTGGGAGCGGGCGCTGCTGGCGGCCGCCTTCGCCGCCGCCGCCGTCTACCTGGGTCTCGCCCTGGCCGAGGAGCGCCACCTGCCGCCGCAGAAGGGCGACGATCCCTCGTACCACCTCTCCACGGTGGCGGTGTGGCACCAGCACGGCGACCTGCGGATGCCGAAGTTCGGCTTCGGCGACAAGTCCACGCCCCACTACCCGGTGGCCTCCGAAATGCTCGCCTGGGCGCTGCTCGCGCCGCTGGAGGACAGCGACTATCTCGCCCGCTGGATGCAGCTCCCGGTGGCCCTGGCGAGCCTGGCGGCGGTGGCGGCGGTGGCCCTCGCCCTCGGCGCCTCCCCGGCCTGGGCGGCGGTGGCCCTGCTGCTCTACCTCAGCGTACCGCTGGCCTTCCCCGTCCTCGCCCTGTCGGCGGGCAACGACCACCTGCTCGCCTTCGCCCTGCTCGCCGCGGTCGACGCCACGCTCCTCCTGCGCCGCTGCCCGGCGGCCGGCGGCGCCGTGTACGCCGGGGCCGCCCTCGGCCTGGCGGCGGGGACCAAGTACCTGGGCGTGCTCTTCGCGCCGCCGGTCGTCCTGCTGCTCGCCGTGGCGCTGCTGTGGCCCCGGCCGCCGCTGCGCCGGGCGGCCGCGCTGATGGCCCTCGCCGGCGCCGTCGCCCTGCTGGCTGGCGGCTACACCTACGCGCGCAACGCCGTGGCCACCGGCAACCCGGTGTACCCGGCGCCGGTGGAGGTGGCGGGCCTGGCGCTGCCGGGCTGGAGCGAGGTGACGCTGGACGTGCGCCGGCACCAGCCGGAGTTCGCCATCGAGCCCCTCGCCTTCCTCCGCGACCCGGTCCACATGGGCCGCTTCCTGCCCTGGACCGGCGCCCCGGCGAGCCTGCTGGCCCCGCTGCTCGCCCTGCTGCTGCCCGGCCTTCCGCGGCGGCGGCTCGTCACCGCCCTGGTGCTCGCCCTGCCGGCGACGTTCTTCCTCCAGTTTCTGCTCCAGGTCCACGACCATCGCTCGTCGCGCTACCTGTTCGCCGCCCTGGCGCTGGCGGCGGTGGCGTTCGCCTGGCTCGGCGACCGGGCGGAGGCCCGCTGGCCGGCGCTGGCGCGGGCCGGTCGGGGCGTGCTGGTGCTCCTCGTCTTCGTGCGCTGCGTGCGCGACGACCACCTGCACTGGGGCGTCGAGCTCGCCCTCGGGGCGCTGCTCCT
>DATACC010000260.1:0-5242 GCA_036259255.1 Thermoanaerobaculia bacterium | reverse complement strand
AGCAGCGCCCTGCCCTGGGGAGTCGTCTTGGCGTTACGATGGATCTTCACCTGGGTGGCCTCCGTGGGTTTCGAGGTACTCGACAACCTCAGCTTCCCACAGCCACCCAGGTGAACAACCTCTCGAGCAGCTACAGCTAGCTCCCGGCGAGCAGCGCCGCCACCGCCTCCCGGTAGCCCCGGGTGGTCTTCACCCGGTCGCCGTTGTCGAGGACGATCTGGTGGTCGCCGTGGAACCAGGTCTGGATCTCGCGCACCCGGTCGAGGTTGACGATGGCCGAGCGGGAGACGCGGACGAAGCGCTCCGGATCGAGCGCCGCCTCGAGACGCGCCATGGTGTCGCGCAGGGTGAACTCGGTGTCGGCGTGCACCCGCACCCACTTGCCCGCCGCCTCCAGCCAGCGCACCTGCTCCACCGGCACCAGCACCGCGCGCTCGTCGCTCCTCGCCACCAGCCGGCGCAGGTAGCCGCCGCCCGGCCCGGCGCTCCTGGCTCCAGGTTCGGCACCCGGGGCCGCCGCCGCATCCCCCTCCACCACCCGCTCGGCGACGCTCTCCAGCCGCGCCAGCAGATCCCCCAGGCGCCGGCGCTGCTCGTCGTCGCCCTCGGCACCGCGGCCGAGGTGCGAGCGCACCCGGGCCAGGGCCTGGGCGAGGCGCGCCTCGTCGAACGGCTTGAGCAGGTAGTCCACCGCCGACACGTCGAAGGCGCGCAGGGCGTACTCGTCGAAGGCGGTGACGAAGACCACCGCCGGCAGGCGCGCGCCGCCACCGGCGGGCAGCGCGGCGAGCACCTCGAACCCGGAGAGCTCGGGCATGCGCACGTCGAGGAACAGCACGTCCGGCGGCTGGCGGGAAAGCGCCGCCAGGGCCGAGGCGCCGTCGCCGTATTGGCCGGTCACCTCCACGTCCGGGTGATCGGCCAGCATCGCCACCAGCAGCTCGCGGGCGAGCGGCTCGTCGTCCACCACGAAGGCGCGCAGGGCTCGGGCTGGCGGGTTCATCGCGGCTCCCTCAGCGCCCGCCCACCGGGATCTCGAGGACGATCCGCGTGCCCCCGCCCGGCGCCTCGCCGACCGCGAAGCGGTGGCCGGCGCCGTAGAGCTGGGCCAGGCGCTGCCGGGTGTTGCCGAGCCCCACCCCCTCGCGCAGCCGCTCCGGCGGCGGCAGCCCGGGACCGTCGTCGCACACCGTCAGCACCAGGCGCTCGCCACCGCCGCCCTCCGCGGCCCCGACCACCCGGCGCGCGGTCAGCGCCACCGTCCCGCCGCCGGCGCGGCGCTCGATGCCGTGGCGGATCGCGTTCTCGAACAGCGGCTGCAGCAGCAGGCGGGGCACCGGCACCGGTCGCGCCGCTGGCTCGACGTCGAGACGCACCACCAGGCGGTCGCCGAAGCGCAGCCGCTGCAGCTCCACGTAGCGGCCGAGCAGGTCGAGCTCCTCGTCGAGGGGGATCTCGTGCTCGCCTCCGCCGGCCAGCGCGTGGCGCAGCAGCTCGGAGAGCTGGGCCATCATCTGCCGCGCCGCCGGCACGTCGCGCGCCATCAGCGCCGAGATGGCGTGCAACGAGTTGAACAGGAAGTGGGGGTGGAGCTGGGCCGACAAATGCGCCAGCCGCGCCTCGGCCAGCCGCGCCTCGAGGCGCGATTCGCGCACCGCCCGCTCCCGCAGGTCGCGCGACCAGGCCAGGGCGTGGAAGGCCGCCACCAGCGCGGCGTAGATCACCAGGCCCATGCCGAAGACCCGGCTCAGCGTGGAGACCACCGCCGCCACGAAACCGGGCCACTGGGCGTCCCGCGGCCCCGCCACCTCGTAGGTGACGACCAGCAGCACCATGTGGAGCAGCACCACGGCCGGCCCCGCTACGGCGTGCACCGCCGCGTGGCGGAGCCAGCGCGGACCGGCGAGGGGGAACCGCCGGCCGAGCCAGGCCACCGCCGGGGAGAGCGCCGCCCACAGCAGCCACACGCGCAGCTCGAGCCGGAGGAGCCGCCACCACGGCATCGGCTGCCCGGCATCCGCCAGCGTGAGGTAGTTCTGGGTCGTCACCAGCAGGCTGGCGAGGAGCGCCACGGCCAGGGCGACGGCGACGGCGGGCAGGGCGGCGGTGGCGCGGGAGCGGAGCATCGGCGGCGGTGGGTTTGGTGGCGCAGGCGGTGAACCGTCCGGGGCGGCCAGGCGGTGACGCCGCGCGGCCCGCTAGGCGGTGGAACCGCCGGGGCCGGGCGCGATGTTCTCACGCCCGCCCCGGCCGTCCGGTACCTCTACGGCGCGTCCGCCCGGCCCCCCTCCGGCTCGTGGACCACCACCGGGCCGAGACCCAGCGCCTCGAGGCGCGGCGCCACCTTCTCGCGGTCCCCCACCAGCACGAACAGCGAGCGCTCCGGCTGGGCCCACTGCCGCGCCGCCGCCGCCACTCCGGCCGGTGCGGCCGCCGCGGTGGCATCGTACTCGCGCTGCAGCTCGGAGGCCGGCAGCCCCTGGATCCACAGGCTGGAGACCTGCTGCAGGATGCGGGCGTAGGACTCGAACTGCTGAGCGTAGCCGCGCGTCCTGGTGTCCACCGCCGTCGCCAGCTCGGCGGCGCCCACCGGGCGCTCCCCCGCGAGATCCGCCAGCTCCCGGCGCATTTCGGCCACCGCCTCGGCCGTCCGGTCGGTCTGGACTCCGCCCTTGGCCCACCACAGGCCGCTGTCCGGGTAGGCGACGTTGCTCGACGACACGCCGTAGGAGTAGCCCTTGTCCTCGCGCAGGTTGAGGTTGAGCCGCGTCGAGAAGCCGCCGCCGCCCCACACCGCGTCGAGCAGCGCGAAGTCGTAGTACCCCTCGGCCATACGATGCGGCCCCGGCAGCGCCTGGACCACGAAGGTCTGGGGCGCCCCGGGACGGTCCACCAGGTGGATCCGCCCGAAGCCGGTGGGCCGCGGCGCCGGCACCTCCACCACCGGCGCGGCACCCCCCCGCCAGTCACCCAACGCCCGACCCGCCAGGCGGGTGGCCTCCTCCAGGGTGACGTCGCCGACGAAGACCAGCGCCGAGCTGGCGGGCCTGTAGCGCTCGCGGTGGAAGCGCGCCATCTCGTCGCGGGTGATGGCGGCCACCGTGGCCGGCGTGCCGTGGAGCGGCCGACCGTAGGGGTGGTCCTTCCCGAACACCAGCTCCAGGGCGGTGTTCGAGGCCACCAGCATCGGGATGTTCTCCTGCTGCGCCAGGGTCGCCAGGTGGCGCTGGCGCTCGCGCTCCACCTCGGCGGCGGGGAAGGTGGGCCGGCGCACCACCTCGGCCAACAGGTCCACCGCCTCCGCCAGGTGCCGGCTCAGCACGTCGAGGAAGGCGAGGGCGGTCTGGCGCCCGGCGGCGGTGGTCACCGAGGTGCCGAGGCGTGCCAGCGCGTCATCGAGCTGCAGCGAGTCGTGCTCCGCCGTACCGAGGCGCAGGGTCAGAGCGGTGAGGTGGGCCAGGCCCTCGCGGCCGGCCGGCTCGGCGAGGGCGCCGGCGCGGGTCACCAGCCCCACCGTGACCTTGGGCAGCTCGGGTCGCTCGACCACCAGCACCTCCAGGCCGTTGTCGAGCTTCGCCGTCCGCACCGCCGGGGCGCGGAACGACCGGTCGCCGCCGAGGGCGGGCACCGCCGCGCGGTCGACCGGCGGGCTGGCGGGGCGGCCGGCGGTCTCCGGCCGGAAGCGCATCACCAGGCGGTTCGGAGTGTCGAGCCAGCGCGCGGTGGCGCGGCGCACGTCGTCGCGCCCCACGCCGAGGTAGCGCTCCATGTCGTCGCGGAAGTAGCCCGGTCGACCCAGGTAGGTGTGGTAGGTCGCCAGCCGGTCGGCCTTGCCGCCGAAGCCGCCGATGCGCTCGAGGCCACCGACGAAGGCGTGCTCCCACTTCGCCTGGGCGCGGGCCAGCTCGTCGGCGGTGGGGCCGTCGGCAGCGAGGCCGGCGATGGCGCGGGTGATCGCCGCCTCGATGTCGGCCAGCGGGGCGCCCGGCCGGGCGGTGGCGACGACCAGGAAGGCGGAGGCCAGCTCCTGGCCCATGTTGACGGCGGTCACGTCCGTGGCGAGCTGGCGTTCGTAGACGAGCTCGCGCTCGAGGCGCGACGACAGGCCGTCGGCGAGCACCGTGGCCGCGAGATCGAGGGCCGCCTCCTCGGCCGTGAGCAGCGGCGGCGCCGGCCACAGCATGTAGACACGCTCCTGGGGCACCCGGTCGGCGACCTCGATCACCCGCTCGCCGTCGAGCCGCGGCACCCAGCGACTCGGTCGCTCCAGCGCCGGCCCCGGTGCGATGGGGCCGTAATAGCGCTCGATCAGCCGCCGCGCCTCGGCCGGGTCGAAGTCCCCGGCCAGCACCAGGGTCATGTTGTTGGGCGTGTAGTAGCGGGTGAAGAACTCGCGCACGTCGTCGAGGGTGGCCGCCGCCAGATCCTCGTGGCTGCCGAACACGGTCCACGAGTAGGGATGGCCCGCCGGGTACAGGTTCTCCACCGCCAGCTTCTGCCAGCGGCCGTAGGGCGGCGTCTCCAGGCTCTGGCGCCGCTCGTTGCGCACCACCTCGATCTGGTTGTCGAGGATCTCCTGGGTCAGCGCGTCGGGCAGGGTTGCCAGGCGGTCGGAATCGAGCCACAGCAGGTACTCCAGGTTGCCGGAGGGCACGGTGGCGAAGTAGTTGGTGCGGTCGGTGTTGGTGGTGCCATTGACGCCGCCTTCGCGGAGGTTGGCGCCGGCCCGTTCCGCCCGGCTGAAGTACTCGCCCGGGGCGTGGACGGAGCCCTGGAACATCAGGTGCTCGAAGAGATGGGCGAAGCCGCTGCGGCCGGGCCGCTCGTTCTTCGAGCCGACGTGGAACCACTGGTTGAGGTGGACCACCGGCAGCCGGCGGTCGACGTGGAGGATCACGTCCAGGCCGTTGGGCAGCGTGTAGTGCTCGAAGGGCACCTCGGGTACCTCGGGCACGGCGCCGGCCGGGGCCGGCGCGGCAGCGGCCGTCGGCAGGGTGGCGGTGAGCAGCAGGGCGAGCAGCAGGGACGGCAAGGCCGCCGGGGCGCCGGCGGCGGGTCGGCTTCGCATGACGAGGCTCCTTCTCGAACGGGTCGAGTCCGTGGTCGTTGTCGACGCGGCCGGCAAGGGCCGCGGGATCGCAGCGTCGCCGAGGTCGGGCGGGACGCGCCATCGAAACGGCGCGAGGTGCATCGGGAGCGGTACGAAGTGCTCCTGGGGCGGAGTGGGCGCGGCGGTCAGGAG
>DATACC010000259.1:0-12789 GCA_036259255.1 Thermoanaerobaculia bacterium | reverse complement strand
CGAGGCCCGTCACCTTCTGGCTCAGGACGGCCGGCAGCAGCGCCTCGTAGACGGCGAGCGTGCGGGGGATGCGCACGCCGGGGTGCAGGTGGTGCAGGCGCCGGACGACGGGGTGGCGCCGGGCGAGGTCGTCGAAGGGCGCCGGATCGTCGCCGCCTGCCAGCACCACGACCAGCGGGCGCGCTCCGGTGAGGGCCAGCACCTCGCCGGCGGCCTTGCGCGCCGCGGTGCCGCGCCAGGCGGGCCCCAACACCACCAGCTCCGGCGCCCGGCCCTCCACCTCGGCCGGCCAGGCGATCGCCACCGCGCGGGCGCCGGCCGCGGCCAGGCGGCGCACCAGGCGGTCCGCCGAGGCGGCCTCGAAGCCGAGCAGGACGACCGGGATCGCGCCAGCGGGCTCGGGAACGGCCGGCACCGTGGCGGGGATCATCCGCGCTCGGGGCTGCCCGATATCGGGCTCGGGGACGGGTTCGGGGGCGTCATCGTCGCGGTCCGGGTGCTTCGGGAAAATCGAGCTGCAGGACGAGCTCGCTCACCCGACCGGCGCCCCGGTGCTCCACCAGCCTCCGGGGCAGCCGCTCCTCGAACAGCGCCACGAAGCGGTCTCCGGCCGGCGCCGCGGTTCGGGCGAGGCCGGCCAGCAGCGGGCTGTCGAAGCACAGGTACTGGGGCTTCAGCTCCTCGGCCGCCAGGCGCGGCGGCGGGGAACCCTCCTCGCCGGCCTGGCGGAAGGCTCCCAGCACCGGCTGGAACCGCAGGTAGACCTCCGGCGGCAGCCCGTGGTCGCGGCGCCAGGTGCCGAGGCGCTGGAAATGCTGGGCGTCCGACTCCCCCGGCTCCTGGCGGGGGAAGCGATCGGCCGGCACCAGCCAGGTGCGACGATACAGCACCAGGTGGTCCCCGACCGCGATGCGGGGGCGCACGGTGACGCCGCCGAGGGTGGCACCGGCGGGCCCCGGCCCCAGGGGCAGCGGCAGGCGGAACGAGGGCGTCGGGTTGAAGGTGGTCAGCAGGCGGTACAGCGGGGGCCGCGCGTCGGGGGACATGAACCCGGTGTCCACCGGGAGCACCCGGCGCCCCGTCGCCGGGTGGATCAGAAGCAGCGCGAAGGCGTCGTCCGGATCGCGCACCACGGCCAGGTCCGACGGCAGCAGGCGATCGCCGGAGCCCCGGCCCTCGCCCGGCGGATAGCTGATCTCCTCGTCGAACAACGGCGGGTGCAGGTTGGCGTTGAAGTCGGCGTCGTCGCACAGCTCGGCCAGGGCGTGACGGCTCAGCCGCCGGTTGCCGTCGCGCAGCGCCGCCGTGAAGTCCGCGGGGAACAGGTCGAGGAAGCGCGAGAACATCTTGCCGTAGCCGATCGAGTAGCCGCCGTTGCGCAGCAGGAAGCGGACCGGCTCGGCGCCGCCATCGAGGAGCTCGCCGTAGAGCACGGCGGACCAGGCCGAGCGGGTCGGCATCGGCGGCGTCGCGGCGCAGATCGCCTCGATCTCCGCGAGGTCCAGCCGGATGCCGTCGCCGGTGGCCGTCTCCCAGCGCTGGCCGACCAGGCTGGCCAGCTCGCGCCGGGCGGCGAGAATGCCGCGCACCGGCTCCAGGCCGAAGGGGTTGGCCAGGTCGTACCCCTCGTCGGCCGCGGCCGCCTCGCCGCGGCGCGCCCGCAGCTCGCGCTCCAGGTGGGCCTTGTAGTGGCGCCGGTAGTAGTCCTCGTAGAACTCCAGCAGCCCCACCCGCTGGCGGCCGGCGTAGAGCTCGTCGAAGAGGTGTCGCATCGTCGCCTGGTCGCAGCGCAGGACGTTGAGCCGCGCCGTCGCCGTGACGTAGCGCCGCAGCTCGTCCTCCAGCCCCTCGACCGGGGCGCTGCGGTGCCAGAGCGCCCGGGCCGGCGCCGTGGCGTCCTCGTACACGGGCGTGTTGACCCGCAGGCGCAGATCGTTGGCCTCGCGGTAGGCCCGGAACTCGCGGTCGAAGGTAGCCAGCAGGTCGCGGCGCTCGCCGGCCTGCCGCGCCGCGGAGAAGGCGGCGGTCAGCTCCTGCAGGCGGCGCAGGAAGTCCGCGGCCTGACGCGCCGGCGCGGCGTCGATGCCGTCGAGGAGGGCGGCGAGGCGGCGATCCCACTCCACGTCCTGGGCGGGGATGCCGGTGGTCAGGCGCAGCATCCCGATCTCCACCAGGCGGTCGATGTAGCCGCCCACCGCCTCCTCTGGCAGGTCCACCTCCTCGCGGGCCGCCAGTTCGGCGACCAGTCGGTGCGCCGTCCTCGCCTCGCCCCCGGCCAGGGCCTGGCGCACCAGCTCCAGGGCGGGGCTCGCCGGCAGGCGCTGGAACACCTCGCGGCCGCCGGCAGTGGAGAGGAAGCGCAGCACGCCGCCCTCCTCCCGCACCGTCGGATTGAGCTCGACCAGCAGGTGGCGGCGCAGCGCCGGCTCCCGCCCCAGGCGGTGGAGGACCACCGTGTTGAAGGCCTTGTTGAGCCGCACCAGCGTGCGGGTGACGGCGAGGTCGCCGCGCAGCACGAGCCCACTGCCGCCCGTCTCGCGCTCTCCGGCCGCCTCGTGCCCCGGTGCCACCAGCTCCCCGGGCAGGATCTGGCAGAAGGTCGAGAACGGGGTGGCCTTGGTGGCCATGCGCGTCCAGTAGCGCAGCAGGCCGCGCTCGATCTGCCGTTCCCGGGCGCGCAGCCGCGCCGGGTCGGCCCGCCGGTAGCGGTCCTGGGCGTCGAACAGGGCGGGGCTCGAAAGCACCAGGGCGTGCTGGAACGACGACTCGCCCAGGGCCTTCTGCAGGCCGCGCCGCAGCCGCGCCGTCTCTCGGGGGTAGGCGGCCGCCAGACGCTCGCGCACTTCGGCGCGCCGGTGCAGCAGGTCGCCGAGCTCCTCGACCTCGGCGCGCACCGCGGCCGGCAGCAGGAGGAGCTCTTCCGGCCGCGCCGGCTTGCCGTTGTAGAGGCGGCGGCGCAGGTTGAGGCGGGCCGCCCGCAGCTCGCCGTCCGTCTCGCCGCCGACGAGCTCGTGCAGCCGATCGGACACCGCGTCGCGCCGCTGCGCCGTCGCGCGTTCCAGCGCGTGGAGCTCGTCGAGGAGCCGGCCCAGCTCCTCCGAGGCCAGGGCGTCGGTCGCGGCGGCGGCCGGCAGGCCCCCGACGCGGCACACGAAGCGGGGGAACAGGGTGGCCGGGGAAGGCTCCCCGGCGGCCTGGTGTCCCCCGGCCGGCGGCTCGGCGACGGCCGCCGGCACCCTCAGGCCATCGTCAGGATGCACGGGAAGCGCTCCGGATCGGTGAGGCGGAGGAGGCTGTAGGCGCTGCCGCCGAGCCCCTGCCACAGGCCCGGCCAGAGGTGGGCCTCGACGGTGGGCTCGATGTCGTTGAGCAGGAATCCATCCTTGGCGGCGGCGCGGCCGAGCCGCTGCCGGGCGAGCTGCCGGGCGTTGAGGGCGAGGCTCTCGTTGCCGAGCACCCGGCCCGCCTCGATCAGCACCTCGATGCGCCCGAAGTAGCCGCAGCAGATGGTGTCGACCCCCGGCACCCGCGCGTGAATCGACTGCTGGAGCGCCTCCCGCAGGTCGGCGACCACCGGGCCCTCGTCGCCCTCGCGCAGCAGGTCGACGCTGCCCAGCCGCGCCAGCGCGATGCCGGGGGCGCCGTGGCACCAGCTCCACATGCGCGGCACCCCGGCCGGCTCGACGCGGGAGTCCTCCCAGCGGCGCGGCGGGTCCTCGTGCAGCAGCGTGCGCTCGAAGGCGAAGGCCTCGAGGGCGGCGTCGTAGAAGGCGTCGTCGGCGGTGCGCCGGTGCAGGGCGAGCAGG
The DNA here is from genome assembly GCA_036259255.1 of Thermoanaerobaculia bacterium. Lineage (GTDB taxonomy): Bacteria > Acidobacteriota > Thermoanaerobaculia > Multivoradales > JBCCEF01 > DATACC01. The sequence continues at coordinate 8,983 of DATACC010000259.1, read as the reverse complement.
GCATGGGCGATGCCGCTGGCACCGTGGGCGAAGCCCGACGAGGGCACCGCCCTCAGGGTCGGCCAGGCGCGCAGGCCGCTGACCGGATCCGGTTTGCGGTGGGCCAGCAGATGGCGGCCGCACAGCTCGGCGCCGGCCACGGCTTCCTCGTCGCCGGCGGCGTCGAGGGCGAGCAGCGCCAGCAGCACGCCGGCGTTGCCCCAGATCACGTCGTACTGGTAATCGCCCTCGATGCGCTCCGGGGTGAGCAGGGCCGCGACGCGGCGGGCGTCGTCGATCAGCTCCGGGCGGTCGAGGAGGCCGGCGATGCGGACCAGGCAGTAGAGGATGCCGGCGAGCCCGGAGAGCCCCAGCGTCACCTCCGTGGCGAGGCGTTCGCGGTAGCCGGCATCGGGCAGACCGCGGCGCAGGGTGAGAAGGACCTGCGAGCAGGCGCGCGCCCAGGTCTCCTCGCCGGTGGCTGCGGCCAGCGCCGCGAGCAGGAGCGCCTCGCCGCAGCGGCCGTTGAAGGGACCGCTGTCGGCCACCGGCTGCTGGTCGCGGCCGGCCCCCCGGCCCCAGGTCAGGCTGCCGTCCGGCAGCTCCCGGGCTGTCGCCAGCAGGTCCTCGCCGATGCGGCGGGCCGCAGCGAGGAACTCGGGTTCCCCGGCGGGCGAAAAGGGAGCTCGGCCGTTGGCCCCCGAATCCACATCGGCGCGCGGCCGAGCTCCGCCCGTCATCAGCCGCGGGTGGTGTCGGCCGGGGACGGCTGTTCCGGAGCCGGAGCCTCGGAGCCGTTGCCCTGGGTCGGGTAGCAGCAGACCACCGTCTCGCAGCCGGTGCCGCACAGGCTGTAGCAGCCGGTGTCGCTCGACGGCGCGGCGCGGCCGCCGGCGGCGAGCATCGCCTGCTCGTCGGCCAGCTCCGGCAGGACCTCGAACGACTCGACCCTCAGATCATCCAGATTGAGCTCGATCTTCTTGCGCATGACTTCCTCCTTCTCGGGTTGGTGGAAAGACCGCCACCGGCTCGAGGAATCGAGCCAGCATGCGACCGGTGAAAGCCTCTTGGAAGGTGGTGATCCCCAGGCGGTTGCTCATCATGTGGACGTAGCTCGACACCAGCAGGCGGCGCACGTCCTGCCAGGCGCCGAGGGGACCGTCGGGGTCGGCGAGGCCGCCCGCCGCGGTGAGCTCCTCGAGCTGCTGCCGGATCCGCACCGCCCCGTGGTACAGGCGGGCCAGCGGCTGCGGCGCGCCGTCGGTGTCGCCGGCGTCCAGCGCGCTCCACAGGGTGGCCACCGCCTCGCGCAGGGCGGGGGGCTGGCGGTCCGCATTGAGCTCGAAGGCGCGCTGCCAGGCGCGCTGGTGGGCCAGCGGCTCGGCCGCGCCCGGGTCCATGCTGGCCACCCACTCGCGGCTGTAGGCCTGGGCCTGCTCCACGGCGGTGGCCCGGTCGCGGCAGAAGGCGTGCAGCAGCACGGTGAGCGCCAGCACCGCGTGGGCCGCTCGCACCGGCGGGGGCGGGGGCTCCCCGGTGGCGACCAGCTCGAGGGCCACCTCGCTGCACAGGTGGAAGAGATCCTCGGAGACCTCCACCCCCCGCTCCCCTCCGTAGCGCCAGATCTCCGGCCGGTAGGCGACCCGGCGTACGAGGCGCAGGACGGGATGGCGGGAGGGACGGAACGGGCCGGCCTCGTCGCCCTGCTCGGGTTCGAGGTGGGCATGCCGCGCCAACGCCGCCGCGATCGCGTCGCCGTGCTCGCCGGGCGGCTGGAGGCGCAGGCGCAGGTGGGGGCCGCCCTCGGCGTAGCGGATGAAGAAGTAGCGCGCCAGCGCGCCGGCGGCGGCGAGCTCGCGGACCAGCGGGCCCACGACCTCCCGGAGAACCCGGTCTCCCGAGCTCGCCACCTCGCCCCGCTCCCCGTCGAGGAAGAGGTGAACGCCCACCCACGCGCCCCGCTGCGGTCCGGCCATTGCCCTCCAAGGTGGCCTGGCGGCCGGAGGGCGGGACATCGTTCAAAGAATTTGCATTTTCCGCAATAGAGGGATGGTTGCCGGGGCGCCGAGGGTCCGCTAAGATGCCGCGGGCTCCGCAGGCAAGGCGCCGCGTCGCGGGTTGCTCACCCGCAGTCGGGCGTGTCCACGAAAGGGATCGGAACCAGCGAGTGGCAGATTCGCGCGATCAGTGGAAGTCGAAGCTCGGCTTCGTGCTCGCCGCCTCCGGGTCGGCGATCGGCCTGGGCAACGTGGTGTTCTTCGGGTCCAACGCCTACACCTACGGGTTCGGCGCCTTCTACCTCCCCTACCTGGTGGCGCTGTTCGTCGTCGGCATCCCGATGCTGATCACCGAGCTCGGCCTGGGCGGGCTCACGCAGCAGGCATTCCCGCCGTCGCTCGGCCGGGTGGGCGGACGCTGGGGCGAGATGGTGGGCTGGTTCGCTCTGCTCAACGCCAGCTTCATCACGATGTACTACATCACCATCCTGGCCTGGGTTTGCGGCATGTTCCTCGGCTCCTTCGGGCCGCTGTGGGAGGCGGTCTCGGCCACCCCGGGCTACGCGATGGCGACCCTGGACAACCCCCAGGGGTTCTTCTTCCGGATGATCTCCACCCCCTGGGTGGTGCTGCTGGTGCTGCTGGTGTGGGTGCTCAACCTGGTGATCGTGCGCCGCGGGGCGACCTCCATCGAGCCGGTGGTCAAGATCTTCGTGCCGCTGATGTGGATCTTCATGCTGATCCTGGTGATCCGCGGCGTCACCCTGCCCCACGGCGAGGAGGGCGTCTACCTGCTGTTCACGCCGGACTTCCAGATCATGGACGACCCGGCGGTGTGGCGCGGTGCGGTGGCCCAGATCTTCTTCAGCCTCACCCTCGGCTTCGGCGTGATGACGGCCTACGCGTCGTACCTGCCGCGCGACGCCGACCACACCAACAACGGTCTGCTGACGGCGTGCCTCAACTGCGGCTTCGAGTACATCGCCGGGCTCGCCATCTTCTCCCTGCTGTTCGCCTTCGCCATCGTGCCGAGCGCCGGCACGCTGTCGATGATCTTCTTCGTCGTGCCGGAGGGCATCGCCGCCATGCCGTGGGCGGTGAGGAGCTTCGGATTGGTGTTCTTCCTGCTGCTGGTGATGGCCGGCCTGTCGTCGTCGATCTCGCTGATCGAGGGGCTCAACTGCGCGATCATCGACAAGTTCGGCTGGTCTCGCAAGAAGACGCTGCTGTCGACCGGAGCCGTGGGCCTGGTGGGTAGCCTGCTGTTCGCCCTGCCCCGGGTGATCGACCCGGAGCTCGCCGCCACCGGCACCGTGGGCTTCACCCTGATCGACCTGATCGACCACTGGGCCTTCGGCTACGGGTTGCTGACGGTGGGCCTGATCGAGAGCCTGATGATCGGCTGGCTGCTGCCGATCTCGCGCCTGCGCGAGTTCCTCAACACCACCAGCCGGGTGAAGATCCCCGCCGCCTTCGACTGGCTGGTGAAGGTGGTGATCCCGGCGTTGCTGCTGGTGGTGCTCGGCAGCTCGGTGTGGCAGGAGGTCGCCTCCGGCGCGATCTACGGCTGGAGCGAGGACCTCGCGCTGCGTCAGGTGTTGCCGGTGGTCTGCTTCCTGGTGTGGCTCTTCGGCAGCCTGGCGGTGGCCGCCTTCCTGGCGACGAAGCCGGGCAAGCCCGCAACGCCGGCACCGGCCGGCCCGGCGCCGCACCCGGCGCAGGTGGACCGTGCCTAGGGCGGCGCAACGGCGGATCGGGCGTACGGCTCGGGACCTCGCCGTCGCGCTGCTGCTGGCGGCGGCGCTGCTCGCCCCGGAAGCCGGCGCCCAGGTGGGCACACCCCACGTCGTCGAGCCCCAGGTGGAGCTCTCGGTGGCCGACGAGCGGCCGCTGCGCGGCCAGGCGGTGCGGGTGACGGTGGCCGACGGCCCGGCGCCGGCGGCGGAGCACGTGGTGACGGCGATCTACCGCCCCAACAGCTCCACCGGCCACACCGAGATCGTCGGCAGCTCCGATGCCTCCGGCACCCTGTTCTGGACCCCCAGCGACGCTGGCCCGGTGATCCTCGAGGCCCGTGCCCCGGGTGCCGATCCGAAGGCCGCCGCGGCGGCCAGCCTGCGGGTCGCGGTGCGCTTCGGCGGGTTTCCGCCGCGTGGCCTCGGCATCATGGTGCTGGCCGGCCTGCTGCTGTTCGGCGGGGCGATCGTCGGCTTCGTGATGCTCCTCGGGCCCCGCGCCCACGCCCCCACCACCACCGAGTCGCCCAGCACCTAGAGCGGGTCCCGGCGGGCGGACCGAACGCGACGGCCGTTCAGGCCGCCGTGGTGCGCGAGGCGCTGAGGCGGTCGGTGAGCGACCGACCTCCCAGCGGGCGCAGGGCGAGCAGCAGCGGCACCCCGGCGAGGGCCACGGTGAGCACGGCGCCGAGCCAGCGCAGCCCCACCTGCCCGAAGGTCAGCGGACCGCCGTCGGCGCTGCGTGCGGTGACGCCGACCACCGCCATCCCCGGCGTGCGCCCCCAGAACGCCAGCGGCACCACCGCGTAGGCGAACGAGAACACCGCCACGAAGACGGCGAGGGCCGGCAGCCCGGCGAGCCCCAGCGGCGCGTCGAGAGCCCAGCAGCCGATCACCGCCAGGCCGCCGGCGGCGAGCAGCAGCGCCAGATCGAGGGCGCCGGCGGCGAGGCGGGCGCTCACCGGAGCCGGCACGGGGCGCGGGTGGGCGGACGGCTCGGGAGGCGGCGCGTCGAGGCCGGCCGCAGGGGAGGACGCGTCGGGCTCCAGGTCGGACGACCGGACTCGGCCGGGATCGGGGATCGGATCGGCGGGGCGGCCGGACGGGGGATCCGGTGCCGGGCCGAGGGGCCAGGGATCGGATCCCGCCAGCTCGCGGCGCGGCGGCCCCAGGCGAGAAGGCCCCTCGCCGGGCTCGCCGGCCCCCGGGAAGAGCGGCAGCTCGCTGCCCCGGCCCCGGCTGCGGGCTCGGCGGCCTGGCGGCGGCGCGTCCTCGGCGTCGTCGGGCTCCGGCCCCGGCCCGGGGGCGAGGTCGTCGCGTTCGTCGCGTTCGTCGTGGAGGTCCGCCCGCCCGGACCCGCCGGGCTCCAGGAGGTCGGGGCGGGCCGTCGACGCGCCCCGAACCTCCGCTTCGGCTGCCCAGGACGGCTCGGCCGGAGCCACCGGTTCGTCGAGGAGGCTCGGACCGGTGAAGGAGCCCGGCTCGTCGGGCTCGCGGAACGCAGCGGGACCGGCGGCACCCGCGCGCCGGGCGCTCCGGCCGGCCGGCCGCTCGTCCTCGTGCACCGGATCCGCGTCCACCGCCTCCGCGACGTTCCGCTCCTCCCGCCCCGGCGGCCGCTCCTTGCCCTGGCGCCGGGGTGGCGCCTCGTCCGGGAACAGCGGCAGGTCCGCGAGGGGCGAGGGGGTCTCGCCGTCCTTGGGATCCACGATTCGGGTCGCTCCGGTCTACCGCGGCGGCAGGTACTTGACGTAGATGCGGTAGAGCAGGTCCTTGTCGCGCTCGGCGTAGGTGCGGGCGAAGCGCAGGTGGCGGGCCACCTCCTCGTCGCCGGGGTCGAGGGCGGCGGCCTCCTCCAGGTTCTGGGCGGCGGTGGCCGCGTCGCCGCGCTGCAGCTCGCGGATGCCCAGGTTGTAGTAGGCGCGCACCAGCAGCCGGGTGACGTCGGCATGGGTCGGATCGGCCTCGCGCATGCGCCACAGCTCGCGCAGCGCGAACTGGTACTCGCCCTGCTCCAGCAGATCGATCGGTCGCGCCACCGGCTCCAGCCCCTCCTCCACGCGGGCGGCGAGCTCGGTCTCCTCCGCGGCCTCGAAGGGGGCGAGCTGGGCCGCCTCCTCCAGGTGTTCCGAGGCCAGCAGGTAGCGGCCCTCGTCGGCGGCGGCGGTTGCGGCGGCCAGCAGCTCGCTGCGCCGCGCCGCTCGCTCCTCGGCCGATTCGGCGGGCTCCGGCACCGCCACCTCCTCCGGTTGCCGGGCCGCCTGCCACTGGGTGATCAGGGCTTGCGCTTCGCCGTACTGCGGGTGGCTCGGCGGCAGCCGCCGGAGCTGGTTGACGGCCAGCGCGGTGCGGCCGGACTCGTGCAGGCGGGTGGCGCGGGCGATCGGATCCTCGGCCTGCTCCTGGACCGGCTCCTCGGCAGCGTTGGGGAACAGGCGCTCGCGGTTCTGGTAGAGCAGCCAGGCGGCGGCGGCGACCACCAGCAGCACCAGGGTCCCGACGAGGACGAAGGTGCGGTTGGTCCGGCGCTCACGCACCGCGACGCGGCGGCGGCGGGCGCCCTCCGGCTCGTCGGCGACCGCGCCTTGGCGCTCGCCCGGCTCGGGCGGCACCAGGATCTCCTCGCGCAGCTCCAGCTCCTCGCGCCTGCCGGTCTCGTTCGCGCCGCCGGCCAGCGCCCCGCCGGCCAGCGCACCACCGGCGAGGGCGCTGCCCTCCAGGGTGTCGCTGGCGAGGTCGCCGGAGCGTGGAGCGGTGACCGGCGGCGGCTCGCCCGCCTCCAGGTGATCGAGCATCTCTCGGGCGCCGGCGTGGGCCGGCTGCGCGGCGAGGATGGTCTCGAAACCGTGGCGGGCGTCGTCGAGACGCCCCGCCTCGTAGGCCGCGGCGGCGCGGTGAAAGTCCTCCTCGAGCTCGCGCTCCTGCTCCGACTTGACGCGCCGGGCGCGGTCGATGCGCCGCGACGCCTCCTCGTGGTCGAGATCGATCAGGAAGATGCGGGACCACACGTCGATGGCGCCCTGGGGATCGCCGCGGTCGAAGGCGGCCTGGCCCTCGGCCAGCAGCTCGGCGATGCGGCGGTCGCCCTCGTCGCCGCCCGGCGCGCCGAGCCCCGCGCTCGGCCCGAGGCCGGCGCCGAACGGATCGGCATCGGACTCCAGGTCGTCGAGCGGCTCGAGCTCCGGGAGCGCACCGCCGGCGCTCTCGCCCGTCCACTCCCCCGGCGGCCCGGCGGCAGGCGGCGCCTCCGGCTCCAGGCCGATGCCCGGGTGGCTCGGATCGAGGGACTGCGCCTTCTGGACCAGGGCGGCGGCCTCGGCCCCGTCGCCGCGGGCCTGGGCTTCGCGGGCCGAGGTGATGAAGCTCTCCACGTAGGGCGCCGCCTCCTGGCGGGCCACCGCGGTCTCGACGACGCGGCGCAGCCGCGGGTCGGCGGTGACCTCGGCGTGGTGTGCCTCGGCGGCGGCGAGCACGGCGTCGAACCGGCGTTCGCCGAGCAGTCGCTCGAGCTCCTGCGCCAGGTCGTCGCCGGACCGCTCCGGCGCCGGCGGCGCCGCGGCGCCGCCGAAATCCTCCAGGTCCGGAAGCTCGGGCAGCTCCTCGTCGAGGGCGTCGAGGCCGGCGAAGGACGTCTCGCGGTCGACGGCATCGTCGTCGCCGAAGCCGCCGCCGAAGCGGTGGTCGCCCCCGAAGCCGGTGGTGCCGTGGCCGGTGTCCTCGAACAGCGCCGCGGCCTCCTGCTGGCGGTCGGCAGGGCCGCCGGTGCCGTTGCCACCGCGCAGGTCGTCCACGGTCACGGCCCCGGAGCTCTCCCGCAGCCGTTCCTGCAGGACCGTGGCGGGGCGGAACTGGGGATCGAGCTGGAGGATGAAATCGCAGCCGAGGCTCGCCTCCTGCCGGCTGCCACGGGCGGCGAGGTCGAGCGTCTGCGCGAACGTTTCGCGGATACGCTCCTGGACTTCCGGAGCGATGGCAGGGTTGCCGGAGTAGCTCATCGGTTTCAGGGTACGGCTGGGGACGCCGTGAAGCTGGCGGGTATGCTAGCAAAGCGTCTCCGGCGGGGCCACTGCCCGCGCCGCGTGGTCCGAACCCTACGCCCGCCATGTCCTCCCCCCTGCCTCCCAGCGGCTCGTCCGGTGCGCCCCGCCTCGAGTGCGTCCCCAACGTCAGCGAAGGCCGCCGGCCGGAAGTGCTGGAGCGTCTGGCGGCAGCCGTCGCCGCGGTCCCGGGCGTGGCGCTGCTCGACGCCTCCCGGGATCCGGACCACCACCGCTCGGTGCTCACGCTGGCCGGCGACGCGGCCCCGCTCGTCGCGGCCCTGCTGGCGCTCTACGAGGTGGCCCTGGCCGAGGTGGACCTGACCCGCCACCGGGGCGCCCACCCGCGGATCGGGGCCGTCGACGTGGTGCCCTTCGTGCCCTTGGACGCGGTGCCGATGTCCGAGGCGGTGGCCGCGGCCCGCGAGCTCGGCCGGCGGGTCGCCGAGCGTTTCGCGCTCCCGGTCCACCTCTACGAGGAAGCCGCCACCGCCCCCCACCGCCGCCGCCTCGCGGAGGTTCGCCGCGGCGGCTTCGAAGCGCTCGCCGAGCGCCTCGCCGACCCCCGCTGGCAGCCCGACTTCGGGCCTCCCCGCGCTCATCCGACCGCCGGCGCCACGGCGATCGGCGCCCGCGACTTCCTGGTCGCCGCCAACGCCATCCTCGACACCGACGACCTGGCCTTGGCCCGGGAGGTGGCGCGGACGGTGCGCGAATCGAGCGGCGGCCTGCCGGCGGTCCGCGCCCTCGGCGTGGCCCTCCCCAGCCGCGGCTGCGTCCAGGTGAGCATGAACCTGGTCGACCACCGCCTCACCTCCCCCGCCGCCGCCTTCGCCGCCGTGGAGGCCGAGGCGCGCCGGCGAGGCGCGAGGGTGGTGGAGAGGGAGCTCATCGGCCTGGTGCCGCAGGCGGCGTTGGAAGGCGAGGGGAAGACGGAGGCCGAGCACCATGAGCTCAGGCGCCTCCGCGAGGAGTGGGGTGGCAGGACGTTGGAGGGCCGGCTGGACGCCCCCTCTGCAACAGGCGAGGGTGAAGCCGGCCAGCGGTAGGGTCAGGCACGAAGGGCAGGGCGTGCGGGTCGGGGACGGTGCCGGCGAGGCGCCATGGTGTTGCCGGCGGGGCGCGTATTACGTGCCGGCGGGGTTGAAGTCGGTCCTCTCCCTCACCCACGGAGGGGCGGCGGGGGTGGTGGCGGAGCGACCGGGGCGGCGGGGGCGGCCGGCCGGGGGCGTAG
>DATACC010000258.1:0-11814 GCA_036259255.1 Thermoanaerobaculia bacterium | reverse complement strand
GCGGCCGGCGCGCCGGCCGCCGCCCGGGGCCGGGGCCGGGCCGGCTGGGGCGCCGTCGCCCTCGGCTGGCGCCTGGCGGCCCTGGCGGCGATCAACGCCGCCCTGCTGGTCTCCCTCACCCGCAGCGCGTGGGTCGGCCTGGCCCTCGCCCTCGGTCTCGCCATCGTGCTGCGCTCGCCCCGCGCGCTGCTGCTGGTGCCGCCGGCGGCCGTCGTCTTCGTGCTGCTCGCCCCGGTGCCGATGCTCCACCGGGTGGCCTCCATCACCGACCTGTCCGACACCTCGAACTACGACCGCCTGTGCATGGCCGAGGCGGGGGTGCGGATGATCGTCGAGCGGCCGCTGACCGGCATCGGTCCCGAGATGGTCGAGCATCGCTACCCGATCTACCGCCACCCCACCGCGCCCCGCTACTGGGTGCCCCACCTCCACAACTCCTTCCTCCAGCTCGCCGCCGAGCGCGGGCTGCCGGCGCTGGCCGCCTACCTGGCGCTGCTCGCCGCCAGCCTCGCCGCCGCCTGGTCCGGCTACCGTCGGGAGGGCGGCCGCCGCGGCCCCCGGGCGGATCTGTGGCTCGGTGCCCTGCTCGCCGTCGTCGGCTTCAGCTTCGCCGGGCTGTTCGAGCACAACTGGGGCGACACCGAGGTGCAGCGTCTGGTGCTGTTCCTGCTCGCCGTGCCGTTCTGCCTTCGGGCCGGCGCCCCGAGCCCCCCGCCGCCGCGGCCGACCGCCTGACCTCGCCGCCGCAAGCGCCGCTGTCGCTATACTTTGCGGGATTGCCGGGCACGGGGATTGCTGCTCTGTCCCGGATCGATCGCTCACTCCCCAGGGCACCTTCGTTGCGACTCGACCAGCTCCTCGTCCAGCGCGGCCTCTTCCCGTCCCGCGAGCAGGCCCGCCGGGCGGTGATGGCGGGCATCGTCGACGTCGACGGCCGGCGGGTGGACAAGGCCGGCACCCACGTCGACGAGGCCGCCCGTCTCGAGGTCCAGGGACCCAAGGAGCCGTTCGTCTCGCGCGCCGGTCGCAAGCTGGCGAGCGCCCTCGACCACTTCGGCCTCGACCCGGCGGAGCTCGTCTGCCTCGACGTCGGCGCTTCCACCGGCGGCTTCACCGATTGCCTGCTCCAGCGCGGCGCCCGGCGCGTCTACGCCGTCGACGTGGGCTACGGGCAGCTCGACCTGCGGCTGCGCGAGGATCCCCGGGTGGTGGTGATGGAGCGGGTCAACGCCCGCCACCTGGCCGCCGACGCCCTGCCGGAGCCGTGCGACCTCGCCGTCGTCGACGTCTCCTTCATCTCGCTCGTCAAGGTGGTGCCCGCCCTCGTGCCGCTGATCCGCCCCGGGGGAGCGCTGCTGCCGATGATCAAGCCCCAGTTCGAGGCCGGCCGCGGCGCCGTCGGCAAGGGCGGCATCCTGCGCGACGAGACGCTGCGCCGCGAGGTGATCGAGCAGACCGCCGCGGGGCTCGCCGGCCTCGGTCTCGAGCGCCACGGCCTGATGGATTCCGCCGTCGCCGGCGCCGGCGGCAACCAGGAAGCCTTCGTGCTGCTGCGCAGGCCGGCCGCCGCCACGGCGGGGGAGGGGAGGGGCTGATGCCGGACGCCGCCCGGGAGGCCGGCGCCATTCGCCGGGTGGGACTGGTCGCCAAGAGCGGCAGCCGCGAGGCCGCCCGCACCAGCCGCGAGCTGGGCGAGTGGCTCGAGCGCCGCGCCATCGAGGTCGCCCGCGACGACGCCTCGCGCCGCGCCACCGGCGGCGACGGCCCGCGCTTCGACCCGCAGGAGCCGTACGACCTGGTGGTGGTGCTCGGCGGCGACGGCACGCTGCTCGCCGTCGCCCGCTCGCTGGCCCACGAGGTGCCGATCCTCGGCGTCAACCTGGGCCACCTGGGCTTCCTCACCGAGGTGGGCCGGGGCGAGCTCTACCCGTCGCTGGTGCGCGTGCTCGAGGGACGCTACGAGCTCGAGCGCCGCAACCTGCTGGAGGTCGAGCTGCGCCGCGCCGCCGGCGGGACGTCGCGTTGGCGGGTGTTCAACGACGCGGTGATCACCAAGGGGGCGCTGTCGCGCATCATCGAGCTGTCGCTGCGCGTCGAGGGCAACCTGGTGGCCCGCTTCCGCGCCGACGGCCTGATCGTCTCCTCGCCCACCGGCTCGACCGCCTACAACCTGTCGGCCGGCGGCCCCATCGTCCATCCGCTGCTGCCGGTGATCGTGCTCACCCCCATCTGCCCCCACGCGCTCACCCTGCGCCCGGTGGTGGTGCCCGCCGGCGGCCCGGTGGAGGTGACGCTGGAGACCGACGTCGAGGAGGTGTTCCTCACCCTCGACGGGCAGGAGGGCACGTCGCTGTCGGTGGCCGACGCGGTGTCCGTGTCCCGCTCGCCCCACTGCACCCGGCTGGTCAAGGTGAGCGGGCGCACCTTCTACGACAGCCTGCGCGGAAAGCTGCGCTGGGGCGGCCTCACCGTCGCCGCCCATCTCGGCTCCGACCCGCGGCCGGAGCCGCCCGAGTGAGGCTGCCGGGCACCGGGAGGCGCTCCCGGGGCGACGGGCCGCAGCGCGTGGGCACCCGCCGCCGGCGCGGGCGCCGCGTGCTGCGCGTCCTCGCCTGGGCCGCCGCCGTCTTCGCCGTGCTGCTGACGGTGCTCTACTTCGTCGCCCAGAGCGGCTGGACCCGGGAGCGGGTGCGGGTGCTGGTGGAGGCGCGCATGTCGGAGTACCTCGAGCGCGACGTCGAGGTGGGGCGCGTCGAGTACGGCCTGCGCCCGGGCAACTTCGTCCTCTACGACCTGGTGATCCCCAGCCCCGACCCGGACGATCCCCCCTTCGCCCGGGTGCCGCGCACCGAGGTCCAGTTCGCGCTCCACGGCTGGACGTCGCTGACCATCGACATCACCCTGGTCGAGGTGGAGCGCCCGGAGGTCCATGCCCTCTTCTTCGACGACGGCAGCAACAACTTCCCCGAGCTGACCAGCCGCGGCGACGGGCGCGGCCGGGTGGAGGTGAAGGTCGGACGCGTGCGCGTGCTCGACGGCGTCGTCGCCTTCGAGCACCGCCGCTTCCCGCTGTCGCTCGACGCCTCCAACGTGCGGGCCCTGGTCACCGCCGCCGGCGAGACCCCCGACGGCGGCGACCGCTTCGAGGCGATCGTCGTCGCCCAGGACCTGCGCGCCGTGTTGCCCGACGCCCGCCCGTGGGCCGGCAGCGCCGCCGCCAAGGGGGTGTTCGCCCCCGGCCGCATCGATTTCACCGCCGGGCGCCTGTCCGGTCCCGATCTGCTCGCCCGCTTCGAGGGCTTCTACGCCTGGTCCGAGGCCGACCGCCGAGGGCGTTTCGATCTCGTCGCCCGCGGCGACGCCGAGCTCGCCAACCGCCTCGGCTACCTCGAGGCGCCGCTGTCCGGCCCGTTCGAGTTCCTCGGCGAGCTGGTCGTCGATTCCGAGACCCTGCGCTACCACGGCAGCGTCACCTCCGAGCGGCTGCGCTTCGAGCGCCGCGTCTTCACCGAGGTGTTGGCCGAGGTCGCGGGCGGCGACGAGGCGGTGCGCGTCGACGTCGAGCGCGCCGGCTACGCCGGGGGCCGGCTGGCCGACGTCCTGGTGCGGGTGGAGCTGGCCGACGCGGCCGGCGAGGAGGGCGGCGGCCGCCCGGTGCGGGTGGAGGGTGGCTTCGCGGATCTCTCGGTCGCCACCCTGGTCGCCGACCAGGAGATCGAGAGCGAGCTGCTGGCCGACGTCACCGGCCGCGCCACCGGTACCTTCCAGTACCGCTTCCGCAGCGACGATCCGCTCGCCGGCAGTGGCTCCGTGGACCTGCGGCTGGCCGGGGTGCGGGGCCTCTACGTGGAGCTGCCCCTCGACGCGCGGGCCGAGTTGGCCATCCGCCGCGGCGCGCTGAGCTCCGACGACATCCTCGTCACCGCCCCCGGTCAGCGGATCACCGCCGCCGGCACCTACGACCTGCAGGCCACCACCGGCAGCTTCGAGTTCGACCTGCGCAGCCGGGATCTCGCCCGTCTCGCCGCCGCGCTGCCGCTGGAGACCCGGGGCGAGCCGCCGTGGCTGCCCACCGCCGGCGCCGGCACCGCCACCGGCCAGGTCGACTTCGGGCCGGAGACCGTGGCGCTGCGCGCCCAGGTCGACCTGGCGGGCGTGCGCACCGCCACCCTCCAGGCCGACCGCATCACCGGCGGCGTCGCCTGGGAGGACGGCACGCTCACCCTCTCGGACCTGGTGCTCGAGGGCCCGGGCCAGCGCCTGCTCGCCACCGGCCGCTACGACTTCGACGCCGCCACCGGACGCTTCGAGTACCGCCTCAACAGCCAGGACCTGGGCGAGCTGGCGGGGCTGATCCCGTTCGAGGGGGGGCCACCGGCGTGGCTCCCCACCGCCGGCGCCGGCACGGTGGAGGGCGAGCTCGAGATCCTCGGCGGCGGCCGCTTCCGCGGTCCCACCAGCTTCGATCTCACCGGCGTCGTGGTCTCCGGCGAGCGCTTCGACACCCTGGCCGGCTCGCTGCGCCTGGAGCCCGGGGCGGTGCGCGACCTGCGGGTCGAGGCCACCGCCGACGGCGGCGCCCTGATGGCGGCCGGCTCCATCCCGCTGCCCCTCGACACGGCCGGACCCGGCGTGGACCTCACCCTCGACGCGGTGGACTTCCCGCTCGAGCGCATCACCGCCTTCCTGCCGAACGCGCCGGAGGTCACCGGCCGCTTCACCGGCACCGCCCAGGTGGCCGGCGGGCTCGACGACCTGCGCGGCGCCGCCGATCTCGAGACCGGTCCGCTCACCATCGCCGGCATCGAGCTGACCGGCGCCGTCGGCCGCGTGGAGGCGCGCGGCCCGGAGCTGGTGGTCCAGCGCCTCGAGGTGATGACGCCGGCCGGGGTCACCCGCCTCACCGGCACCTGGAACCGCACCACCGGCGAGCTCGACCTCGTCCTGGTGGCCCCCGACATCGACCTCGGCGAGCCGCCGCTGTCCGAGCTGGTGCCGGGCGAGCTGGCGGGTACCGCCGAGTTGCTCGCCGAGATCACCGGCACCGTCGAGCTGCCCCGCGTCGAGGCCCAGCTCCAGGCCCGCGGCCTGACCCTCGGCGGGCGCACCCTGGGCGGCGACGGCGAGGCGGTGCTCACCGCCGTCTGGGACGGCCGCCTGCTCGAGACTGCCGGCTCGCTGCTCGGCCTCGTCGATTTCACCGGCGGCGGCCCCCTGACCACCGAGCGGGCCGCCCTGCGCCTGGCCCTCGACAGCGACCAGCTCGCGGCGCTGGTCGCCGCCGCCACCGGCCGCGAGGTGGAGGGGTTGACCGGCGGCTTCGCCGGCGTCGTCGAGGTGGCCGGGCCGTTCGCTCCGCCCGAGGCCCTGACCGTCGAGCTGCGCCTCTCGGAGCTGGTGGCGAGCTACGAGGGGCAGACGATCCGCAACCTCGAGCCGGTGGTGCTCGCCTACCGGCCGGGTGCCCTGGTGGTCGAGTCCCTCTACCTCGGCGAGCCGCGCACCGCCAGCGAGCTGTTCGCCACCGGCACGGTGGGCCTGGCCGAGGGGACGCCCCTCGACCTGCGCCTCCAGGCCGACGTCGACGCCGCCTGGCTGGAGCTGGCCGTGCCCGGTGTGGAGGTCGACGGCCGGGTGCTGGCGCTGGCCGTGCTCGGCGGCACGGCCAGCGATCCGCGGCTCAACGGCCAGGGCGAGATCACCGGCGGCGAGCTGATCGTCGCCGGCTTCCCCCACGCCTTCGAGAACCTCCAGGCGACGCTGCTCTTCTATCCCGACCGGGTGGTGCTCGACTCGCTGGCGGCCGAAGTCGCCGGCGGCGAGGTGCGGGGCGCCGGCCGGCTGGAGCTCGCCAGCTTCGGTGACGGGCCCCTCGACTTCCGCCTCCAGGCCGAGGCCGAGAACGTCAGCGTGCGCTACCCGGAGGGGTTCCTGCTGCGCGGCGACGCGGTGCTCACCCTGGCCGATGCCGGCCAGGGACGGCTGCTCTCCGGGGTCGTCGAGCTCGAGCGCGCGTTCTATCTCCAGGACGTGCCGGCCGGGCTCAACGACCTGCTGGGCGAGATGTTCCAGCGCTCGCGCCTGGAGGCCGGCGAGACCGACCCCGGCCTCGCCTCCACCCAGCTCAACGTCGCCATCGAGGGCGAGGACGCACTGCGGGTGCGCAACAACGTGGCCGACCTCACCGGCGACGTCGAGCTCACCCTGCGCGGCAGCCTCGCCCGGCCGGTGCTCTTCGGCCAGGTGGAGGTGGACCGCGGCGGCGAGGTGGTCTACGTCGGCAACGAGTACGAGGTGGTGCGCGGCCTGCTCACCTTCGCCAACCCCTACCGCATCGACCCGGTGATCGACCTCGTCGCCGAGACCGAGGTGCGCAACTACGACATCGCCCTCAACCTCTCCGGCACCCTCGACCGCCTCAACGCCGAGTTCACCTCCGATCCGCCGCTCGCCGAGCTCGACGTGCTGGCCCTGCTGACCATCGGCAACACGGTGGGCGAGAGCGGTCAGCTCTTCGCCGGCGGCACCACTGGAACCGGCGGCGCCAGCGCCCAGCAGTTCCTCTACGGGCAGGCCGCCTCGGTCCTCGCCGAGCGGGTCAACACGCTGTTCGGCTTCGACCGCCTGCGGGTGGCGGGGCCGGCCGCCGGCACGGTGGGCGGCGCCTCGGCCCTCGAGGTCACCGTCGGCAAGCAGATCAGTCGCGACCTCTACCTCACCTACATCCGCAACCCGGCCAGCCAGGGCCAGGACCGGGGCGACCTGTTCCAGGTGGAGTGGCAGGCGGAGGACAACGTGCTGGTGGTCTTCACCCAGAACGGAGACGGCAGCTACCGGGTGGACGTGCTGGCGGAGCGGAGGTTCTGACGGTGGCCCGCCGACCGACCGCCGCCGCGCCGCGGGCTCCCTTCCCGGGCCTGCTCCTGGCTCTGCTCCTGGGCCTGCTCGTGGCCGTGCCCCCGGCGCCGCCTGTCGCGGCCCAGGAGCCGAGCCGGGAGCCCGCCACCGACGAGCTCTCCACCGCGGAGCCCGGCGCCGACCAGCCCGCCCGCACCGAGGAGGTGCTGGCGCCGCAGATCGAGGAGCCCGGCGAGGGGCAGGAGGCACTGCCGGAGCCGGAGGGCGACGTGCTGCCCGAGGTCCGGCCCGGCGCCAATCCGGAGCTGACGGCGGAGCGCGCCGCCGCGGAAGGCCTGCTCCCACCGCGGGTGAGCGCCCTCGAGATCCGCAGCGACACGCCGCTCGTCGACGACGACCGCGAGCGCCTGCGCCAGCTCCTCACGCTGGAGGTGGGCGAGCCGGCGACGAGCCAGGCGATCGCGCGCAGCCTGCGCAACCTGCACGCCAGCGGGCTCGCCGCCGAGGCGGCGGTCTACACCCGCCCCAGTGGGCCGGGCGAGGTGGTGGCGGTGGTGGTGCTCTACGGCAACCTGGTGGTCGAGGAGGTCCGCATCGAGGGCGACACCGGCGCGCTGCCCCGGAGTCGACTGCGCGACGAGCTGCAGCAGCGCCGCGGCGACCCGCTCATCGAGAGCCGCGTGCTGCGCGACATCTACGCACTCCAGGACCTGTTCCCGACCTGGGGCCACTTCGAGGCGCGGGTCAGCGTGGCGCCGGAGATCGACCCGGAGCTCCGGCGGGCGACCATCGTCTACCGGGTGGAGGCGGGCCCGCGGGCGACGGTGGACGCGGTGCGCTTCGAGGGCGACACGGCCCCCTTCGCCCAGGGTGAGCTCCTCGAGCCGCTGCGCCTGCGGCCGGGCGAGGCGTACCGCGCCAGCCAGCTCGAGGGCGACGCCGAGCGGTTGCGGGACTGGCTGGTGGAGCGCAAGTACCGCGCCGTCGAGGTGGGTGAGCCGCGGGTCGAGTACCGCGAGGCCACCGCCACGGTGATCGTCACCCACCCGCTGGAGGTGGGCCCGCAGGTGCTGGTGGAGGTGGAGGGCGCGGACCTGTCGCGGTTGAAGAAGCGCGGGCTGCTGCCGTTCATGGGCGACGACGGGTACGACGAGGCCCTGGTGTTGCTGGCGCTGGACCGCATCCGCGACTGGTACCAGGCCCAGGGGCACTACGAGGTGGAGGTCGACTACCGCGAGGAACGGGTCGACGGGGTCCTGGAGGTGACGGTGATCGTCGAGCCCGGCCCCCGCTTCGAGCTCGAGGAGATCGACTTCGTCGGCAACGAGCAGGTGAGCGACTCCCAACTGCGCGAGCTGATGGTCACCGCCGAGTCGAACCTGCTCTCCCGGCTGCCGCTGGTCGGTGGCGAGGCCGGCCTGGTGGACGCGGAGCTCGACGCCGACCTCGACAACATCCGCGGCTACTACGCGCTGCAGGGCTTCGCCGACGCCCGCATCGGCCCGGCCGAGGTGGACCGCGACGGGGGCGACCTGCGCATCACCATCCCGATCGTCGAGGGGGAGCGGCGCCGGGTGGTGGAGCTCGGCTTCGAGGGCGTCGAGGCGATCCCGGAGGACACCCTGCGCGACCTCCTGCCGCTGGAGGCCGGCGGCCCCTTCCACCCGCTGCTGCTCGAGGAGAGCGAGCTGGTGATCCGCGCCCGCTACGAGGAGCAGGGTTTCGACGCCGCCCAGGTCTCGGGCCGCACCGAGTGGAACACCGAGCGCACCCTGGTCGACGTCATCTTCGACGTGCTCGAGGGGCCGCGCACCGTGGTCGACCGCATCATCGTGCGCGGCAACGACGACACCAAGAGCGAGGTGATCCGCCGCACCATCGGTCTCGACGCCGGCGACGCGGTGAGCCGCGGTCGGTTGCTGGAGGTCGAGCGCGCCCTCTACCAGCTCGGCATCTTCTCCCGGGTCGAGGTGGAGCTCACCTCGGCGCCCCTCGGCGAGACCACGCGCGACGTGGTGATCCGGGTGGAGGAGGGCGAGGTGCGCCAGCTCGTCTACGGCGCCACCTACGACTCGGAGCTCGGCTTCGGCGGCACGGCGGGCTTCTCCCACGCCAACCTGCTGGGCCGTGCCATCCGCGGCCGGATCGACGCCCAGGTGCTCGAGCGCCAGCAGCAGTTCCGCCTGTTCGTCGACCAGCCCTACTTCTTCGACTACGCGGTGCCGGTGACCTACTCGCTGTTTCAGCTCCAGTACCGGCGCGACGCCTTCGAGGTGGAGAGCCGAGGCGGCCGGGTGGAGGCCGTCAAGCAGCTCGGCCGCACCCGCTTCGGCCTCGCCTACGACTACCGCAACGTCACCAACACACCGCGTACCGACATCCGCGAGAGCGACGACCCGGACGACGACCTGCGGCGCCAGGATCAGGAGATCCGGGTTTCGAGCATCATTCCCAACGTGCTGATCGATCGCCGCGACGACCCGATCAGCCCGCGCACGGGGTGGAACACCATCGCCCAGGTGCAGTACGCCTTCCCGGTCCTGAGCGCCGAGGCCGACTGGCTGAAGCTGTTCGTGCAGCAGACCCACTACTTCGACGTCGGCTTCGGCACCCTGGCGCTGAGCGGGCGGGCCGGCGGCATCGAGCCGTTCAGCGAGCTGCCGGACGACGTCCAGGACCCGTTCCTGCCGTCGCGCGACGAGATCGCCGACCTGCCGAGCCGCAAGGTGTTCATCGCCGAGCGGTTCTTCGCCGGCGGCTCCAACAGCCACCGTGCCTACGAGCAGGACGAGCTCGGCATCCCCTTCGCCACCTGCCGCGGCGCGGACGGTGGCTTCGTCGAGCCCTGCTCGGCCACCCTGATCCGCCAGCGCGACGAGGACGGCAAGTTCGAGATCGTACCGGTGGGCGGCAACGGTCTCGCCCTGCTCAACCTCGACTACCGCTTCCCGATCTTCGGCCCGGTGGAGGGGACGGTGTTCTTCGACACCGGCAACGTGTGGGCCGACTGGCGCGACATCGACTTCGACGGCTTCCGCCACGGCACCGGCCTCGGCATCCGCTACGACAGCCCCATCGGCCCGCTGCGCCTCGAAGCCGGCTACCCGCTCAACCCGGTGTTCGAGAGCGACGATGCCTGGTACGAGGATCTCGTCTTCTTCATCAGCCTGGGCAACCCGTTCTGATGCGGTGTTTGACGGCGCAGCGGGGGGGAAATACACTCGCCGCGGGCCGGGGTTGCTTGCTCCTGGACCCGTGTCCGCCCGTCCCGTCTCCGACCCTCCGTTGCCCCGTTCCCCGCGTCGAGGTGCCCGCTCCGTGACCGCCGAAAACACTCCTGCCGAAACACCTCCGGCCGCCGCCTCCGCGCTTCCCTTCGCCACCATCCCGCAGGCCATCGAGGCGTTTCGCCGCGGCGAGCTGGTGATCATCGTCGACGACGAGGACCGCGAGAACGAGGGCGACCTGGCGATCGCCGCCGAGAAGGTGACGCCGCAGGCGATCAACTTCATGGCGCGGGAGGGGCGCGGGTTGATCTGCCTGTCGCTCACCGCCGAGCGCTGCGACCAGCTCGAGCTGCCGCTGATGGTGGAGAACGACGCCAACTCCTCGCCCTTCGGCACCGCCTTCACCGTCTCCATCGAAGCCCGGGGGAAGGTGAGCACCGGCATCTCGGCGGCCGACCGCGCCGCCACCGTGCGCACCGCCATCGACCCCGCCACCCGTCCCCAGGACCTGGTGCGCCCCGGCCACGTCTTCCCGCTGCGGGCGCGGCGCGGCGGGGTGCTCAAGCGCGCCGGCCAGACGGAGGCCTCGGTGGACCTCGCCCGCCTGGCGGGCCTCACGCCGGCGGCGGTGATCTGCGAGATCATGAACGAGGACGGCACCATGGCCCGGGTGCCGCAGCTCGCCCGCTTCGCCGAGCACCACGGTCTGACGATGATCACCGTCGCCGACCTCATCAGCCACCGGTTGGAGCACGAGACCATCGTGCGCCGCATCGCCTCGCCGCGCCTGCCCACCGACTACGGCGTCTTCCAGATCCACGCCTACCGCTCCGACGTCACCGGCGAGGAGCACGTGGCGCTGGTGCGCGGCGACGTGCGCACCGAGGAGCCGGTGCTGGTGCGCGTCCACAGCCAGTGCCTGACCGGCGACGTCTTCGCCTCCCACCGCTGCGACTGCGGCCTGCAACTCCACGAGAGCCTCGCCCGCATCGCCGAGGAGGGGCGGGGCGTGCTGCTCTATCTGCTCCAGGAGGGGCGCGGCATCGGCCTCGTCAACAAGCTGCGCGCCTACGAGCTGCAGGAGCAGGGGCACGACACGGTGGAGGCCAACGAGAAGCTCGGCTTCCGCGCCGACCTGCGGGACTACGGCGTGGGCGCCCAGATCCTGCGCGACCTCGGCGTGCGCCGCATGCGGCTGATGACCAACAACCCCAAGAAGTACGTGGCGCTGTCCGGCTACGGCCTGGAGCTCGTCGAGCGGGTGCCCCTCGAGGTGCCGCCCACCGACGACACCCGCGCCTACCTACGAGCCAAGCGCGACAAGCTGGGCCACCTCCTCGAGCTGGTCTAGGGACCGGCCCCGATCGTCGGCG
This sequence comes from Thermoanaerobaculia bacterium, assembly GCA_036259255.1. Taxonomy (GTDB): domain Bacteria; phylum Acidobacteriota; class Thermoanaerobaculia; order Multivoradales; family JBCCEF01; genus DATACC01. The sequence continues at coordinate 356 of DATACC010000258.1, read as the reverse complement.
GCACCGGGTGCGCGTCCTCCTCGTCGTCTCCCGCCATCCCTGGCCGCCGCGCCGCGGCGACCAGATGCGCGCCCACCAGCTCCTCGCCGCGCTCGCCGGCGAGCACCGGGTGACCCTGCTCGCGCCGCAGCCTCCAGCCGGCTCGGCCGCCGCGGCCCCCCCGGCGGACCTGCCGCCGTTTCGCCACGAGACCTACCGCGTGCGCCGCGGTGCCGTGGCCGCCGGCCTGGCGCGCTCCGCCGTCGCCGGGCTGCCCCTCCAGGCGGCCCTCTTCCACCAGCCCCACCTCGCCCGCCGCCTGCGCGAGCTGGCACCGCAGGCCGACCGCGTGGTGCTCCAGCTCGTGCGGCTGGCGG
>DATACC010000257.1:0-21761 GCA_036259255.1 Thermoanaerobaculia bacterium | reverse complement strand
CGCCGAGCCCGTCGGGCGGAGCGGTGGGCGCAAGACGGCCTTCCCGGTGGCGCCGTCGGAGCCCGCCGGGACGGCCGATGCCGATGGGCGCGGGGTGCCGCTGGCGAGCGTCTGGGTTCTGGACGCCGGATCCAGGTTCGGGATCGAGGCGTTGGCGCCCCGCGCCGCGGCGGCCGAGCTGCTGCGCCACGCGTGGACGTCGCGGCTGGTGGGTGCCGCGGGCGTGCCGGCAGCCGAAGCGGCGGCCCACCTGGAGCGCTGCGCGGCGGTGGCCGCGGCGGTGCCGGTCTCCCGCCTCGTGGTCGGGCCGCTGGCGGCGCTGCCGGAGCTGGCGACGCTCGTCGCGCAGGCGGTTGATCTACACTAGGTCTCGTGCGCGTCACCGAGCATCTCGCCCGCGCGGGCCGGCCGCTGATCAGCTTCGAGATCATCCCGCCGCTGCGGGGTGGCAATCTGCAGACGCTGCTGGCCCTGATCGACGACCTGGTGCGCTGGTCGCCGCCGTTCATCGACATCACCAGCCACGCCGCCCAGGTGATCTTCGAGGAGACCACCGACGGCTTCCAGCGCCGGGTCAAGCGCAAGCGGCCCGGCACCCTGGGTGTCTGTGCGCTGATCCAGAACAAGTACCGCATCGACGCCGTGCCCCACCTGCTGTGCCAGGGCTTCACGCGAGAGGAGACCGAGGACTTCCTGATCGAGCTCAACTACCTCGGCATCGACAACGTGCTGGCGGTACGCGGCGACGAGAGCGGCTACAAGAAGCCGCTCCAGCACGGCCGCAGCGCCAACGCCTACGCGCTCGACCTGGTGCAGCAGATCGCGGCCATGAACCACGGCCGCTACCTCGAGAAGGACCTCCTCGACGCCGAATCCACCGACTTCTGCATCGGCGTCGGCGGGTACCCGGAAAGGCACTTCGAGGCGCCCAACCTGCACGCCGACCTGCGCTGGACCAAGGCCAAGGTGGAGGCGGGGGCGGAGTACATCGTCACCCAGATGTTCTTCGACAACCGCCACTACTTCGCCTACGTGGAGGCGTGCCGCGAGGCGGGCGTCGAGGTGCCGATCATTCCGGGGCTGAAGGTGATCACCTCGCGCAACCAGCTCTCCACCGTGCCGGCGACCTTCCACGTCGAGATCCCGCCGGCGCTGGCCGACGAGGTGGAGGCGGCGGAGCCGGAGCGGGTGGTGGAGGTCGGCGTCGAGTGGGCCCTGGCCCAGACCCGCGAGCTGCTCGCGGGTGGCGCCCCGGCGGTCCACTTCTACGTGATGCACAACTCCGCGGCCATCAACCGGCTGATGGGCCAGCTCACCGCCAGCGAGTCGGCCTTTTCCGACCTGGCGAAGTCCGCCGCCTCCTGAGGGGGCGGAGCTCCAGACGCGACACCCGCGTAGAGCGTCGTCACACTCGGTGCAAGAACGTGGGTGATGCACCGAGAGCCCACGGCAGCTTGGCTGCGTGGGCTCTCGCGTTTCGCTGCTGCCGGGTTCAGCTTCCGACGGCCCGCTCGAGCTCCTGCTTGTCCATCTTGCTGCGGCCCTCGACGCCCTGGCGCTTCGCCTCCTCGTAGAGCTCCTCCTTGGTCTTCTCGGAGCCGGCCGAGCCGTTGCCGCCGCGGGCCTGCTGGCCGCCCTTGCCCTGGCCCTTGTTCTGGCCCTTGCCGGCGGCCTGCTGGTTGAGGCCGCTCTCGGCGAGTTGGGTGAGCAGCTCGTCGGTCTCGCCCTCCTCGTCCAGGGTCTGCTGCAGCAACTCGGCCTGGTCGTCGTAACCGAGGGTGCGGGCGTAGGTGCGCAGGGTGCCGTAGGCGGCGATCTCGTAGTGCTCGACGCGCTGGGCGGCGGCGATCAGGGCAGCGTCGATGGCGGCCTCGTCGCCCTCGGCTTCGAGGATCTCCTCGCCCTCCTCGATCAGCCCCTCCATGCCGTCGCAGTGCTTGCGGCCGGGCTTCTGGCCGAGCAGCCGGAACACCTGCTCCAAGCGCTCCACCTGCCCCTCGGTCTGGCGCTGGTGCTCCTGGAAGGCCTGGCGCACCTCCTCGTTGTGCGCCGCCTCGGCCATCTGCGGCAGCGCCTCGAGGATCTGGTGCTCGAAGTCGTAGGCGTCCTTCAGCTCGTCCTGGTAGAGCGATTCGAGGTTCGGGATCTTCATGGTGTGGTCCCTCCTGGATGCGAATCCCGGCACCTCCATTGGGCCGGGCCTCGCTCAGGAGCTTCTGCAACGCGGGTGCCGGGAGTAGGTGCTCAGAAGCGGCCTGCGGGAGGGCAGGCAGTGCGGGTAGAGTCGGCCGATGAGCGACTCCCCGATCCGCGACTCCGAGGTGATGCGCCGCATGGAGATCGCGTTCGACCTCTTCGACCTGTCGGTCCAGATGAAGCGGGAAAACCTCCGCCGTCAGCACCCGGACGCCAGCGACGAGGAGATCGAGCAAGGCGTGCGCGCCTGGCTCCGCCACCGCCCGGGAGCCGAGCACGGCGACGGCGAGGGCGTGCCCGGCGATCCGAGCCGCTTCTCGTGAGCGCGACGCTCACCTCCGCGGTCCGGCGCCTCGGCGCCGACCTCGACGCGCTCGGGGTTCGCTGGGCGCTGGTCGGAGGACTCGCCGTCTCGGCCCGGGCGGAGCCGAGGACGACACGCGACGTGGACGTCGCCGTATCGGTCGAAAGCGACCCCAGCGCCGAGCGGGTGGTCCGCGGCATGGTGGAGCGTGGCTACTCGGTGACCATGGTTCTGGAGCAGAAGGACGCGGAGAGGCTCTCGACGGTCCGCTTCTCGTTGCCTGCCGAATACCGCGATCTCGTCGCGGACCTGCTCTTCGCCTCGTCCGGCATCGAGCCCGAGTTGGTCTCCGCGGCCGATCGGTTGCGGCTGGCTCCAGGCCTGACGACGCCCGTCGCCACCGTTGCCCACCTCATCGCCCTCAAGGTCCTGGCGGCGGATCCCGCTCGGGTCCACGAACGGCCGCAGGACTTCGCCGACCTGCGGGAGCTGTTCCGCGTCGCCACGGATTCCGATCGTTCGACCGCACGCGAGGCGCTGGCCCTGATCGCCCAGCGCGGGTTCCACCGCGGCAAGGATCTCCTGGGATCGTTCGAGGACCTCGTCGAGAAGTACGACCGCGAACCGGAACCGCCGTCACTCGGTCCCGGCCGGCTCCGCCCGTAGCGCCTCCTCGAAGAACCTCGTCATCCGCTCGTAGAAGTGGCGGTTGGCGCCGGTGCGGAAGCCGTGCTTCTGGCGCGGGTAGAGGGCGTCCTCGAAGGGCTTGCCGGCCTTGACCAGGAGGTCGGAGAGGGCCAGCGTGTTCTGCGGGTGGACGTTGTCGTCGGCCGTACCGTGGACGATCAACAGGCGGTCGGCCAGGCCCGCGGCGTGGGTGACCGGCGAGGAGTGGGCGTAGCCGTCCGGGTTGTCCTCCGGCGTGTCCAGGTAGCGCTCGGTCCAGATCGTGTCGTAGAGGCGCCAGTCGGTCACCGGGGCGCCGGAGACCCCCGCCCGCCAGGTGCCGGGGCTCAGGAACAGGTCGTAGAGGGTATGCATGCCGCCGCCCGACCAGCCCCAGAGACCGATCCGCGCCGGGTCCACCCAGCCGAGGCCGGCGAGGTGCTCGACGCCGGCCCGCTGGGCGGCCAGGTTCAGCGGGCCGAACCGGCGGTGCACCCGGTCCTCGCCCCGCTTGCCGAAGAAGATCGACGCCGGGTTGTCCACCGAGAGCACCGCGTAGCCGCGCTGCGCCATCAGCTTGTGCCAGAGGTCGCGGCCGCGGCCGTCCCAGCGGTTGGCCACCACCTGGGAGCCGGGACCGCCGTAGTGGTACATGATCGCCGGCCGCTTCTCGCCCTCGGCCGCCGGCACCGCCGGCTCCATCAGCCGGGCCGGCAGGCGGACTCCGCCCTCGCCGGCGATGGTGAAGTAGCGGTAGCGCGGCAGCGCCGCCGGGTCGAAGACCGGCGCCGTCGTGGGCAGCACCGCCACCTCGGCGCCGGTGGCGTCGCGCACCACCAGGCGCGGCGGGGTCTCCGAGTCGCTCCAGCCGTGCACCCACAGGCCGCTCGCCGCCGACGCCGTGGCCGTGTTCCAGCCCTCGCCGCCGGCCAGCACCGTCATCTGCGCCTCGGTCTCGGCAGACGGCGGCGCCGCCAGCGACACGGCGGCCACCCGGCGATCCTTCGCCCCCAGCGCCCAGGGGCCGAAGGAGGTGAAGACCACGCGCCCCCGCGCCTCGTCCACCGCGTCGAGGGAGGTCACCGCCCATTCGCCGGCGGTGAGCGGACGGATCAGCTCCCCCTCGCGTCCGTACAGGTAGAGATGGCGCCAGCCGCTGCGCTCCGAGCCCCACACGAAGCGGCCGTCGGCGAGGAAGCGGAAGTCGTCACCCAGGTTGATCCAGGTGGGCCAGGTCTCTTCGAGCACCACCTCGCACTCGCCGCCGGCCGGCTCGCAGAGCAGCAGGTCGAGCCGGGTCTGGTCGCGGTTCAGGCGCTGCACCGCCACGGCCGACCCGTCGGGCCGCCAGTCGATTCGGGCCAGGTACTCGGTGGAATCCTCCCCGGTGGCGAGCCAGGTCGTTTCGCCGCTGCCGAGCTCCAGCACGCCGAGGCGCACCCGCGGGTTGTCGGTGCCCGCCTTGGGATAGCGCTGCCACTCGACCTGCGGGTAGGGAACCTCCGTGAAGTCGACCAGCGGGTAGAGCCCCACCGGTTCCTCCTCGAAGCGGTAGTAGGCGATGCGGCGGCTGTCGGGGCTCCACCAGAAGCCGGTCGAGTCGCGGCCCCAGATCTCCTCCCAGTACACCCAGTCGGTGATGCCGTTGAGGATCTGGTTCTTCTCGCCGTCGGCGGTCAGCGCGCGCACCTCGCCGCTCGCCACGTCGAGCACGTGGAGGTCGTAGTCGCGCACGAAGGCGATCGTGCCGCCGTCGGGGGAGAAGGCGGGAGCCTCCTCGTCATCGCCGGTCGCGGTAAGCCGGCGCGCGGCGCCGCCGGCCACCGGCTGCAGCCACAGGTCGCCGCCGGCGAGCAGCACCAGCGACGAGCCGTCCGGCGACCAGGCGTACTCGCTCACCTTGCCCGGACCCTCCTCGGCGTCCTCGCGGGTCTCGGCCGCCGCTTCCGAGGCCTCCTCCGGGTCCTCCGGCTCCTCGACGAAGCGCACCAGCAGGCGCGGCTCGCCGCGGCCCGGTTCGAGGACCCACAGGCCGCCGTCCTCGCCGTCGTCGTAGAAGAAGGCGAGGCGCCGGCCGTCTTCGGACCACTGGAACCCGCGCGGCTCGCGGCCGGCGCTGCCCTCGCCGAAGATCCGGTCGAAGGTGAGCTCGGCCGGCCGCGCCGCGTCGTGGACGGGTGCGCTGCCGGGTGCGGTGGCGGCCGGGGCCTGGGCGAGGCCGGGGTTCGTGAGGACGAGCAGAAGACAAGCAGCGAGAACGGTGCGGACGGTGGCGGTGCGATCCATGACTCTCCTCGAGGAGGTGGAAGGGAACGAGGGCAGTCTACAACCCGGTCCGCAGCGGGAGGATCCGTGGGGCCCGGGTGGGCCGGTGAGTGGCACAGCCCTTGAACTCCCTCGATCGGGAGAGGAGACAGGAATGGCACGCAAGATCCACCACGACCAGGCCGGCCGGCGCTTCTGGGCCGAGACCGCCGACGGCAGCGAGGCCCACCTCGCCTACGAGCAGCCCGACGACGAGACGCTCGACCTCGTCAGCACCTTCGTGCCCAAGGAGGCACGCGGCGAGGGGCTGGCCTCCGACATCGTGCAGTACGCCTTCGACCACGCCCGCCACCACGATCTCCAGGTGGTCGCCACCTGCCCCTACGTGCAGGACTGGCTGGAGAAGCATCCGGACTACCAGGCGGTGGCGGTGCGGCCGCGGCGCTGACCGTCTCCCGCAACGCCGCGGCCGGTGTCCCTGCCCGTCGCCCGGCCGCCCGCCAGCAGCGCCGGCAGCAGCAGCACTGCGGCGAGCCAGCTCGCTACCAGCCCCGCCGCCAGCAGCAGGCCGAGGTGCCGGTTCGGCGCCAGCCCCGAGACGGCGAGCACCAGGAAGCCGGCGGCGAGCACCGCCGTGTTCCAGCGTAGGGCGCGGCCACTGTGGGCGAAGGCCAGGGCCATCGCCGCCCGGGGCGCGGCACCCGCGGCCCGCCGGCGGTGGAAGGCGGCCTCGAGGTGGATGCCGAAGTCCACTCCGACCCCGAGGGTGAGGGCGGCGAAGGTGCTGGTGGCGATGCCGAGGGGCAGGCCGGCCCAGCCCATGCCGCCGAGCACCGCCGCCACCGCCGCCACGGCCGGCGCCAGCACCGCCGCGGCGCGCCGCGGTCCGCGTCCCGCCGACCAGCCCACCGCCGCCGCCACCAGCAGCGCCACCGCCACCAGGGTCCAGCCGATGGAACGGAGCTGGTCGCGCACCACGGTGTCGACCACGTCGACGGCCAGCGGCAGATCGCCGGAGAGATGCCAGCGGACGCCGGTGCCGGCGAGCGCCGGGGGCAACCGCTCGGCGAGCGCCGCCGAGAGCTCCCGCGCCCGGGCGTAGTCGGCGTCGCGCACCAGCAGCCGGGCTCGCGCCGCGTCGGCATCCGGGGTGAGGAACCAGCGCAGATCGATGCGCAGCGCCGCCGCCTCGGCGAGGGCCGCCACCCGTGCCAGCTCGTGATCCGATGCCGCGGACACCGGCGGCGGCAGCTCGAGGGCGGTGGCGAGGCGCTCGAACGGCAGCAGGTGGGTGACCACGCCGGTGACGTGGGGCGCCCCCGCCGCCACCTCCCGCATCCGTTCCATCGCCGCAACGCCCGGGGCGCGCCGGAAGTGGCCCGGCTCGGCGCCGGCCGGGGCGTCGAGCACCACGTCGAGCCGGTAGGTGCCCCAGAAGGCTCGGTTGGCGAGGCGCTCGGCACGGGCGATCGGCGAGTGGGGCGGGAAGTTGTCGATCCAGGAGTCCTGCACCGCGAGGCGGCCGATGCCGGGGACGAGCAGCGCCAGCAGGGCCCCGGCGGCGGCGGCGGCGAGGAGCGGCCGGCGGGCGGCCCAGCCCTCGAGGTGGCCCGGCGCCAGGGCGGACCCGCCCGGCCGCCGGTGCCGGCGCGGCAGGAACCACGCGGGGGGCAGCACCGCCACCAGGGCCGGCACGAGGGTGAAGGAGAAGGCCATGGCGAGCAGGATTCCCAGCGCCACGAACACCCCGAACCAGCGCACCGGCGCCAGCGCCGCGACCAGGAACGACAGGAACCCGGCGGCGGTGGTCAGCGAGGTGAGCACGATGGGACGGCCGACCTCGGCCAGCGCCGCCTCCAGGGCCCGCCGCACCGCCGCGCGGTCCGGGACGGCTGCTTCGGGGCCTGCCGGTGCGGGATCTGCCCCGGCGTCGGCGAGCTCCCCCGCGGCGGCCCCCGTATCCGCCGTCCCGGTCGCCGCCAGGTGCGCCTGCAGGCGTTCCACGAGGTGCACCTCGTCGGTGACCGCCAGGGCGGTGAGCACCACCGGCACGATGGTGGTCACCAGGGTCACCGGAATCCCGGTCAGCGCCATGGCGGCGAAGGTCCACACCAGCACCGCCGCCGCCTCGACCAGCGGCACCAGCACGCCGCCCGGCGTGCGCAGGGCGAAGGCCAGCACGAGGGCCATCACCACCACCATCACCGGCACCAGCCGGGCGAGATCCGCCAGCACCCGCTCACCGAGCCGCGCTTCGGCCACCGCCGGGCCGAGAAGGGAGAGGACGGTGCCCGGCGGGGCGAGGGCCGGCAGACGCCGCTCGAGCTCGGTGAGCTGCTCGTGGCGCTGGAGCGCCTGCCGGTCCCGTGGGACCAACGGCAGGTAGAAGGCGGCGTGGCGGCCGTCGGCCGAGAGGAACAGGCCGGTGGCGAGGGGATCGGCGCGCAGGCGCCGGGCCACCGCGGCGGCCGCCGTCTCGCTCGTCGGCAGCGGATCGAGGTAGGTGCGCAGCTCGAGCGGAGCCCCCGGCTTCGGGGGGACGAGCAGCGTGAAGGCGGAGCGCACCGCCCGGTTGTCGGTCTCCGGCAACCGCTCCAGGTCGTGGTGGAGCCGGGCGAGCCGCGCCATGCCGCGGGCACTGGTCCACGACGGGGCCTGCGGGCCGGCGGTGGCCAGCAGCACCACCTGCTCCGGCTCGTAGAAGCGTTGGCGGTCGTGCCGGGAGGCGACGACGGTCGGGTGGTCCGCCGGGTGGAGCGACTCGCCGTCCACCCGCACCTCGAGGCCCGGCAGCAGCGCGGCGGCGAGCACCGTGAGGCCGGCGAACGCGGCGAGCCAGGCGCCCGGCCGCCGCAGCGCGGCGGCGAGGGGTGCGGCGAGCAGCGCGGAAAGGCGGGGGGCGGAGGTCACCGATCAAACCGTGCGGGCGGCGGAGCGGATCGGGACACGCCGGAGCCCCTGCAGCCTGCCCCGGGGCGGGCCTGGGGTCGGCTCGCGAACGCGGGAGCGGTGATCTCCGCCCATGCGCGGCGAGGGGGACCGCCGTGCCGGGCCGCTCGCCGCGCGGGGCCGGCGTCGATCAGCCGGCGGGGAGCGGCAGGGGGCGGTTGTCCTGGTCGACGTGGACGTAGACCAGGGTCGCCTCCGTCACCTTGACGCTGCCGATGCTCTGCCCGTGGTGGCGCCGCTGGGCGTCGACGGTGACCTTGACGGTCACCGAGGTGCGGCCGCGGCGCACCGTGGAGGTGTAGAAGCTCACCAGGTCGCCGACGAACACCGGGGAGTGGAACTCCACCTCGTTCATCGCCACGGTCACCAGGCGCCCGCTGGCGTGGCGGGTGGCCTCGACGGCGCCGGCCTGGTCGATGTAGGACAGGATGATGCCGCCGAAGATGGTGCCCAGGGCGTTGGTGTCCTTCGGCATCATGATCACACGGATGGCGGGCTGCAGCGGGCCGGCGCCGGAGGAATCGGTCATGGGGTGGCCTCGTCGGTGGTTCGGGTCGATGCCGCGGTGCGGCGGGGCCATCTTAGCCTGGGAGCCCGGGGCGCTGGGGGCTCCGCGGCGCCATGGGACCCCTCGTCCTACGTCTGCAGCACGCCGGTGCGGAACTCGGCCACGTGCGGGTTGTGGGCCACCAGGTCGAGCGTCCTCGCCAGCACCTCGCGGGTGTGGGCGGGGTCGATGATGGCGTCGACCCACAGGCGCGCCGCCGCGTAGCGGGGGTTCATGGCGGCGGCGTAGCGGGCCTGGATCTCGTTCAGGAGCTGGCGCTTCTCCTCGTCGGAAACGTCCTCGCCGCGGTTCTTGAGCTGGATGGCTAGCAGCGTCTTGGAGGCCTGCTCGCCGCCCATCACCGAGATCGACGCCGACGGCCAGGCGTAGAGGAAGCGGGCGCCGTAGGCCTTGCCGCACATCGCGTAGTTGCCGGCGCCGTAGCTGTTGCCGACGAACAGGGTGATCTTCGGCACCGTGGAGTTGGCCACCGCGTTGACCATCTTGGCGCCGTCCTTGATGATGCCGCCGCGCTCGGCCCGGCTGCCGACCATGAAGCCGGTGACGTCCTGCAGGAACAGCAGCGGAATCTTCTTCTGGTTGCACAGCTCGACGAAGCGCGCGCCCTTGTCCGCCGACTCCGAGTAGATGACGCCGCCGATCTGCAGCTCCCGCTCGCCCGGCTCGAGCCCCTTCTTCTGCGCCTCGATGGCGCGCTGGTTGGCGACGACGCCCACGGCCTGGCCGCCGATCCAGCCGGTGCCGCAGATCAGCGTCTGGCCGTAGGTGGCCTTGAACTCGTCGAGCTCGCTGCCGTCGAGGAGGCGGGCCAGGATCTCGGAGGTCTCGTAGGGCCGGCCGCGGTCCACCGGTACGACGCCGTAGAGCTCCTCGGGCGGATGGAGCGGCGGCTCCGGATCGCGCCGGGCGAACGGCGCCCGCTCGCCTTGCGCGAGCTGGGCGAACTGGCGGCGGATGGCGGCGAGGCACGAGGCCTCGTCCGGGTGGCGGTGGTCGACCACGCCGGAGATGTCGGCCTGCACCAGGGCGCCGCCGAGGGCCTCGTTGTCGATGTTCTCGCCGATGGCCGCCTTCACCAGGTGGGAGCCGGCGAGGAAGATGGAGCCGGTGCCCTCCACGATGTGGCTCTCGTCGCTCATGATCGGCAGGTAGGCACCGCCGGCCACGCAGGAGCCGAGGATGGCGGCCATCTGGAAGACGCCCTCGGCCGACAATCGCGCGTTGTTGTAGAAGGCGCGCCCGAAGTGCTCCTTGTCCGGGAAGATCTCGTCCTGCATCGGCAGGAAGACACCGGCCGAATCGACCAGGTAGACGATGGGCAGGCGGTTCTCGAGCGCGATCTCCTGGGCGCGCAGCACCTTCTTGCAGGTGAGCGGGAACCAGGCGCCCGCCTTCACGGTGGCGTCGTTGGCGACGATCACCGCCTCGCGTCCGCTGATGCGCCCGATGCCGACCACCACGCCGGCCGCCGGCGCGCCGCCCCACTCCTCGTAGAAGCCGTGGGCCACCCACAGGCCGAGCTCCAGGAACGGCGTGCCCTCGTCGGTGAGTGCCGCCACCCGCTCGCGGGCGGTGAGCTTGCCGCGCTCGCGCTGCTTGGCCTGGGCACGCTCGCCGCCGCCCAGCCGGATCTCGGCCTCCTCGGCGGCGAGCGCCTCGGTGGCCGCGCGCCAGTGCTCGGCGCGGCGCGCGAAGCGGTCGTCTTTCTGCAGCTTGGACTCGATCACTCCCACGGCGTCTCCTCGAATCTCGATCGGGGATGTTGGCCCGGGTCACCGGGCGCGCGGGAGTATACCGGCCGGCTCGCCCGCGACGGCGTCGCCCGGCGGCGGCTCGCCTTGGCTAGGACGGCGCCGAGACCGGCGGCGAGGGCGTCAGCGGCTCCTCCTCGCGCCAGGCCGCGCCGCCGTCGGCATAGTGCTCCCGCTTCCAGATCGGCACCTCGCGCTTGAGCCGCTCGAGGGCGGTGCGACTGGCCTCGTAGGCGGCGGCGCGGTGGGGCGACGCGGTGGCGATCACCACGCTCGCCTCGCCCACGGGCACCTCCCCCACGCGGTGCACGATCGCCGCCGAGAGCCCCGCGTGCTCCGCCTCGAGATCGGCGACGATCCCCGCCAGCGCCCGCTCGGCCATGGTGCGGTAGGCGCTGTAGACCAGGCGGTCCACCGGCCGGCCCTGGTGCTGGTCGCGCACCGTGCCGAGGAAGGTCACCACGGCGCCGCACCCGGAGCCGGACACCGCGGCGGTGACCGCCGCCACGTCGAGCGTCCCCTCCACGAGTCCGCTCTTCTCGGGCCTCGCTCCCGAGCCTCCGGAAACCGGCGGCAGCAAGGCCACCTCGGCCCCCTCGGCGAGCGGTGCGTCGGCGGCCGGCGCCAACCGGCCGTCCACCGCGACGGCCAGCCGTGGCCACAGCTGCACCAGGGCGGGGTAGGCGGCGTCGAGAGCGCGGCGTAGGTCGGCGAGAGTGGCCCCGTCCACCAGCTCCACCTCCCGCTCACCGGCCCCCACGGCTTCGGCGGCGGTCGCGAAGGCGAGGACTCGGACTTTCATCCCGCCCATCGTAGCAGCCGGACCAGGGGCCAGGCCGCGGCCCCGGGGAGTGTCCACAAGAGGAGCCCTCGCGACACTACAATAGTAACGAGAATGCTTCATGCTGCATCGTGGAGGAGGTGATGCCGGTCCTGAAGCCTGTCGCAGCCGAGTGAACCGTCGGATGAACCCACCGAACCCTGGAGGACCAGCCATGTCCAAGAAGGCTTTTCTCGCGGTACTTTGCGCCTTGAGTGTGCCCGCCACCACCCTCGTCGCCGAGCAGGTCGTTTGGACGGAGGACGGGGTCATCTACGAGCAGGAGGTGCCGACTGGCACGGCCGAGATGGAGCGGATCGTCGCCGCCGCCACCACCGCCGGCTCGGTGTACACGGCGGCGGTGATCACCAACACGTCGACTACCGGTCACGGCAACGTGCAGTTCCAGGTGCTGTGGAACTCCAGTACCGGCAAGTACCAGATCCTCGTCTGGTCCTACAACAGTCCCTATGGGTGCGTGGGGTACCGCCAGTGGTTCCAGGAGCCTGCTGGAGTCTTCGGCAGCTGGCCGCGCAGCGGTGGCGCCGCCTGCGTCGGCTGGCCGCCGAGCACCCTGTATCCGGGCATCAACAACAGCATGCAGATCATCGACGTCGACGCCGACGGCGACCTCGACGTGTTCCAGCTCGTCGAGACGTCGAGCTCCAACTGGACGGTCTACCTCTACAAGAACTCCAACTAGGGGCCGCGGAACCGGCGGCGGACACGGCACGGTCGTCCGCCGCCGGTCGCTCTCGCGAGCGCCGGTTCAGTCGATCCGCTGCGCCGGGATCTCCTGGCCGCCCTGGTGGAGCACCAGCGAATCGGCTGCGCCGTCCTCGCCCCTCTGGAACTCGATCACCGCGTCGACCACCTCGAGGAACCAGCGCTGCTCCGACTCCGGGAAGACTTGGAAGCGGGGCTGGCCGGTGGCCTGGGCGTAGAGGGCGTCGCCCTCGCGGGAGATCTCGAGCACGAAGCCGGGATGGATCTCGTAGCGGCCGACCAGGCCGTCGAGGACCGCCGGGTCCACCTCTGCCTTCCGCGGTGGCTGGGGCAGCGGACGGGCGGTCTTGACCGAGGTGTCGTCGGGGCCGGTGCTGGGGGTCAGTTCCATGCCGGTCACCCGGCCCGAGGCGTCGCGCAGGAAGCGGCCGTGGGCGAGGGCGTCGGAGTAGTAGAAGCGGTCGGCGGCGGAGAAATGGATCGGCAGCTTGCTGCCGCCCGTGCGCTGGGTGAAGAGCTGGCCGCCATCGCGGGTCACGACGCGCAGATCCTCCGCGTCGCCGTTCACCTCGTACACCCCCACGTACTCGTCGAGTGCCGCGGGCGGCAGCTCGATGCGCGGGCGCTCGTCCATCGGCTTTCCCAGCGCCAGCGCCATCGCCTGGGTCGACGGGCCGCCCACTCCCTTGCCCGTGTTGTTCGAAAGCACCACCACGTAGAGGTCCTCGTCCGGCACCCACAGGGCATCGCTGACGAAGCCGTTGATGCCGCCGTTGTGGTGGATCACCCGGTGGCCTGCGTAGTCGCTGATCTGGAACCCGAATCCGTAGTTGGTGGCGCGGCCGTCGGCCAGCCGGGCGGTGGTCCACAGGCGCTCGCGCCAGGCGCGGGGCAGCAGCTCGTCGCCGGCCAGGGCACGGGTCCAGCGCGAGAGGTCGTCCACCGTCGACACCAGGGCGCCGGCGGCGTAGGGCTGGGTCATCGACAGGAACAGGGCGTTCACGTAGTCGCCGTCCGGGTCCGGGCGATGGTAGCCCTCCACCCGCCCCGGGATGATCCGCAGCGTATCGCCGTAGGTCGTGTGTTCCAGCCCCAGCGGCTCGAAGATGCGCGCTTCCAGGAACTGCGCCCAGCTCGTGCCCGAGACCTTCTCGATCAGTGCGCCGAGCAGGAAGTAGGCGGAGTTGTTGTACGACCACTCGGTGCCGGTGGGGAAGTCGAGGGGCAGATCGCGCAGCTCGGCGATCCTCTCCTCCGGCGTCACGTCGTGGCGGCTGCGGTCGAGGAACCCGGGCTGGCTGGTGTAGCTCGGGATGCCGGAGACGTGGGTCATGAGCTGCTCGACGGTGACCGCCGCTCCGGGGCCGGTGAAGTCCGGCAGGTAGTGCGAGATCGGCGCCGCCAGGTCGAGCCGGCCCTCGGCGGCCAGCAGCAGCACGGCGGCGGCGGTGAACTGCTTGGTGATCGAGCCGATGCGCAGCACCATCTCGGGCGCCATCGGCACGCCCATCTCGAGGTCCGCCATGCCGTAGCCGGCGCGCAGCAGCACCTCGTCGCCGCGGCGCACCAGCACCGTGGCGCCGGGCTCGTCAGCGGGGTAAGCGGCGCGGAAGAGCGCGTCGAGCCGGGCCGGCAGGTCGGCGGCGGCCGGGTCGGTGGTCGCGGCCGGCTTCGCGGCGGCGGCCTGGGGAGCCGCGGCGAAGGCGGTGGCGGGGAAGGCGGCGGGCAACGCCAGGACGGCGAGCAACAGGGCCGTCCGCAGACGGCACCGAAGGGTCGGGATCATCGCAAAGTCTCCAGGAAATGAGCGCCGCGGGCGACAGGCCCGGGCGCCAACCTCTCCAGACGCGCCCTGGCGGCTGGAGTTACGGCGAGTTGCCGCCAGGCCGGGGTGCATCCACCGGCCGCGGCTCCTCGTCGGCGGGGGCCACTACGGCGAGACCCGGCGCAGCGTTTCGCCGTCGCGCCATCGCCGCCACGGCTCCCTTGACACCGGAAGCGAGGCGGTGCATATTAACCCGTGAGGATGAATGAAATGAAGCCGGCCGCGGACACTCCCCGCCTCGACCACACGCTGCAGGCCCTCGCCGATCCTACCCGGCGCGCGATCCTCGACCGCCTGGCCCGCGGCCCGGCCCGGGTAACGACGCTGGCGGTGCCGTTCGCCATCTCCCTCAACTCGGTGTCGAAGCACATCCGGGTGCTGGAGCGGGCCGGGTTGGTGCGGCGGCGGCGGCGGGGGCGCGAGCACATCCTCGCCCTCGACCCCCGACCCCTGGACGAGGCGGCGCGGTGGATCGAGGAGCACCGCGCGCTGTGGGCGGCGCGCCTCGATACCCTGGAAGCGATCCTGCGGGCGGAGGACGCGACGGCCCCGGCCCCGCACCCGCCAACCTCTGGACAAGGAGCGAACGAGTCATGACGACGCGAAACGAGGATCTCGGCACCAGCCCGGCTCCGGGCACCCTGCGCATCGAGCGCCTGCTGCCGGGTCCGGTGGAGCGGGTGTGGGCCTACCTGACGGAGGGCGCGAAGCGCGGGCGCTGGCTCGCCAGCGGCGAGCTGGAGCCGCGCGCGGGTGGACGGCTGGAGTTGCGCTTCCACCACGCCGACCTGTCCCACGAGAAGACGCCGCCGGAGCGCTTCCGCTCCATGGAGGGGGGTGTGACGTCCCAGGAGACCGTCACCCACTGGGAACCGCCCCGCCGGTTGCGCTACACCTGGGGCAACCAGGGCGCGGCGGCCTCGGAGGTCGAGTTCGAGCTCGAGCCGCGGGGCGACGAGGTGCTGCTGGTGCTCACTCACCGTCGCCTGCGCAGCCGGGAGGACATGCAGGGCACCGCCGCCGGCTGGCACACCCATCTCGGCGTGCTCGCCGACGTGCTGGCCGGCCGCGAGCCGCGCGGGTTCTGGTCGAGCCACGCCGGCGTCGAGCCCGAGTACGCCGAGCGGCTGGCCGGCGCCGTGCCGTACGCTGGAGCCGAGCCCACCATCGCCAGCGAACAAGGAGCCCCTGCATGAGACTCGTGGTCACCAGCGTCTATGTCGACGACCAGGACAAGGCCCTCGCCTTCTACACCGACGTGCTCGGTTTCGTGAAGAAGCACGACGTTCCCGTGGGCGACGGCTATCGCTGGCTCACCGTGGTGTCCCCCGAAGACCCGGCGGGCCCCGAGCTGCTGCTCGAGCCCGCCGGCCACCCCGCGGTGGCTCCGTTCCAGCAGGCCCTCTTCGCCGACGGGATTCCGCTCACCTCGTTCGGCGTCGACGACGTGGAGGCGGAGCACGCGCGCCTCAGCGGCCTCGGGGTGGTCTTCCGCATGCCGCCCACCGCCATGGGGCCGGTCACCATCTCCGTGCTCGACGACACCTGCGGCAACCTGATCCAGATTGCCCAGCGCGACGAGGACGCCATGCCCGCGCCGGAGGTCTAGGAGGGGCCCATCTCCTGCTCGACGGCGGCGCCGAGCTCCGGGTGGTCGTCGAGCCAGCTCTGGGCGAGCTGGCGGTGCTCGGGGTCGAGGCTCAGGCGGTAGAGGAGGGCCTGGTCCAGCTCGGCCACCGGCTGCGTCCCGATGCGCTCGATCACCGCGGTGACGAAGCCGCGGGCGGCCAGGTGCGCCTCCTCCTCGCTGAACTGGTCGTTGAAGGGCCGGGCCGCCTCGGCCAGGGCGTCGCTGCACTGGCGCCACGGCACGTCGGCCAGCCGCTGGGCGTAGACGTCGACCATGTGGCGCATCTCGGGGTTGAGCTTCTCGTAGAGCATCACGTCTCGTCTTCCTTCACGGTGTCTCCCTGTCGTCGTCGCCGCCGGGGTCCTTCGGATAGACCTTGATCGATTCCCAGCGGCGCAGCTCCACCTGCCCGGCGGGCCAGCCCCGCGGCTTGCGCACGTCGCCGGCACGGCACACGTGCACCTCCACCTTGCCGCGGGCGTTCCTGGCCTTCGAGTGCCAGGCCGCCAACTCCGCCGCGTGCTGCACCACCTCGCGCGGCAGCTCGGCGAGCTCTTGCGGATTCCGCACCACCACGTGGCTGCCGGCGTAGCCAGCGGCGTGGAGCCACAGGTCGTGGGGCTCGGCCACCCGGGTGGTGAGCTCGTCGTTCTCGCGGGCGCCCTTGCCCACCAGCACCTCGAAACCGTCCACCCGCGCGGTGCGCCAGCCCTTGCCCTTGCTCGCCATCCGTCGTCGCTCGCGGCCGCGCGGCGCCGCGTCGCCTAGGAGGCGTCCCAGCGGCGCAGGATCATGCGGATCTCGTCGCGGTGGTTCGACTCGTCGCGGATCAGGTCGTCGAGGTCCACCGCCAAGCCGTAGTGGCCGAGCTCCTCGGCCAGCTTGCGGCGCTTCACGTAGCGCTCGATCGTCGCCTCCTCGTCGACCAGGGCGTTCTCCAGCATCTCCTTGGCCGAGCTGGCGGGCTTGACCGGCTTGGCCACGGTCACCGGCTCGCCGCCGAGGGCGACGATCTTGTCGGCCAGGAGCTGGGCGTGGCCGATCTCGTCGGGGATCTCCTGCTCGAAGAAGTTGCGCAGCTCGACGCGCCACTGGCCCTGCACCTGGCTGGCGTAGGTGCGGTAGGTGATGATGGCGGCGTACTCGTAGCCGAGGTCCTCGTTGAGTCCAGCGATCAGGTTCTTGTCGTCGGCCATGGTCTCTCTCCCTCTCTCTCTCGTTGGTGTGATCTCGTGCGCTCGGCCGCGGCTCGATTCTAGCGCTGCGGCCTGCTACGCTTCGCCCGCATGCGAACGATCCGCGTCGGCAACGGGCAGGGCTTCTGGGGCGACAACGTGGACGCTCCGGTGGAGCTGCTGCGCGGCGGCCCCATCGACTACATCGGCATGGACTACCTCGCCGAGGTGACCCTGTCGATCATGATGCGCCAGAAGCTGCGCGACCCGCGCCTCGGCTACGCCACCGACTTCATCGACTTCGTGCGCCGCGTGCTGCCGGAGATCCGGGAGCGCGGCGTGCGCATCCTGTCCAACGCCGGGGGGCTCAACCCCCACGCCTGCCGCGAGCGCATCTTCGAGGTGGCCCGCGAGCTCGGCGTCCACGGCGTGCGCGTCGGCGTCGTCGAGGGCGACGACGTGCTGCCGCGCCTCGGCGAGCTGGTGGCGGCCGGCCACGAGCTGGCGAACATGGACACCGGCGAGCCCATCCACCCCGTGGTCGAACGCATGACCAGTGCCAACGCCTACCTGGGCGCCCGTCCGGTGGTCTCGGCGCTCGACCAGGGCGCCCACATCGTGCTCTGCGGCCGGGTCACCGACACGGCGCTCACCCTGGCGCCGCTGATCCACGAGCACGGCTGGGCCGAGGACGACTGGGACCGCCTG
Source organism: Thermoanaerobaculia bacterium (assembly GCA_036259255.1). Taxonomy (GTDB): domain Bacteria; phylum Acidobacteriota; class Thermoanaerobaculia; order Multivoradales; family JBCCEF01; genus DATACC01. The sequence continues at coordinate 4,178 of DATACC010000257.1, read as the reverse complement.
GCCGCGGGCACCATCGCCGGCCACATCCTGGAGTGCGGTCCCCAGTGCACCGGCGGCAACTTCAGCCGCTGGTGGGAGGTGCCCGACCTGTGGAACGTCGGCTATCCGCTGGTCGAGGCCCACGAGGACGGCACCTTCGTGGTCACCAAGCACGCCGGCACCGGCGGCATGGTGACGGTGGAGACGGTGGCCGAGCAGCTCCTCTACGAGATGGGCGACCCGCGCGAGTACATCACTCCCGACGTGGTGGCGGACTTCACCAGCATTCGCCTGGAGCCCGACGGCCCCGACCGGGTGCGGGTGAGCGGCATCCAGGGCCGGCCCAAGACCCCGTTCCTGAAGATCTCCGCCTCCCACCTGGCCGGCTTCAAGACCAGCGGCCAGATCACGCTGTCCGGCCCCCGGGCGGTGGAGAAGGCGCGGCTCTGCGCCGAGCTGGTGTGGAAGCGCCTGGAGCGCGCCGGCGTCACCTTCACGGAGGACCAGCGCTGCGAGGAGCTGGTCGGCCTCGGCGCCACGCTGCCCGGGGTCTTCGCCGCGCCGGACGACCCGCCGGAGGTGGTGCTGCGCCTCGGCGTGCGCGACCCCGACCGCGACAAGGTCAACCGCTTCGGCAAGGAGATCGCGCCGCTGGTGACCTCCGGCCCGCCGGGCGTCACCGGCTTCGCCGGCGGCCGGCCGAAGGCCCAGGAGGTGGTCGCCTACTGGCCGGCCCTGCTCGCCCGCGAGGAGGTGGAGGAGCGCCTGGACGTGTCGGTGGAGGAGGCGTGACGGCCGCCGTGCCTCGCCCGCTCCTGGTCGCCTGGTACCTGCCGCTGGCGGCGGGCCTCGCGCCGGTGCTGCTGGTCGGCTTCCTGACCAGCGCACTGGCCAACCGGCTGGTGTTCCTGCTCTGGGCGCTGGCCGCCGCGGCGCTCCACGCGGCGCTGCTGCGTGGTGCCCTGGGCCGCCGGTGGGGGCGCGGCTGGCGGCGCGGCGCGGTGGCCGCCGTGGTGCTCTCCGGGTTGGCCGCCGCCTTCGCCTCCTACGCGGCGCTGCTCCTCGCCCACCGCGAGACCTTCGAGCTCGGCCTGCGGGCGGTGGCGCCGGGCCTCGCCGGCCTCGCTCCAAGCCTCACCGCGCCCGGCACCGCCCTGGCGCTGGCCGCCCTGCTCGCCGGCACCGGAGCCGCGGCGGCGATCCTCGGCCGCAACCGCGAGGGGAGGCTGGCATGAGGGTGCCGCTCCACCGCGTCGCCATCGCCCGCTCGGGCGACAAGGGGGACGCCAGCAACGTCGGGCTGATCGCCGACTCCCCGGAGCTCTACCGCCTGCTCGCCGACCAGGTGACGCCGGAGCGGGTGAAGGCCCACTTCGAGCACGTCTGCCGCGGCGAGGTGGAGCGCTTCGAGGTGGCCAACCTCGACGCCTTCAACTTCATCCTCCACGACTCCCTCGGCGGCGGCGGCACCGAGAGCCTGAAGACCGACGCCCAGGGCAAGACCCACGCCCAGGGGTTGCTCGAGATGGAGGTCGACGTGCCCGAGGAGCTGGTGCGCCGGACCGACAGCCGGAGAGCGGGCCGGTGAGTCACGAGCTGCCGAACTCCGAGCCGGCGAGCGAGGCGACGGACCGCGAGCCGACGAGGTGGATGGCGGGATCCGAGACGCTGCCGGACTACCAGACGCTGGCCGTGCGCCGCGAGGGCGACCTGCTGTTCGTCGAGCTGGCGGCGCCCGAGCGGGCCAACGCCCTGGCCCCGGCGATGATCGAGGAGCTCACGACGCTCTACCACCGGCCGTGGCTCGACGACGGCGTGCGGGCGGTGCTGCTCTCCGGACAGGGGAAGAACTTCTCGGCCGGGGCGGACCTCCAGCACCTGGAATCGCTGCGCGACGCCGGAGCGGAGGAGAACCGCCGCGACTCGGAGCGCCTGCGGGCGCTGTTCGAATCCGTGCTGCGCCAGGAGGCCCTGACCCTGGCGCTGGTCCACGGCGCTTGCGTCGCCGGCGGCTGCGGCCTGGCGACAGCCTGCGACTTCGTGGTCGCGGCCGAGGACTCCCGCTTCCTCTACAGCGAGGTGCGCATCGGCTTCGTGGCGGCGCTGGTCGCCACCTTCCTGCCGCTGCGCCTGCGCGGCGCCGACCTGCGCGAGGTGCTGCTCTATCCGCGCTTCCTGGGTGCCGCGGAGGCGCGGGAGATCGGCCTCGTCAACCGGGTGGTGCCGCGCGACGCCCTGGCGGCCGCCGGTCGCGAGCTGGCGGAGGCGGTACTCGCCAACGGCAGCTCTCAGTCGATCGCCGCCACCAAGCGGCTGCTCCTCGATGTCCTCGGCCAGCCGCTGGACGCCGCCCTGGAGCAGGCCGCCGAGGTCAACGCCGCCGCCCGCGCCACCGCCGACTGCCGCCACGGCATCGCCCACGTGCTGGAGCACAAGCGAGCGCCCGCCTGGCGCTAGCGCCGGCGCGGGATCCCCACCGGCGCCGGGCCGGCCCCGGCGCGGCGCCGGCACCGGACCTGCGCGCTGACGGCGGCCCCCGATGGCCCTCATCCTCCTGATCCTCCTCTACCTGGCGCTGGCAGCCATGCTGGCGCTGGCCGCCGGCCGGCCGCTGGCGCGGGTCTCGCCGGCGGCGGCGCTGCTGCTGGCGCTGCTTCCCCTGGCCTACACCGCCGAGGGATTCCTGCCGGGCCGGACCCTGTCGCCGACGCCGCTGCTCGCCGGCGTCTCGCCGTGGGCGGAGGCCAACCGCACGGCCGAGGTGGCGCGTGTCTCCGAGTCCGTCAACCCGCTGCTGCTCGACGCCGCCACCCAGTTCCTGCCGTGGCGCGAGGCGGCGCGACGCGACCTGCTGTTCAATCCGTCCCAGGGCGGTGGCGCGGCGCTGCTCGCCAACGGCCAATCGGCGGTGCTCTTCCCCACCGAGGCGCTGGCCCGCCTGCTGACGCCGTTTCGCGCCGTCACCTTCTCGCAGGCGGCGCGCCTGCTGCTGGCGGCGTGGGGCATGTTCCTGCTCGCGCGCCGCCTCGGCACCGGCGAGTTGGCGGCGCTGGTGGCGGCGGCGGCGTGGACCGGCGCCGGCTTCCTGCAGGTCTGGCGGCTCCATCCCCACACGCTGGTGGCGGCCACCACGCCGTGGATCGTGCTCGCCCTGCTCGCCCTGGCCGGTCACCCCGGACGCCGCAGCGCCGCGGCCTTGGCGGTCGCCGGCGCCGCGGGTCTCGCCGCCGGGCACCCGGAGACCCTGCTCCACGCGGTCCTCTTCGGCCTGCTGCTCCTCGCCGGGACGCTGTGGATCGGTCGGCGGGGGGCGGGTGGTGATGGCGGGGACGGGAGGGGCGCCAGGTCGGCGCTGGACAGGCCGGCGGCGGCGGGGCGGCCGTCGCGGGTGGTCGGCTGGGGCATCGTCGGCGCCCTGCTCTCGCTGCTGCTGGCGGCGCCGTTGCTGCTGCCGTTCGTCGAGAACCTGGTGGTCTCCCACGAATGGGTGAAGCGGCGCGCCGGCGGCACGGTGGTGGAGGAGGAGTCGGTGGCCGCGTCCCTCGAGCGCCTGCGGCCGACCTTCTCGCCGCTGGCGCTGGGCGATCCGCTGGCGGGCACCTGGCACGGTCCGGAGAACTTCAGCGAGCTGTCGGGAGGCGCCATGGGCTCCGCCGCCTTGCTGCTCGCCGGCCTCGCCTTCCACCGGCGGCGTCACCGGCGCCTCGCCACGGTCCTGCTCGCCGTCGGCCTGATGGGCCTGCTCGTCTCGATCCACCTGCCGGTGGTGTCGAAACCGTTCGGCCTGGTGCCGCTGCTCAAGGAGTCGCTCTTGAAGCGGCTCAGCCTGTGGTGGGCGCTGGCGGTGGCGATGCTGGCGGCGCTCGGGGTCGAGGCATGGTGGCAGGCGCGGCGCGATCCCCTGGAGCACCGCCGCCTGCGGCGGCTGGCCAGCGCGGTGGCGGCCGGCGTGGGGCTGGTGGTGGTGCTGGCGACGGGTTGGCCCCTGGGCGGCTGGACCACCGCGGGAGAGCTGCTGCCCCTCGCCCTCGCCCTCGCCGCGGTGCTGCTGCCGGGGGGCGGCTCCGCGCCGCGGGGGGCGGCCGGGAAGGAGCCGGAGCCGGAGCGGGGGCCGGAGCCACCGGCCGCTCCCCCCGAGACCCCGGCTGCCGAGCTTCGCGGCCGGGCGGCAGCGAGCCCGCCGCCGGGCGGCGGCGTGC
>DATACC010000256.1:0-1576 GCA_036259255.1 Thermoanaerobaculia bacterium | reverse complement strand
CCGGCCGGTGCCGCGGGACCACCCGCTGGCCCGGCAGCAGGTAGGCCATCCACAGCGACAGGAAGAACTCGCTGTCCGACCGCTGCCCCGGCGCGGCGAGGGCCACCAGGGCGTCGGCGCTCAGGTGGGGCGCCGCCTCGGCGGCGAGCTGGCGGAGGGCCTGCACGTGGGGCGAGTCGAGGCGCAGCCCGGAGTCGGGCCGGGCCAGGCGCTGCCGGAAGCCGGCCGCCTCGAGGCCGAGGCCCGCCACCGCCCAGGCGGCCAGCAGCAGGGCGACGCCGGCGGCGGCGCGGCGGCGCGGCACGCTCATTCGCCGCCGGTCAGGCCGGCCTTCTTGGCGTAGTAGCGGAAGCTGCGGAAGCTCATGCCGAGCAGCTCGGCGGCGCGGGTCTGGACGCCGTCGCAGCGGTCGAGAGCCTGCTGCATCAGCCGGCTGCGCACGTCGTCCAGGTAACCCTCGAGGTCGAGACCGTCGTCCGGCAGCTCCATCTCGCCGGTGAGCCCCCGGCGGCCGGAGGTGAGGACGCTGGCCGGCAGGTCCTCGCGCGCGAGGTTGGGGCCGGTGGCCAGCGCCAGGGCGCGCTCCACCACGTTCTCGAGCTCGCGCACGTTGCCCGGCCAGGAGTAGCTCTCCAGCGCCCGCATCGCCTCGGCGGTGACCCGCTTCGGCTCCACCCCCATCTCGCGGCCGTACTTGTCGAGGAAGAAGTCCACCAGCAGCGGGATGTCCTCCCGGCGGTCGCGAAGCGGCGGCAGGTCCACCGGAATCACGTTGATGCGGTAGTAGAGGTCCTCGCGAAACTCGCCGGCCTCGATCAGCGCCGACAGGTCCTGGTTGGTGGCGGCGATGATCCGCACGTCCACCGGCTCCTCCGCCGTCCCCCCCACCTTGCGCACCACCTTCTCCTGCAGCGCGCGCAGGAGCTTGACCTGCATGGTGGGGGTCATCTCGCCGATCTCGTCGAGGAACAGAGTGCCGCCGTCGGCGGCCTGGAACAGCCCCAGCTTCTCCTTGACCGCGCCGGTGAAGGCTCCCCGCTCGTGGCCGAACAGCTCGCTCTCGAGCAGGTTCTCCGGCATGGCGCCGCAGTTGACCGACAGGAACCGCTTGCCCGCCCGCGGCCCGGCGAAGTGGATGGCGCGGGCGATCAGCTCCTTGCCGGTGCCGCTCTCGCCGTGGATCAGCACCGTCGAGCTGGTGCGCGCCACCCGCTCGACCAGCGCGAACACCTCCTGCATGCGGCGGCTCTTGCCGATGATGTTGGCGAAGGTGTAGCGCTGCTCGAGGACCTGGCGCAGGTACAGGTTCTCGTTCTCCAGCTCCGCCTGCTCGAGGGCCCGCTCCACCACCACCTTGAGCTCCTCGACGTCGAAGGGCTTCGACACGTAGTCGTAGGCGCCGGCCTTCATCGCCTCGATGGCGGAGCGGGTGGAGGTGTAGGCGGTCATCATGATCACCGCGGTGTTGCCGTTCGCCCCCTTGATCTCCTTGAGCAGGTCGAGGCCATTGCCGTCCGGCATCAGGATGTCGCAGAGGACGAGGTCGTAGCCGCGGCGCTCGAAGGCCCGGCGCGCC
>DATACC010000255.1:0-2867 GCA_036259255.1 Thermoanaerobaculia bacterium | reverse complement strand
CCCCCCCCCGCCCCGGGCCACCCCCCACACCCTACATGCGGTACCGCGGCACCCCCTCCAGGTCGTGCTCCTTCACCTTGCGCTGCAGCGTGCGGTAGCTCACCCCGAGCAGTGCCGCCGCCCGGTGCTTGTCGCCGTCGGACTCGACCAGGGCGCGGCGGACCTCCTCGCGCTCGTCGGTGCCCGGACGGCCCAGCAGGGGCCGGAGGTCGGCGGCGCGCAGGGTGCCGCCCTCGGCCAGGATGGTGGCGCGCTCCAGCACGTTGCGCAGCTCGCGCACGTTGCCCGGCCACGGCTGGGCCGCCAGCAGCTCCAGGGCGTCGGCGGCCAGTCGCGGCGGCTCCAGGCCGTGGGACGCGGCGATGGCGCTCACCAGGTGGCGGGCCAGCAGCGGCACGTCGGAGGCGCGCTCGGCCAGCGGCGGCAGGGCGATGGGGAAGACGTTGAGGCGGTAGAAGAGATCGGAGCGGAAGGACCCCTCGCCCACCATCGCGTCGAGCGGCCGGTTGGTGGCCGCCACCAGGCGCACCTCGGCGCGCTGGGTGCGGCCGCCGCCGACGCGCTCGAAGGTGCGCTCCTCGAGCACCCGCAACACCTTGCCCTGCACCCCCGGCGCCAGCTCGCCCACCTCGTCGAGGAACAGGGTGCCGCCGGCGGCGGCCTCGAAGCGGCCCGGCTGGCGGCGGTCGGCGCCGGTGAAGGCGCCCCGCTCGTGGCCGAACAGCTCGTTCTCCATCAGCGCCTCCGGAATGGCCGCGCAGTTGACCGCCACGAACGGGCCGCCGCGGCGCGCCGAGAGGCCGTGGAGGGCGCGGGCGAAGAGCTCCTTGCCGGTGCCCGAGGGGCCAGTCAGCAGCACCGTGCTCTCGGTGGGTGCCACCCGCTCGAGCAGCCGGGTGGCGGCGCGCAGCACCGGGTGGCGGCCGAGGATCGGCGGCGCGCCCGGCACCTCGAGGCAGGCGTCGCCGGCGCCGGTGCGGGCGGTGGCCTGGGCAACGAGCCGGAACAGGTCGTCGAGCTCGACCGGCTTCTCGAGGAAGTCGAAGGCGCCGAGCTTCATCGCCTCGACGGCGGCGGCCACGGTGCCGTAGCCGGTGAGCACGATCACCGGGGTGGCCGGCTGGGCGGCCCGGCTGGCGGCGAGCACCTCCAGGCCCGAAGCGCCGGGGAGCTTGAGGTCGGTGAGCACCAGGTCGAAGCCCCCGGCCCCCGCCCGGGCGCGGCCCACCTCGCCGTCGGCGGCGGTCTCCACCGCGTAGCCCTCGCCGGCCAGCGCCCGCTCCAGCATGCGGCGCAGCGACTCGCGGTCCTCGACGATCAGGATGCGCATCTGCAGGGCAGTCTACCGGCCCCGCCACCGCGACGCCGCGATCAGTCGCCGCGGCCGCCCAGCGCCAGCAGGTTGGCGAACAGCCGGTAGGCGCCCGGCACGCCGGCCGGGAGCTGGCGGAAGAAGGCGAGGCCGGTGTAGACGTAGGTGCCCTCGCCGAGCGGCGCCACCAGCACGGCGCCGAGCTGCTCCGGCTGGTCCGGGTCGCGCATCGCCAGCAGCGGCAGATAGGCCGAATCGAAGGTGGCCGGCATGTAGAGCGCGCGCTCCTGCACCCACCCCTGCCAGTCGGCCGGGCCGAGCTCGTTGGGCAGGTGGAACAACGGGTGCTCCGGCGCGAGCAGGCGCACCGGCGCCGCCTCGTCGGTGATCCTCCCGTGGGGGCGGCCGATCTCGAGGGGTAGCGGCGCGAAGCCGCCCTCGACGAAGGCGTACTGCTGGTACTGGACGATCAGCAGCCCGCCGCGTCGCGCGTAGTCGAGCAGGCGCTCGTTGGCCTCGGCGAGGGCCGGGTCCGTCTCGTAGGCGCGGCTGCCGACGACGACGGCATCGAAGCGGTCGAGGTCGCCGGACGCCAGGTCCTCCGCTGCGAGCAACACGAGCGGCACGCCCACCTCGAGCAGCGCCTCCGGCACCCGGTCCGAGGCGCCCCGCACGTAGCCGACGCGGGAGAGCGGTGGCAGCGCGAGATCGAGCGCCGCCACCCGCGCCTGCGCCGGTTCCGGGTACGGCGTGGTGCGGATGTGGGGACCGGCCACCTGCGGGAAGTCCGCCGCGTAGCGCGCCGTCCCCACCACCGCCGCCACCTCCACCCGGTGCTCGCCGGGGGCGAGGCCGGCCGGCGCCGCCACCTCCAGGGCCCGCTCGGCGGTGCCGCCCGGCGCCAGCTCGAAAGGCACCGGCGCCACCGCCGGCCAGCCCGGCGGAACCGCCACCTCCAGGCGGCCGGCCAGCGGCTGGCGGGCGTGGGAGGCCAGGGCCACCGTCAGCCGGCGCGGCGCCTGCCGATCGGTGGGCCATACCAGCAGATCCGGGGTCAGGGCCACCGTCACCGGCGGCACCACCCGCAGCGGCTCGCGCACCTCGCCGAGGGCCTGGTCGCGGAAGCGCCAGGTGACCTCGCGCTCCAGGGTCAGCGGCACGCCAGCCACCTCGACGTGGAAGCGGGCGGCCACGGGCGGCGGGCCGAACGGCTCGCCGCGCACCTCCGGCGGCGCACCGCTCCAATCGTAGAGGGCGCCGTCGAGGGGACGCTCGAGGAAGTAGGGGGCCGTCGCCGGCGCGCCGGCGGGCACCGCGACCGTCCAGGAGCTCACGTGGTAGCCGTGCTCCGGGTCGGCGTTGGGACGCTGGCGCGCGTCCCGGCCGCTGCGCGTCTCCACCTGGCCCTCCTCGGTGGCGAGCACCAGCCCGGCGGGACTCACCAACTCGACGGCGGTGAGGCGAGCGGCACCGGCGCCGCGGGTCCCGGCGGTCTCCGGGCCCGCTCCCGCGCTAGCCGCGGCGCCGGGGAGCCAGGCCATCGTCTCCACCTGCC
>DATACC010000254.1:0-4468 GCA_036259255.1 Thermoanaerobaculia bacterium | reverse complement strand
CCCGGGGCGAACGAGCCTCCCCTCGCCGGCGAGCGATCGTCGCCGGGCGGGCGCCCTCCGCCCGGCGGGCGCCCCTTGCTCGGCGGCCCGCTCTTCCCGGGCGGTCCGCTTCTCCCGGGCGGGCCGCTCTTCCCGGGGGGTCCTCCTCTCCCCGGCGGGCCGCTCTTGCCGGGGGGCCTGCCCTTCCCCGGCGGCCCGCCCTTCCCCGGCGGCCGCCCCTTGCCCCTGCGGTCGTCGCTCACTGCCCCTCCCCGGTCAACACGTGAATGCGCCCGGCCAGGCGCGGCATGCGGGCCTCGGCGGCGGCGAGCAGCTCGCTCGGGCGGTGGCGGCGCGACAGGTGGACCAGCACCAGGTGCTGGTTGTCGAAGCGGTCGGCGTGGGCCGCGAGGTCCTCCACGTGGAGGTGCTTGTAGCGGGTGCCCTTCTCCCGCAGGTCGTCGCCGAGGAAGGTGCACTCGATGACCAGGGCGCGGGTGGTGAAGACCCGGGGCTCGAGCTCGAAGACGCCGGGGCCGGTGTCGCCGCAGTAGGTCAGGGCCAGCTCCTCGACGCTCTCCAGCAGGTCCTCGCCGGCGGCCCGGCGGTGGGCGATCTCCGGGCCGGTCAGGTCGCGGAAGTCGGCCCGCAGGCGGCGGCGGCGGCGCACCAGGTGGTAGCCGAGGCTCGGCACCACGTGGTCGGTGCGGAAGGCCTCCACCGCCAGGTCGCGGCCGAGCTCCACCGTGTCCCCGGGAGCGAGACCGGTGAGCTCGAAGCGGTACTCGGCCTCCTCCAGGCGGGCCGCGGCCGCGATGAAGTCGGCCAGGGCGCCGCGCGTCTCCGCGGGGCAGAAGACGCGGGTGCCCTGCATCTGGTGCAGCGTGCGCTGCGAAAGGACGTAGGGCACCCCGAGCACGTGGTCGAGGTGCCCGTGGGTGACGAACAGCTCCCGCGAGCCGGCGAGCTGCAGGGCGCCGCGGCCGACGTCGAAGGCGACCCCGGAGGGGTGCACCCGGAACCACGACTCAGTGCCGGCCCGCGACGCCCCCTCCAGGTGCACGTCGCCGAGCCGCAGCGTCTCCGGCTTCACGGCGTCTCCGAGATCGACGTCTCCGGGGTCAAGGGCTCTCCGGGGTGCGGGGCAGGGGCGACTCAGACCTCCCGGTAGAGCCAGCGGCGCACGGACTTGAGGCGGGTCTGCAGGCTCTCCGGATCGGGATCGATCAGCCACAGGGCGGCGGCCATCGACGACAGCAGCGAGTTGCCGTCCTGGGGGGTGAAGCAGAAGCCGACGATCTGGCGCTGGCGGCGCACCAGCAGCGTCGGCAGCACCACCACCGTCTGCGACAGGATGCGCCCGTAGTAGCCGTGGTCGCGGCCGAAGCTGAAAATGAGGTTGGCGTAGCGCTTGTCGGTCACCGCCACCCGCGCGTTGTCGCGCAGGCGCTGCTCGACCTCGTCGCGGGTGATGTCGTGGTCGAGGTGGAGGTCGAACCAGATCGAGTGCATGTATTGGGTGTTGAGCTTCACCGCGCTCGAGAACAGGTCGAGGTCGGCGCCCATGGTGGCGAACACGCGGTGGGCGTCCTTGGCGTGGTGGGTGCCGAACTCGTCGTCCTCGTGCTTGCCGACGTTGGGGGCCGGCACGTAGCCGGAGACCTGGGTGATGTCGTTCGCCCGCCGCATGCAGACGAAGGTGCCGCGCTGCAAGCGGAAGTCCTGCCCGTCGTGGGCCAGCGTCTTGATGAGGGTGGTGATGTTGTGGGTGTTGCAGGAGACGACCTGCAGGAACCGGTCCTCGCCGGGGACCAGGGCCTCGTCGTTGACGCCGCGGGCGTAGGGCTTGCCGAAGCCCTCCTCGGAGCCCTGGGCGATGAACCCCTTGGGGCCGGAGAGCTGCTCGTAGACCTCCTGCTTGTTCTGGTTGCCGGCGGGCGTGCAGTCGATCACCACCGTGGCCCGCTCGAGGGCTTCGCGGCCGTCGTAGCTCACCTTGTGGCCCAGCCGCTCGAACTCCTCGCGCACGTCGGCGTCCACGGCGAGGCGGGCGCCGCGCTCCATCAGGTGGTTCAGCTTGGCGCGGTCGGTGGCGAGCGGCGTGCGCTTGTGAAAGGTGACCTCGTCGATGCCGAAGCGGTCGCGGAAGTCGGTGAACAGGCCGATCAGCGGCTCGCCGATCGTCCCGGTGCCCACGATGTGGACGATGGTGCTCATCGTTCCCCCTGAGAATTGAAGAGACTGGGTCGAGGCGGAGGCGCCGCCGAAAGCGGCGCTCGAGTGCCCGGATGCTAGCAAATCTCGGGCCGCTGGCGGCGTCCGCTCCGGCGAGGCCCCGCCGGGCGGGGTCCTCTCTACGCGTCGGCCCCCGCGTGGCGCTTGCCGCCGCGCCACTCCGGGTCGCGATTGGCGAACTCGTCGAGGTCGACGGGGACCTCGAGATAGGTGCGCGTCACCTCGGGATCGCACACGTCGTTCTCGCACTCGTAGGTATAGACGTTCCAGTCCTCCCGGCGGGAGTAGCCGGAGAGGGTCTGGTAGGTGTCGCAGTTGCCGCACTTGATCGAGAGATTGCGGATGTTGATCTTGCTCAGGGTCGGTTCGCTCATGCCGCAAGGCTAGCAGAGAGAATGAAGCCACTGGCGCGGGAATTGCTGCTCTCCGCCAAACCGAGAGAATCATGGTCATGTCTCGATATCCCAGCATTCTTGCCCTCGCCCTCCTCGCGATCCTGACGGGTCCCGCAGGTGCCGCCCTGGCCCAGGGCCCGGCGCCGGTGGCGCAGGCCCCGCCCGCCGTGGCGCAGCAGCCCCCGGCCGAGCCGACCGGGCCGGTGGGCGAGTTCGCCGGCACCGCCCACGTCGCCTGGGTGCTGGTGCCGGTGGTGGTGCGGCGGCCGGGCGGCTATGTCACCGATCTCGAGCGCTCGGACTTCCGGCTGTGGATCGATGGCGAGCGGGTGACGCCGGCGGACTTCGAGGCCGGCGGCGACGCGCCGCTGTCGCTGGTGCTGCTGCAGGATCTGTCGGGCAGCATGGCCAACGGCGGCAAGCTCGAGGCGAGCCGGCGCGCCCTCGCCTACGTGCTCGGCCAGGCGCGAGCCGGCGACGAGCTCGCGCTGGCCACCTTCGCCGGCGGGCGCCTGTCGGTGGACGTGCCGTTCACCACCGACACCGGTGTGCTCGCCGAGGCGATGGCCCTGTGGGAGGGCTACGGCACCACGGCACTCCACGACGCGGTGAGCCGCATCCCGGAGATCGGCGAGGCGGCGCGGCGCGGCAAGCGGGCGGTGGTGCTGGTGACCGACGGCGTCGACAACGCCAGCACCGTGGCGCCGGAGGCGGCGCGGGCCATGGTTCGCCAGTCCAGCGTGCCGGTCTACGTGCTCGGGCTGGGGCGGGACCGGATCGGCTCGGTGTCGACTCCGGAGCAGGCGCCCGCCGCCACCTGGGGCCACCTGCTGCGCCGCCTTGCGAGCGAGACCGGCGGCCGGTACTATCCGGTGCGTCACCCCCGTGACATCGAATCTGCCGTGGCGGACCTGGTCCGCGAGCTACGCAGTCAGTACGTCCTGTTCTTCCCGACGGCGCCGGGCCCCCGGGTCCCGCGCTCGGTGCGGGTAGACGTGGACGTCGCCGGCCGGGCGGAGGTGTACCACCGGCCCGGCTACGTAGGTGGGCCGCCGACAGCGGCCCGTTCCACGACCGAACAAGGAGGACCGTGAGATGAAGGTTCGTTTCCTGATTGCGCTGGTCGTCGTCGCCCTGGCGGCGGGCGGCTGCGCCACCAAGAAGTACACCCGCGAGTACGTCGCGGGCGAGACCCAGGTGATCAACGAGCGCGTGGACGACGTCGAAGAGCAGGTGGAGCAGGCGCAGGGCCGCCTGTCGGAGCACGACCGCCGCATCACCCAGACCGCCCAGGAGGCGCAGCAGGCCTCGGCCACGGCGCGCCAGGCGCTGGAGCGCGCCCAGGAGGCCGGGCAGCTCGCCCAGGGCAAGCTCCTCTACGAGGTGGTCCTCACCGACCAGGACGTGCGCTTCGGCGTGGAGAGCTCCAACCTCTCGCCGGAGGCCCGCGCCGCCCTCGACCGCTTCGCCGAGCAGCTCAAGCAGGAGAACCGCGGCGTCTTCGTGGAGATCCAGGGCCACACCGACGCCACCGGGTCGGAGGCCTACAACGAGCGGCTGGGTCTCGAGCGCGCCGAGGCGGTGCGCAACTACCTCTCCCGCCAGCACCAGTTCCCGCTGCATCGGATGAACGTCATCTCCTACGGCGAGTCCTCGCCGACGGCGGACAACTCCAGCCGCCAGGGCCGGTCGCAGAACCGGCGCGTGGCGCTGGTGGTGCTCGAGTAGGTTGGAGTAGGGAGCCCGGGCCGGCAAGGCCGCCTGCCGCCGCCCAGCGACGGCGGCGGCCTTGCCGGCCCGGGCTCCCTACTCCAACCTACTCGAGCACCACCAGCGCCACGCGCCGGTTCTGCGACCGG
>DATACC010000253.1:0-39402 GCA_036259255.1 Thermoanaerobaculia bacterium | reverse complement strand
CGCCGAGGCGCTGGAGCGGGCGGTGGCGCTCGCCCCCCTCGATGCGGAGGCGCGCCACCACCTGGCCCTGGTGCGCCTCGCCCGCGGCGAGACCGCCGCCGCCCGCCACGAGCTCGACCGCTGCCTGGAGGCGGACCCCGGGCACCACCGGGCGCGCCTCGACCGGGCGGTGCTGGCGCTGTCGCGGGACGAGCCGGCGGCGGCTCTGGCCGATCTCGACGCCTGCCTCGACGCCTGCTTCGCCCCCGGTGCCGAAGCCGGCCCGGCCGGGGCGGGCGGCGGCCGTCTCGGCGTCGCCTCCGCCCGGGCGGCCTACTACCGCGCCGCCGCCCTCGGCGCCCTCGGCCGCCGCGCCGAAGCGGAGGCGGCCTTCCGCGCCGTCGCCACCGGCACCGGCCGGTACGCCGAGGAGGCGCGCCGCGTGCTCGCCGCCGAAGGGGACACCTGATGGCCTCCGAGTTTCCCGGCCGGCCGAAGCTGCTCAAGGGGGCGCTGGCGGTGTACGGGTCCCACACTCCGGGGACCCAGCCGCAGCTCATCCTCTTCCAGTACAACCCGGACCAGGTGCGCCGCACCCTCGCCCGTCGCGCCGCGCCCCAGGAGCCGGGGGGGAGCGGCGGCGCCAAGGAGGACGTGCTGCGCGCGCCCGGCCCGCCGGTGGAGTCGATCAACCTCACCATGGCTCTCGACGCCACCGACCACCTCGCCGATCCCGACGCCCACCAGGACACGGTGGAGCACGGCCTATACCCGGCGCTGGCCGCCCTCGAGATGATGCTCTACCCGCCCGCCGCCCGGGTGCAGGAGAACGAGCAGCTCGCCGGCGAGGGCGAGGTGCAGGTGAGCCCCGAGGAGCTGCCCCTGGTGCTGCTGGTGTGGGGCCGCTCCCGGGTGGTGCCGGTGATGCTCACCAACTTCTCCGTCACCGAGGAGGCCTTCGACACCGCCTTGAACCCGATCCGCGCCAAGGTCGAGCTGGGCCTGCGGGTGCTGACCTACATCGAGCTGGCCGCCACCAGCCTCGGCCGCGACGCCTACCTGGCCTACCAGCGCAACAAGGAGACGCTGGCCGGCCGCTACAGCCCGGGCGGGGACACCACCCGCACCCGGGCGCTGCTGCCGGAGTAGCCGCCATGTTCTTCAAGGGCAGCCGCTACGAGAAGGTGCCGGAGCACGAGACCGTGGACCGCCACGGCCGGCCGGTGCGCTACAAGGGCATCCGCGAGATCCCGTCGGCTCCGGCCCGCCTCGGGCACGAGGTCGCCGGCGGCGAGCGGCTGGACCACGTGGCCCACCACCACTACCGCGACCCGGAGCGGTTCTGGCGCATCGCCGACGCCAACCTCGCCGTGTGGCCCGACGACCTCACCGCCGAGGCCGGCCGGGTGATCGCCGTGCCGCCGCCGCGGGAGGAGGAGAAGCCGTGACCGCCATCTCCTGGGTCCTGCGCGTCGACGGCGAGCCCGCCGCCCCCGAGCTGGTGGACGCGGTGCGCCGCATCGACGTCGAGCAGAACGCCGAGCTCGCCGACATCCTGCGCCTGCGCCTGGCGGTGGGGGTGGCCCCCGACGGGGGCGGCTGGACGCTGCTCGACGACGACGCGTTCCCGCGCCTCACCCGCCTCGACCTCACCGTCGCCGTCGGTCCGGCCCTGCGCGAGAAGCTGGTGGAGGCCTACGTGGTGGAGAGCCAGGTGCGCTTCGGCAACCAGCCGGGCCGCTCGTTCCTCGACGTGGTGGCGCTCGACCCCTCCGTGCTGATGACGCTGGAGGAGAAGGTGCGCCCCTGGCCCGATACCTCCGACGCCGACGTCGCCCGCGCCGTCTTCGGCGAGCACGGCTTCAGCGAGGACGTCACCGACACCGGCCGCACGCCGGACGCCGCCGAGGCGGTGACCCTGCAGCGCGGCACCGACCTCCAGCTCCTGCGCCGCCTCGCCGAGCGCAGCGGCTTCGAGGTGGCGGTGGAGGCGGACCCGGACGGCGGCCCCTCGGTGGGCCGCTTTGGCCCGCCACGCACCGAGGACCCGGCCCAGGGGGTGCTCAGCGTCGCCTTCGGCGAGGCCACCAACGTCGACGAGTTCGAGGCGCGCTTCGACATGCTGCGGCCCACCGAGGCGGTGGCCCGCGGCATCGAGACCGCCGGCGGCGCCGACGACCCGCTGGCGGCCCAGACCGCCGAGCGCCGCGAGCTGGGCCGCGGCTCGCTGCTCGGCGCCGACCGCCCGCGCCGCGTGCTGCTCGCCGGCTCAGGGCTGTCCCACCCGGGCGACCTGCAGGCCCTGGCCCAGGCGACGGTGGACCGCTCCACCTGGGCCCTCGCCGCCGAGGGGAAGCTCTCGGCGGTGGCCTACGGCGGCATCCTGCGGGCCCGCCGGCCGGTGGCGGTGCGCGGCGCCGGCCGCACCTTCAGCGGCACCTGGTACGTGGACCGGGTGCTCCACTCCATCGAGGGCGACCGCTACACCCAACGCTTCGGCCTGCGCCGCAACGCCCTGGGGCTCACCGGCGCCGAGTCCTTCGTCGACGACGGCGCCCTGGCTCCGGTGGCCTGAGCGATGCCGACCCTCGCTGCCACCCCCGTCGCCGCCGGCGCCGGAGAGCGCTTCTTCGGCAAGTACCGGGGCACGGTGACCGACGACCAGGACCCCCGGGACCAGGGCCGGGTGCGTGCCACCGTTCCCGAGGTGCTGGGCGACGAGCCCACCGGCTGGGCGCTGCCGTGCGCCCCCTACGGCGGCGACGGCGTGGGACTGTTCACCGTGCCGCCGCCGGGCACCCTGGTGTGGGTGGAGTTCGAGGGCGGCGATCCGTCGCGGCCGATCTGGAGCGGCTGCTGGTGGAGCGAGGGGCAGGTGCCGGCCGGCGCGAAGCGGGAGCAGAAGGTGTGGAAGACCGCCGCCGGCCACACCATCACGCTCGACGACGCCGCCGGTGGCGAGCGCATCGAGATCGTCGAGGCCGGCGGCGCCAGGGTGGTGCTCGACGCCGCCGGGGTGGAGATCTCCAAGGGCGGCCAGAAGATCGCTCTGACCAGCGGCTCGGTGAGCGTCAACGGCGGCGCCCTGGAGGTGCTCTAGATGGCCGCCCCGGTGCTGCAGCTCGGCTGCACGGTGCAGTGCCCCCACGGCGGCATGGCGACGCCGGTCAACAGCAACACCCGGGTGCGCCTCGGCGGCGCCTTCGCGTTGCTCGCCGCGGACCCGTGGCTGGTCGCCGGCTGCCCGCTCAACGTCGCCGGCGCGCCCCACCCGTGCCTCACGGTGGAGTGGAGCGGCGCGGCGCAGAAGGTCACCGTCGACGGCCAGCCGGTGCTCCTCGCAACCAGCGTCGGCCTGTGCAAGGCGGGCGACGGGCTGGTGCAGGGGCCGGCCCTGGTGAGCGGCGCCCAGACCCGGGTGTTGGGGAGCTGACCGTGCCGCCCCTCGACTTCCCGTTCCAGGTCGACGGCCGCGGCCGCTCGGCCGTCACCGATCGCGGCGACCACGTGCGCGACTTGATCGAGCAGGTGCTCTTCACCCGCCCCGGCGAGCGCGTCAACCGCCCCGACTTCGGCTGCGGCATCGACCAGCTCGTCTTCGCCCCGGCCAGCGACGCGCTGGTGACGGCGACCCAGTTCCTCGTCCAGGGCGCCCTCCAGCGCTGGCTCGCCGACGTCGTCCAGGTGGAGCGCGTGGCGGTGGCGGCGCAGGAGTCGACGCTCACCATCGAGGTGGTCTACGTGCGCCTCGACACCGGCCGCCGCGAGACCGGCCGCTTCTCGGCGCCGGTGGGGGGATGAGCGTGGCCGGCCACCTCCAGCTCCACTGCGACGACGGCGCCCGCCGCGCCCGGGTGCTCGCCGAGACCGCCCTCGACGGCATCGAGTACCTGGAGGTATCGGCCGAGAGCTGGCTCGAGCAGCGCTTCCTCCACGTCCACTTCCTGCGCGAAGCCCTGGGCGACCCGCCGCCCGCCGGGCTGGCCGGCAACCCGGGCGCCTTCCGCATCACCGGCGGCGTGCGCGAGCGCGGCCTGCGGGTGCTCGGCGTGGTGGCCCAGGCCGGCCACCTGGTGGTGGAGGTGGACCGCGCCGGCGACTTCTCCGCCTACGTGCTGGAGATCCCCGACCACCCGGGCCTCGACCCCGCCTTCCGGGCCGTCGAGTTCAGCTTCAAGGCCGGCTGCTACAGCCCTTTCGACTGCGGCCCCCGGGACCTCTGCCCGCCGCAGGAGGGGCCGGAGCCGGAGATCGACTACCTGGCGCGCGACTACGCCAGCTTCCGCCGCGCCCTGCTCGACCTCGTCCCCACCCTGGTGCCGGAGTGGACCGACCGCCACGAGGCGGACCTCGGCATGACGCTGGTGGAGCTGATGGCCTACGCCGGCGACCACCTCTCCTACCAGCTCGACGCGGTGTCGAGCGAGCTGCACCTGGAGTCGGCGCGCCAGCGCATCTCGGTGCGCCGCCACGCCCGGCTGCTCGATTACGCGATGCACGACGGCGCCAGCGCCCGCACCTTCGTGCATTTCCGGGTCGGGGCCCCCGGGGCGGTGCCGGCGGGCCTGCCGGTGCTCAGCCGAGTGGAGGTGCCCCTCGACGCCGAGATGCCGCCCCACCCGCCGGTGCTCGATGGCGACCTGGCGGCCGTCGCCACCGCCGCCGCGGCGGCGGTGTTCGAGACGATGACCGAGCGCCCCCTGGGCACGCCAGTCGATCCCCTGCTCAACGAGATCGCCCTCCACGCCTGGGGCGACCTCGAGTGCTGTCTGCCCACCGGCGCCACCTCGGTGGACCTGCTGGGCGACCTCGGCGCCGTGCTCGCCGCCGGCGACTTCCTGCTCTTCGAGGAGGTGCGCGGCCCGGTCACCGGCCTCGCCGCCGACGCCGACCCGGCCCACCGCCAGGTGGTGCGCCTCACCGCCGTCGAGGCGGCCCAGGACCCGCTGCCGCTGGCCGAGGGCGGCGCCGCACCGGTGGCGCTGACCCGCGTCACCTGGCACGAGGCCGACGCCCTCGCCTTCCCGCTGTGCCTGTCGGCGCGCACCGCCGATGGTGCCGGCATCGCGGGGGTGAGCGTCGCCCGAGGCAACCTGGTGCTCGCCGACCACGGCCTGACGGTGGTCGAGGCCGGCCATCTCGGTCCCGCCGCGGCGCCGCACCCGGGCCGCCGCCTGGCGCACCGCATCCAGCTCCGCAGCGGACCGCTGTCGTTCCGCGCCGTGCCGGCGCGGGCCCTCGGAGCGGCCGCCGGCGAGCCGCCGCCGGTGGCGGCGCTCCAGGTCACCGATCCGGCCACCGCCGAGGCCCAGGTCGTCCTCGAGGTGGCGGGCAGCGCGGCACCGTGGCGAGCGGCCCGCCACTTGCTCGACGACGGACCTTTCGACGAGCGCTTCGCGGTGGAGACGGACGACGCCGGCCGCGCCCTGCTGCGCTTCGGCGACGGCGAGCTGGGGCGGGTGCCTCCCACCGGCGCCGCCCTCGTCGCCACCTACCGGGTGGGCGTCGGCACCGCCGGCAACGCTGGCGCCGATTCGCTGACCCACGTGCTGGAGCACCCGGCCCTGCCGCCGGTGCTCGCCGTGCGCAACCCGCTGGCGGCCTGGGGCGGCATCGAGCCCGAGCCGGTGGAGCGGGTCCAGCAGCTCGCGCCGCCGGCGATGCACGCCGTGCAGTTCCGCGCCGTCACCGAGGAGGACTACGCCCGCGCCGCCGAGAAGCACCCCGAGGTGGCCCGCGCCGTCGCCACCTTCCGCTGGACCGGGAGCTGGCACACCGTGTTCGTCACCGTCGACCGCTGCGGCGGCCGCGAGGTGACCCCGGAGTTCGAGGCCGAGGTGCGCGACCTGCTGGAGGCGAGCCGGCTGGCCGGCTACGACCTGGAGGTGGACGGCCCGGTGCTGGTGCCCCTCGACATCGAGATCGACGTCTGCGTCGCCGCCGGCCACTTCCGCGCCCACGTCGCCGAGGCCCTGGAGGAGGCGCTGTCGTCCCGTGACCTCGCCCGCGGCCGGCGCGGCTTCTTCCACCCCGACGGCCTCACCTTCGGCGACACCCTGTACCTGTCGCGCCTCTACGCCGCCGTCGAGGCGGTGCCGGGGGTCGACTCCGCCGAGCTGCGGCGCTTCGAGCGCTGGGGCCGGGGCGACGCCGGCGAGTTGGCGGCGGGGCGGATGAGCTTCGGGCGGCTGGAGATCGCCCGCCTCGACAACGACCCGAGCTACCCGGAGCACGGGGTGCTGCGGATCAACGTGGTGGGGGGCAAATGACCTGCGCCTCGTCCCGCCCGTGCACCTGCGGCTGCTGCCGGCCGGTGGGCCGCGCCACGCCGCTGCCGCTGTGGAACCGGCCCGGCCTCGAGCGCCTCGACTACCGGGTGGGCACCTACGAGAGCTTCCGCCGCTCGATGCTCGAAGGCATCGCGGCGCGTCCGGAGCTCGCTCGCTGGACCGCCCGCAACCCGGAGGACTACGGCATCGCCGTGATCTCCATGTGGGCCTGGATCGGCGACGTCCTCACCTTCTACGGCGAGCGGGCGGCCCACGAGGCGTTCCTGCGCACCGCCGTGCGCGACCGTTCGCTGCGCCGGCTGGCGGCGATGCTCGACTACCTGCCCGACCCGGGCAGCGCCGCCACCGCCTCGCTCGCCTACGCCGCCGAGCCCGGCAAGAGCTTCCACGTGCGCCCCGGCCTGCGGGTGCAGAGCGTGCCCGGCCAGGACGAGAAGCCGCAGAAGTTCGAGCCGGTGGAGACGGTGGCGGTGGACCCGGCCCTCGCCACCTTGCGGGGGCTGCCGGTGCCCACCGCCCTCGATCCGCTGGCGGTGGGCTCGTCCGCCGCGACGCTGAAGCCGATGGCCGCGGCGCCCCGGTGGGACCTGGCGGCGGGGGACCGGCTGGTGGCGGTGACCGGCGACGTGGTGGAGGACAAGGAGCTCGCCGCCGTCGAGCCGCCGTCGGGGCCGCTGGCCGATTGGCGCACGGTGATCCGCTGGAAGCCGGCCCTCCAGGCTGACGCCGCCGGCCTCTACAAGTGGCGCCGCAAGATGCGGCTGTTCGGCCACAACGCCCCGGTTCCGTGGCTCCAGCCCACGGCCAGCGGCGGCAACGTCACCTTCGCGGCGGTCGACCCCGGCGACGCCGGCTACCCCATCGCCGTCACCGGCACGCTTCCCCTCGACGGCGTCTACGACGTGGCCGCCGGCGGCTGGGTGCTGGTGCGCGCGGCCAACGGCTCGACGGTGCACCAGGTCGTCGGCACTGCCACCGTGAACCGCCAGGTGGGCCCCCTCGCCGGGGCGGTGACGGAGCTCACCGTCGACCCGCCGGTCCACGAGCCCGACCTGCGCACGATCCTCGTCTACGAGCTGGTGGAGGTGGTGCCGGGGCAGGCGGAGATCCCGTTGTGGGACCGCGGCTACGCCGCCCAGATCGCCGCCGGCGCCTCGGTGGTGGCGGCACGGCCGGCGAGCCTCGGGGCGCTGGCCGGCATCGAGAAGGGGCGCCGCCTGGTGCTCGCCGACGGCCTCGGCGCCGCCCACGCGGCGACCGCCGCGGGGCCGCCGGCGGAGGTCGTCCACGACGGCGTCACCCACCTGGAGATCGCCTTCTCGCCGCCGCTGGCCGCGCCCCTCGACGCCGCCACCGCCGTCGTCCTCGGCAACGTCGCCGAGGCCACCCACGGCGAGACTGTGGCCGCCGAGGTGCTCGGCAGCGGCGATGCCTCCCAGGCGTTCCAGGCGTTCCCCCTGGCCAAGCACCCGGTGACCCACGTGCCCGACCCGGCCGCCCGCACCGGCGCCGCCTCCACCCTCGAGGTGCGGGTCGACGGCGTGCGCTGGCACGAGGTGCGCGACTTCTACGGCCGCGCCCCCGACGAGCGGGTGTTCGTGGCCCGTCTCGACGAGACCGGCCGCACCACCGTGCGCTTCGGCGACGGCCGCACCGGCGCCCGGGTACACACCGGCCGCAACAACGTGGTGGCCACCTACCGCCACGGCCTCGGCCTGGCCGGCCGGGTGGCCGCCGGCACGCTGCGCACCGCCCTCGACCGCCCGGTGGGCCTGAAGAGCGTCACCAACCCGGCGCCGGCCTTCGGCGGCGCCGACCCGGAGCGCGGCGACGCGGTGCGCGAGAACGCCCCGAACCGGGTGCGCACCTTCGATCGCGTCGTCTCGCTGGCCGACTTCGAGGACGCCGCCCGCGAGTACACCGGCGTCGCCAAGGCGCGGGCGGTGGAGCGCTGGGAGGGGGAGGAGCAGGGCGTCTTCCTGTTCGTCGCCGGCGACGGCGGCGGGCTCCTCGGCCCCGACGGCCTCGCCGCCCTGCGGGCCTGGCTCGACCAGCGCCGCGACCCCCACCGGCGCCTCACCGTGGCCGACCACCGGCCGGTGCCGGTGGTGGTGGTGCTCGACGTCGCGGTGGACCCGGATCACGCCGGCGAAACGGTGCAGGCCGCCGTCGCCGACGCCCTCGCCGCCCACTTCGCCTTCGAGCGCCGCGGCCTCGGCGAGCCGGTGGCCCAGAGCGACCTCTACGCCGAGGTGCAGGCGGTGCCCGGGGTGCTCGGCGTCGACCTCGACGCGCTGATGTTCAAGGCCCCCGCCGCCCTGCCGCACCTCGACCGCCGCAGCCTGCGCTTCACCGGCGCCGTGCCCGACGCGCTCCAGCCCCGCCTGCTGCTGTTCGGCGACGAGCTGGCGGTCCTCGAAGCGCCGGCTGCCGACGTGACGGTGAACCTCGGCATCCCGGAGGCCGGAGCATGACCGTGCGCCCCCCGATGGACCTCTACGCCCTGCTGCCGGCCCACCACCGGCGCGAGGACGAGCGCCGCGGCTTCCCGCTGCGCGGCCTGCTGGCGCTGCTGTCGCGGGAGGGCGACGTGGTGCGTCACGGCTTCGACGCCCTGTGGGACGACCTGTTCATCGAGACCTGCGACCGCTGGGTGATCCCCTACATCGGCGACCTGGTGGCCAACCAGGCGCTCCACGCCACCGACCCCGGCCGCGGCAGCGACCCCTACGCCGCCGTCTTCGCCGACCTCGCCGGCCCCGACCTGCGGCCCACCCTGGCGGTGCCGCTGCGCACCGACGTGGCGAAGACCATCTACTACCGGCGGCGCAAGGGCACGGCGCCGATGCTCGAGGAGCTGGCCCGCGACGTCACCGGCTGGGGCGCCCGGTTGGTCGAGATGTTCGAGCTGCTCGAGTGGACGCAGAACGACGACCACCTGCGCCTTTCGAGCCCCGAGTGCGCCGAGGTGCGAGGCGTCGAGCCCATCGACCGCGCCAGCGGCCCGTTCCACACCCGCCCCTTCGATCCCTGGGCCCACACCGCCGACGTGCGCGCCACGGGCCAGGACGAGGGCTGGCACAACCTCGAGAACGCCGCCTTCTTCCTGTGGCGGCTGGGGAGCTTCCCGCTGGAGCGGGTGCCGGCCCGGCCGGTGGACCCGGCGGACGCCGCCGAGTGGCGCTTCCACCTGAGCCCCCTGGGCCAGCCGGCGCCGCTGTTCACCAACCCGCGTCCCGCGGGCGACTCCCGGCGCCGCGCCGGCGAGCTGCACCTCCCCGGCCCGGTGCGCCGCGCCTTCTTCTGGGACGACCTGGTGCGCTACCGCGCCTCCGCCGCCCGGCCCCGTCCCGACACCACCGACCTCTACGGCCCACTGGGCGACGACCACAGCTTCCTGGTGTGGATCGGCGGCGTGCCGGTGCCGCCGGCGGCCAACCCGCTGGCCGAACCGGAGAACCTGGTGCCGCGGGTGGTCTGTCGCCGCCTCGACCCGTGGCCGGCCCAGCAGCCGAGCGGCAACCTGGTGGCCATCGACCCGGCGGTGGGGCGGCTGGCGCTGGGGGAGGACCTGGTGGTCGACGGCGCGCTGGAGGTCTCCTACCACTACGGCTTCGCCGCTCACCTCGGTGGCGGCCCCTACGAGCGGCGCGCCTGGCTGGTGGCGGCGGCGCCGGGGGAGGAGCGCACCGTCGGGCGCCCGGATCCCGCCGACCCGCCGGAGCACGCCACGGTGGCCGAGGCCCTCCTCGCCTGGAACGCCGACGGCCGGCCGCCCCGGGTGATCACGGTGCGCGACAGCCGCACCCACGCGCTGCCGGCTCTCCTGACGGTGCCGTGGGACGGTTCCCTGGTGATCCAGGCGGCGAGCGGCGAGCGCCCGCTGCTGGTGACGCCGGCGGCGGGGCTCGAGATCCGCGGCACGGCGCTGCCCGCCGGCGAGGAGCGGCTCGCCTCCCTGACGCTTTCCGGTGTCGTCGTGGAGGGCCACCTGCGGGTCACCGGCGAGCTGCGCCGCCTGCGCCTGCTGCACGCCGCCCTGGTGCCCGGCCGCCGCCTCGACCCCGACACCGGCGCGGCGGCGGACGCGGCGCCGTCCCTCGTGGTCGGCGGCGAGGACGCCGGCGGCGACCCGATCAACACCCGCTTCCGCCTCGAGATGGCGTTCAGTATCGCCGGCGGCCTGCGGCTGCCGGCCGCCGCCGAGGCGCTGCTCGCCTACGACTCGATCCTCGACGGCGCCCGGGTGGCCGGCACCACCGGCGTCGCGGTGGCCGGCCCCGGCGGCGACGACACCCCCGGCCCGCCGGCCACCCTGGAGCGGGTCACGGTGCTCGGCCCGTCGCGCTTCCGCGAGCTGCCGCTGGCGAGCGAGACGATCTTCCACGGCGTCGTCACCGTCGAGCGTCAGCAGGGCGGCTGCGTGCGGTTCAGCTTCGTGCCGCCGGGCTCGGTGACGCCGCGGCGCTTCCGCTGCCAGCCCGAGCTGGCGCTGGCCGACGCCGAGGCCCGGGCCGACGAGGCCGGCGAGCCGTTCCCCGCCGCCGCCGCCGACGCCGTGCGGCTGCGCGTCGCGCCCTGTTTCACCGACGTCCGCTACGGCCAGCCCGGCTACGCCCAGCTGTCGCTGGGCACCGCCGGGGAGATCCGTACCGGCGCGGAGGACGGCTCGGAGATGGGCGTCTTCGCCCACCTCCAGCAGCCCCACCGCGAAACCAACCTGCGTATCCGGCTCCGCGAGTACCTGCCCTACGGGCTCGCCGCGGGCCTGATCTACGTGACCTGAGGCGGAGCCAGGGGACCTGGGGGAGCACGGCATGGGCGGTGACTACACGCGATTCAGCTTCGAGGCACAGAAGGCCTACAACGCGCTGCTGCGCCAGCAGGGGCGGGTGGGCCTCGATGCCGACCACAACGAGGCGGCGGAGATCGCCGACCGCCGCTGGCGCTCGGGGACCTACGACCTGCTCGGCCGGTGCCGGGCGGCGGCCACCACGCCGGACGCCTTCCACCTCGCAGTCACCGGGCCGGGGGCCCTCGACCTCGGCGCCGGGCGGGCCTACGTCGACGGCATCCAGGTGGAGTGCTTCGGCACCGGGGCGCCGGCCTGGGACCCGGTGCTCGCCGAGCTGCGGCGCCCCGACGCCACCTCCTACGACGACCAGCCGTTCCTCTCCGCCGTCGAGCCCCACCTGCCCGACCCGCCGCCCCTCGGCGCGCCGGCGGACGGCGACCAGCACCTCGTCTACCTCGACGTCTGGTACCGCGAGATCGACGCCCTGGTGGACCCGGAGCTGCGCGAAGTGGCCCTGGGCGGGCCGGACACCGCCGCTCGCCTGCAGACCGTGTGGCAGGTGCGGGCGCTGGAGCTCGGCGCCGGCGGCCTCGAGTGCGACGACGAGGTGGCGGCGTGGACCGCCCTGGTGGAGCCCTCCGCCGGCCGGCTGACCACCGCCACCGAGGCCCCCGAGCCGCAGGACAACCCGTGCATCCTGTCACCGGAGGGCGGCTACCGCGGGCGCGAGAACCGCCTCTACCGGGTGGAGGTCCACACCGCCGGCGGCGATGGCTCGGCGGGGCTCAAGTGGTCGCGGGACAACGCCTCGGTGAAGGCGGCGGTCACCGCCATGGACACCGTGCAGTTCGACGTCGACCTCGGCCCCGGGGTGAACGTCCAGCCGGCCACCCGCCTCACGCTGGCCTCCCTCGGCCGCGACGCCGTGCTGCGCTTCCGGCGCGGCGACTGGCTGGAGGTGCTCGACGAGCGCATCGACCTCGATCCGGCCCGCTCCGGCGAGCTGGCCCGGGTGCTCGACGTCGACGAGGCCGACCGCACCCTCACCCTCGACCGCGACCTCGTCGCCCTCGGCCTCTTCGACCCGGCCGACGCCAACCGCCGCACCCGGGCGGTGCGCTGGGACCAGGGCGACGCCGCCGACCCGGTCACTGGCCTGCTGGCGGTGCCCGGTGCGCCCGCCGCCTTCCAGGTCGACCTCGAGGACGGCATCCACGTGCTGCTCGACCTCGACCCGGCGGGCGGCCGCTTCCTGGTCGGCGACCACTGGGTGTTCGCCGCCCGGGTGGCGACCAGCTCGGTGGACGAGCTGGTGGCGGCGCCGCCGCGGGGCATTCACCACCACTACTGCAAGCTGGCCATCGTCACCTGGCCCGACGGGGTGGAGTCGTGCATCGACCCCGAGCCGGAGCCGGCGGAGGAGGGTTGCTGCACCGAGGTGGTCCATCCTGGCGAGAGCATCCAGGACGCCATCGACGCCCTGCCGCCGGCCGGCGGCTGCGTGTGCCTGAAGGCCGGCGACCACCCCGTCGACGAGCCGGTGGTGATCGACCGTCCCGACGTCCACCTGCACGGCGAGAGCGCCGGTGCGCGGGTGGTGCGCACCAACGGCGTCGGCGTGCTGTGGATCGGCCCCCAGGCCGACGCCACGGTGGTCGAGTCGGTCGACCTGGTGGTGGAGCTCGACCCGGGGACGCAGGTCGCCGAGCAGGAGGTGGTGCGGATCGCCGGCTCGCAGCGGGTGACGCTGCGCGCCTGCCGTTTCCTGGTCGAGCGGTTCCTCGCCTTCGGCGCGCCGCTGGTGTCGACCACCGCCGTGGAGGTGACCCGCGGCGTCGACGTGACGATCGAGGACTGCGCCGCCGACGGCGTGTGGGCCGGTGTCGTCGCCGTCGCCGGGGAGCGGCTGGTGGTGGTCGGGTGCGACTTCCGGGCCGAGCGCCTGCGGGTTCTCACCGACATTCCGCTGGGGGAGTACGGCGTGGTGACCACCGCCGCCGACCGCAACCTGGTGCGCGACAACCGCTTCGACGGCTTCCGCCGGGCGGTGGTGATCGGCCCGCCGGCCGTCGGCTCGCTGGTGGCGGCCAACCGGGTGCGGCGCTCGGCGGTGCCCTTCGGCCTCGGCCAGGCCAAGGTGTTCGGCATCGAGCTGCAGGCCGCCGGCAGCATCGCCCGCGACAACGTGATCGCGCTGCCCACCAGCAACCTTGGTGGCATCCGCCTGGTGGCCGCGGCCACCTGCGCGGAGAAGAACTGCATCGAGGTCACCGGCCCCCTCGGCAGCGAGCTGTCGATCGGCATCCTGGTGGAGGACTGGTTCGCCCTCTACCAGGACTCGCCGTGGGCGAGCTCCCCGAACCTGGGCAGCAGCCTCGACGCTGCGTTCAACCTGTTCCCCGGCGACCTCGCCGTCGGGGCCGTGGACCGAGGACCCACGAACGGCGTGGTGGTGGCCGGCAACTGGCTCCTCGGGACGATGGACGCGGTGGTGGTGCAGGGCACCCGGGACACCGTGGTGCGCGACAACCAGCTCGATGCCCGGCGAGGCGAGCAGGGAACCGGCGTCACCCTCGCCGATCCCTTCGCCGCGCGGGTCCTCGGCAACCGGGTGCAGGGTTTCCTCGTCGGCGTGCTGACCACCGGCGGGCTGCTCGACGAGATCTCCGACAACGTGGTCTCGGACGGATCGGTCGGCATCGGTGGCACCGCCGAGCAGGGCCTGCGCATCGCCCGCAACGCGGTCGCCGGTGCCGCGATGGTCGGCTGCGGCCTGTTCGAGCCGCTGATCACCGCCGAGCTCCTCGACAACCGGGTGATCGGCTGCGGCTGGGCCGGCGAGCTGGGAGTGGGGGCCGGCATCGTGGCGATGCTGGGCCTGGCCGAGGTCAGCGTCGACCGCTGCCAGGTGATCGACACCGGCCAGCCGCCGCCGGGCGAGGATCGCGCGGTGCCAGCGGCGTGGGGCATCCTGCTCGCCGCCGTCCTCTCCTGCCGTGTGGAGGGGTGCCTGGTCTCCCACACCAACCTGGGGGATCTCGATCCGGTCCTGGAGGACCGGGCGCTGGTGGCCATCGGCTGGCTGGCGCCGAGCCTCGGCGACAACGAGGTGATCGCCTTCGGCAGCGCCCTGGTGCTCGGCAACAAGCTCATCGGCCCCGGCCGCTCGGCCCTGGTGCAGGTGGCGCCGTTACCGTTCCACGACCAGCTCGACCTGCGGTTCGCGAAGGTCGCCTTCAGCAACAACCACTGCCTGCATCTCTCCAGTGAGCCGAGCGACGCCCTGGCGACGGTGTGGCTGGGGGGCAACTGGGTCAACGCCATGGGCAACCACGTGGAGGCGGGTCCCGAGTTCTTCTCCTTCCTGCTGACCCACGGCCGCAACCTCCTGCTCGGCAACCTGACTTCGGGCGACGTGCTCGGTGCCATCGACCAGCCGCCCACCCCCGGAAACTTCAACTCCTTCAGCCTCTGAGCGCGGAGACGACCATGGCAAAGCAGAGCAAGCAGCAGAAGACGACCAAGGGCCAATCCCAGGCCGCCAAGCCCGAGATCCCGTCGAAGGCCCGGCCCGGTACCCGGGCCGGCTCGGTGGCGGACGCGGCGGCGGAGCGGGAGATGGACCGGCTGCGCGCGGCGCGGGAGGAGTTCGTGGCCCGCCTCGGGGAGCGGATGACGGCGGTGCGCGACGGCAAGCTGGAACCGGAGCTGCCGGAGGCCGCGCGGCAGGCTCAGATCGACCGCGTGCGCCAGCGCATCGCGCGTCGCGAGGCGGCCCGTGACGAGGTGGTGGCCCGCCTAGGCCAGGAGATCCGGCGCGACGAGGAGCTGATCGCCGAGCTCGAGCGCCAGGCCCGACCGCAAGGGGGAGCCAGGGGCGGCACGAAAGCCGGAGGCGGGGCGAAGAAGGGCGGCTGAGGGTGGGATGGTCGCTGCAGCCCGCGACGCACACGCTTCGCGATAAGTTCGAGCGATGGGCTTCGCCGCGGAGATCGTGATCCTGTTCGTCCTGGTGCTCGCCAACGGAGCGCTGGCGATGTCGGAGATCGCCGTCGTCTCGGCGCGGCGGGCGCTGCTCGAACGGCGCGCCCAGGCCGGCGACCACGGCGCCCGCACCGCGCTGGAGCTGCAGCGCGATCCTGGCCGGTTCCTCTCCACCGTGCAGATCGGCATCACCCTGATCGGCATCTTCGCCGGCGCCTTCGGCGGCGTCACCCTGTCGCGCCACCTCGAGCCGGCGCTGGCGGCGGTGCCGGGGGTGGCGCCTTACTCCGACCCGCTGGCGGTGGCCCTGGTGGTGGTGGCGGTCACCTACCTGTCGCTGGTGCTCGGCGAGCTGGTGCCCAAGCGCCTGGCGCTGGCTCAGCCCGAGATCATGGCGCGCCGCATGGCCGGCCCGCTGGGGGTGCTCTCGCGGCTTGCCGCTCCCGCCGTGTGGGTGCTCGAGGCGTCCACCGACGCGGTGTTGCGGCTCTTCGGCGCCCACCGCGCCAGCGAGCCCACGGTCACCGAGGACGAGCTGCGCCACCTGCTCGAGGTGGGCCGCCGCGCCGGTGTCTTCGAGGCCGCCGAACAGGAGATCGTCGAGCGTGTGCTGCGCCTCGGCGACCGGCGGGTGGGGGAGGTGGTCACCCGCCGCCGCGAGCTGGTGGCCCTCGACCTCGCGTCGCCGGCGGCGGAGAACCGGGCCAAGGTGACGGCCAGCGACGAGGTGCTGTTCCCGGTCTACGAGCAGCACCTGGACCACGTGGTGGGCGTCGTCTCGGTGCACGACCTGCTGGCCCGCAACCTCGCCGGCGAGCCCTTCGACCTGCGGGCCGTGCTGCGCGAGCCGGTGTTCCTGCCCGAGACGCTGCCGGTGTTCGCGGCCCTCGAGCGCTTCCGGAGCGACCACCTGCTGGGGGCCCTGGTGATCGACGAGCACGGCGGCATCGAGGGCCTGCTCACCTTGCGCGACCTGCTGGAGGCGATCGTCGGCGAGCTGCCGACGCCGGAGGAGGCGCAGGGCCGCCCGTCGCCCGGCATCGTGCGCCGCGCCGACGGCAGCCTGCTGGTGGACGGCCGCGTGGCCAGCGGTGAGCTGGCTGACCTGCTCGCCGTGGGCGAGACGGCGGAGGAGGAGTTGGATGATTACGAGACGGTCGCCGGCTTCGTTCTCGGCCGCTCGGGCCGCATCCCCGCCGCGGGCGACGCCTTCCACTGGAGCGGCCACCGCTTCGAGGTGATCGACATGGACGATCGCCGGATCGACAAGGTACTGGTGACGCCCGCCGCGGCGGCGACGCGGGGTGCCGGGGCCGAGCCCTGACGCCGCGCCGCCGCCGTCTCCCGCCCCGCTAGAACCGCCGCCAGTAGCCGAGCAGCAGCACGTAGTCGGCGAAGGCGGCGTCGCCGTGGGAGCCGTCGCGGATGTCGGGCACGCTGCGCACCCGGTTGCGCTCCACCGCGATGGGGACCGCGAGCGACACCGTGTGCGGCCCCCGCGCCCACGACACCGCCGGCTCCACCGCGATGGAGTAGCCGGGGCGGCGGAAGTAGGCGCTGGTGCCGATCAGGTCGTGGGCCGGCACCCCCTCGAGCCGTCCGCCGAGGCTGGCGCCCCAGCCCCGCCAGCTGGGCGGCGAGGTGGTGACGCCGACGCGCGCCAGGTACTGATCGGAGATCGACATCAACGCCTCGCTCTCCCGGCCGCGGTAGGTGGGCACGCCGCTGGTGCCCTCCGGGTTGATCAGGTAGGTCCCCGAGGCGTACCACGCCGAGAAGGCGCCGAGCTGCCGATACCCCTGGAGGTCGACGATGAAGCCCAGCCCGCCGTCCCCCGGCTGGATCGACTGGTCCACCGACTCCACCGTGGTGACGTACTCGCCGTCGATCAACCGCGTCCGGCTGTCGTGGACGCTCGGCGAGCCGGTGGGGAGCTTGAGCCCCAGGCCCACCACCACGTTGCCGCGCGGCTCGGTCGCCGGGTCCCACAGCATGCGGCGTCCGGTGACGGTGATGTCGCCGAGGCCGTTGGCGTGGGTGATGCTGCGGTCCACCACCACCCGGTCGGCATCGCGGATCGGGCTGGAGCGCTCCGCCATCAGGTAGGGAATGCCCACCGTCAGGCTGGTTCGCGGACTGAAGTTGTAGCGGATGCCGATCTCCGCGAGGTTG
Source organism: Thermoanaerobaculia bacterium (assembly GCA_036259255.1). Taxonomy (GTDB): domain Bacteria; phylum Acidobacteriota; class Thermoanaerobaculia; order Multivoradales; family JBCCEF01; genus DATACC01. Next base: position 22,182 of record DATACC010000253.1, on the reverse strand, counting down.
AGGTCGTTGATGACCTCGCTCTCCTCCGCGGCGCGGTTCTTCTCTTCGTGACTACCCCGGAAGTGGCGGTCCGACTTCTGGTGCCGCCAGGACACCGACACCTGCCACCGGTCCGGTCCTGCATATGCATCTTGAAGTGCGCCAAGCACGGGCGCATCCAGTCGCGCGGCGACTCACCCCTGGGCCCAGGCGTGGATCGGAAACAGGGCGACGAAAGCGACAGCGGCGGCGGCCGCGGCGAGCAAGGTCGGGCGCACCCGAACAGAGCGCGGCCCCAGGACGCGACGATCCATGGATCGACTCCTTGTGTGAAGCGAGCCTCCGAAGGGCTCGAGTCCCCTGGATGGACGGCACCCGCGCAGTGGGGGGGCCGACCGCAGCACAAGCGACGGCACTTCGGCCATCGAGCAAGAAAATAGCTGCTGGAGAATACCTCATTCGTCGACGGCGTCAAGGGGCCGCGGCCGTCCCCCGTCGGGCTCCCGCCGTCGGCCCGCTGGCACCTGCTTCGCACCGCTGCCGGGGCAGGCAGGTGCACCGCGGCCGACGGCCGTTTCCACCCATTCCACCTACGGAGGTCCCGATGAGCGACGTCAAGCTGGCCATCGTCTACTACAGCACCTACGGCACCAACCACCAGATGGCCGTGACCGCGGCCGAGGCGGCGCGGGGGGCCGGGGCCGAGGTGCGGCTGCGCAAGGTCCGGGAGACGGCCCCGCGGGAGGTCGTGGAGGCGCAGGAGGCCTGGGCGGCCCACGCGAAGAGCACCGACGAGGTGGGCATCGCCGAGCCCGGCGACATGGAGTGGGCCGACGGCTACCTGTTCAGCGCGCCCACCCGCTACGGCGGCGCGGCGAGCCAGATGCGGGCCTTCATCGACACCCTGGGGCCGCTGTGGATGGAGGGCAAGCTGGCCGACAAGACGGCGAGTGCCATGACCAGCGCCCAGAATCCCCACGGCGGTCAGGAGACGACGCTGCAGACCTTGTACTTCACCTTCATGCACTGGGGCTGCATCCTGGTGCCGCCGGGCTACACCGACGCGGTGATCTACGCCGGCGGTGGCAACCCCTACGGTGCCAGCGTCACGGCCGGCGGCGAGGGGCTGTCCGAGGAGAGCCGGGCCATCATTCGCCACCAGGCCCGGCGGCAGGTGGAGATGACGCGGCGGCTCAAGGGCTGAGTCCCCCCGGCCAGGGGCCCGGGCCCGGATCGGCCGGGGGATGGGGTACGCTGCGCCAGGAGGAGCCCATGGAGATCACCACCGCCGCCCCGTTCCTGGCCTACTTCGAAAGCGTCCGAGGACGCACCCGCCGCATCGCCCGGTGCATTCCGGCGGAGCACCTGGAGTGGCGGCCGCGGGCCGGCGCGTTCTCGCCGGGCGATCTGGTGCGCCACCTCGGGGCGATGGAGCGCTGGATGTTCGCCGAGAACGTGCAGGGCCGCCCCAGCCGCTACGCCGGTTGCGGAACGGAGCTCGCCGAGGGCCTGCCTGCGGTGCTCGCCTACCTCGACGCGATGCACGCCTCCGCGGTGCGGATCTTCGAGGGGTTGGACCCGGAGGACCTGCGCCGTCCCTGCACCACCCCGGCCGGCGCCACCCTGCCGACCTGGAAGTGGCTGCGCGCGATGGTGGAGCACGAGATCCACCACCGCGGGCAGATCTACCTGCTGCTCGCCGAGTTCGGTGTGCCGACACCGCCGCTCTATGGGCTCACCTCCGAAGAGGTGATCGCCCGCGGCGTGGCGCCGCGCGCCTGAGGCCACGCTGCGGGTGCCGGTCCGACGGGTGGGCCAGGGGGCGGCACCGCCGTCCCTCGCCGGGCGGCTGCAAGTCGTTCCGGAGGCCCTGCCGCCGCCCCTCAGGCCCCGGGCCAGAGCCAGAGAAACACGAGCCCGGTGATCAGCGCGTAGAGCAGGGCGTCGAAGAGGGCGCGGAGCACGTTGCTGCCGGGGATCGCCCTCCAGATCATGTCCTGGAGCTCGCCATAACCGTAGGCGACGAAGGCGAGGGTGCCGGTGATGCGCAGGATGGCCGTGCCGGTGGCGTCGGGGCCCAGGGCGTGGCGGGCGACGTAGGCCGCCGTGAAGCTCGCCAGCAGGCAGAAGGCGAGCCACTGCAGCAGCGTCTTGCCCATCTTCGGCGGCCCGTTGCGCAGCACCGTGATCATCGCCACCGGCCCGCGCTCGTAGCTCGCGACGACGGCCGGGTCCTTCATCTGCGCCGGATCGACGCAGTAGGGCATGGTGTAGACGCCCGGCGCGGGCGAGCCCTTCCCGAGGGCCGCGGCGACGGCGGCCTCGTCCGGAAGCCGGCGGTAATCGGCGCGGTGGTACTTCAGGACCATGTGCAGCAAGGCACTCGCCAGCCAAACGGCGACGGCAGACACGACGACGGGCAGCCAGAGGCTTCCGAAGGGCATGACGCTCTCCTCCTGGGCAGAACTGCGTGGGTTTGACGGCAGACTAGCAGAGGTGGTCGACGAGCCGCCTGGTGGCGCGATCAGCCGGCGCGATCAGCCCGAGCTCGGTCGCCTCCGGGCCGCCGCCGCCGCCGCGCGGGCCCGGCCCGCCCGTTGGTCGCGCCGGGCGACCTCGCCGAGCCAGGCGGCGAACAGGGCCAGCCCGGCGACCGCCAGCAGGAACCCGGAGGGAATCCACATCAGCAGCCCGGCGAGCTGCTGGTCCGCGAGCGGTGCCACCTCGCGGGCGCTGGCCCGCGCGGCATGGGTCGGGTACCACGGGGACGGCGCGAAGGTGAGCAGGGCGCCGAGTAGCCCCGAGTGGAGCGCTGTGGCGAACACCACCAGAACCCCGGCGCCGTACCCCATGCGGCCGAACCGGCCGTGCACCAGCGACCACCAGAACAGCGCCGCGACAGCGAAGAACGACAGGTGCTGCACGGCGTGGAGGGCGTCGTTGGCCAGCGCCGCCTCGAAGGCCCACGGCAGGTGCCAACCCCACAGCACCACCGCCTGCAGCACGAGCGCACCGACGGGGGCGGTGAGCAGGCGCCACGCGCGCCGCACCCGGCGGCGGCGCACGACGGCGGCGAGCGCCCGCCGCGCCCCGCGCGGCAGCGCTCCGACGATCACCACCAGCGGCTGGCTGAGCACCACCAGCGGGGCCGCCACCAGCATCAGCAGCTCGTGCTGCCCCATGTGGGCGGCGAACAACAGGTCCGACAGCCCGGCGAGGGGTGGCCCCAACGCCGCGACCAGCGCCAGCCAGCCGGCCGCGGCGGCGCCGGCCGCCCAGTGGGGTACGCCCACGCCGTAACCGGCCCGCTGCCACAGCCGGTGCAGCCCGACCGCGTAGACGAGGGCCAGGGCGGCGGCCCCGGCCAGCGCCAGCAGGTCCCACGCACCGACGCCGCCGATCACCGCTCCGCTCAAGCGCCGCCCTCCGCCCGGCGGCCCGGGCTGCCGCTGCCGGCGAGGCGCTGCCGGGCCGGGTGCTGCGGCCGTCGCGCAGGAGGAGCCTGGGATCTGCGGCAGGACACTGGCAGAAGCGCGTGCAAGCGCGCTGCCGGGGCGAACGGCGGCGCCCCCGGCCAGCGTGGCGAATCCGACGGATGGCGCGCCTTCTCAGAGACCCTGCTGGAGCCGGCGCACCTCCCGGAGCAGCTCGCGCCAGAGTTGCTGCGTGCTGGGGGCCGGGGTGTGGGCGGTGACGAGGCGGTCGATCTCGTCGGCGCGGTGGGCCAAGTCGGCCACCGCCAGCACGAGCTTCTCCTCGTCCCGGCGGTCGCGGCCCAGCAGGCGCTGCTTGAGGCCGGGGAGGCCGGTGCCGGTGACGCGACGGAACTCCTTGCGGGTGGTCTCGGCCACCGCCGGCAGGACGTCGAGCCGGTCGAGGAGTTGGTCGTCGCGGCCTTCCCGCTCGTAGGCCTCGAGCACCTGGTGGCTCAGCCGCTCGATGCGCAGGATGAGCTGCCCCAGCTCCTGACGGTCGAGGGCCCCGCCGGTCGAGCCCGTCGCCTCGTCGGGTGCTTCCGTCGCCGGCCGGGGCGCCGCTTGCTGCCGCGACGCCTCGGCCGGCTCGCGCACCGGCTCGGGCTCGGTGCGGGGCACCGCCACCGGCCGGCGAGGCGGCGGGGCAGGACGTGGCGTTGCCGGCGTGGCCGCCTCGTCTCCCTCGCCAGGCGGTTCCGGTTCGGGCGCCACGAGCGGCAGGTTGGACGGGTCGATCGGCAGCTCGCTGCCGGGGCCCACGAGGCCGGCCGCCATTGGACGCAGCAGGAGCCGCGGTGTCGGGGCGAGGGCGAGGGCCTCGCCGGCGGTCGCCCCGAGCGCCGCTTCGGCCACGGTGCCGGGGACCTCCTCCGAGCCGCCGAAGGCCAGGGCGAGCACGCCGGCGGCTCCGGCGACCAGGAGGGCCGCCGCGGCCAGGGCGACCCACCGAGCGGCGCCGGGTCCGACGACCGGGGCCAGGTGGCCGAGAACAGGGGAGACCAGGCCTCGCCCCGCGGCCCGGAGACGCGACAGCGCGGCCCTCGTCGCCGCCCGAGAACGGCCGGCCCAGGACGCCGCCGCCGGCCGCCGGACGCCGCCGCCGGGCGGCACGGGAGCCACCACCGCCGGGGTCGCAGCACTCCCGGGCAGCGCCATGGGCGCCGCCTCCTGCAGCGCGCGCAGGAACAGCCCGGCGCTGTCGAAGCGTGCGTCCGGTTCCTTGGCGAGCGCCACCACGATCGCCTCCACCACTCCCGGCGGCAGCACCGGCCGCAGCGCGTGGAGGTCCGGCGGTGGCGCCTCGACGTGGAGCTTCTTGAGCCCGTACTCGGTCTCGTCGTCGAAGGGCGGGCGCCCGGCGAGCATCTCGTAGAGCACCACCCCGGCACTGTAGATATCGGTGCGGTGGTCGAGGTCGCGGGGACGCAGGATCTGTTCCGGCGACATGTAGGCCGGTGTGCCGATGGCCGACTGGGAGGCGGTCAGGCGCTTGTCGCCGACGAGCAGGGCGATCCCGAAGTCCATCAGCTTCACCCGACCGAGGGGACCGATCAGCACGTTCGACGGCTTGACGTCGCGATGGATCACCCCTTCGGAGTGGGCGTAGTCGAGAGCGGCGAGCATCTGGGCGGCGATGGCCACCGCCTCGTCCACCGGCATGCCGCGCCCGGCGAGCTGCTGCATACGCTCGTCGAGGGAGACGCCGGCGACCAGCTCCATGACGATGAAGAAGTCGCCGCCGTCCTCGAGCAGGTCGTACACCGCCACGACACCCGGGTGCTGCAGGCGTGCCTGGGTCTTGGCCTCGGCGAAGAAGCGCTCGCGGAACTCGGGCTGCCGGGTGAGCTCGGGGGCCAGGGCCTTGATGGCGACCGGCCGACCGAGCGATTCGTGCAGGCCGCGATAGACGACTCCCATGCCGCCGCGCCCGAGGACGCTCTCCACCCGGTAGTGGCCGAGGGTGCTCCTCATCGCCGCTGCCCTCCGCCCGCCGCCGCGACCGCCGGCCTGCGCGGACCCTGGGCCTGGCGGCGGGCGCGCTCGAAGGCCTCGAGCAGACGGTCGGGGAGCTGGTAGCCGCCGGCGCGGTCGACCAGCGCCAGGTAGTAGGCCGGTCCGTCGCTCTGGCGCAGCACCAGCGGGTGGGACGTGTCCCACAGGCCGCCGGTGCGCGTGAGGTCGACCACCCGGGCCCACGGCACGCCCCACTGCGGTTTGCGCTGCCCCTCGGGGGCGAAGGAGACGCCGGTGTGGTCGATCCGCAGGGAGCCGGCCTCGCCGGAAGCGAACCCGGCGCCGATCCGTGCCAGGACCACCGGGAAGCTGGCGGACGGGAAGGCCGGCCGCTGCGGGGCGGCGGTGCTGCCGCTCCTGGGCTCCGCCGCCGGGCTCCCGGCGGCCAGGTGCCGGCGCGCCGTGGCGAGGAGCTGACGCGCCCGCGCCTCGACCTCCATCGGCAGCGCCGGAGCTCCCAGCAGCCGCTCCGCGGCGGCCCGCGCGTCGGCGGGCCGGTCCTCGATCAGCAGGTCGGCGATGCGGTCCAGGGCGGACTGCCAGTCGGAGGCCGGAGAAGGCGTGCCGCCGGAGGCCCCGGCTCCGCCGGTGTCCTGGGCCGGATCGGACGTGTCCTGGACGTCGCCACCGGCGGTGTCGCCCTCCGGCTCGTCGGGCGCGGCGGCGAAGTCGTCGTCGGGGGTGTCGCCACCGTCGGCGCCGTCCTCGCCGTCGGCGGAATCGTCGCTGCCCGCCGCCGCCTCGAGAGCGTCCAGCTCGGCCTCGGCGGCGGCCAGCCAGTCGTCGTCCTGGGCCCGGGCGGGCGGGGCGGCGAGCGCCAGCAGCAGGCTGGCCGCCAGGAGGCTCCACGCTTTGCAGGTCATGGTCGGTGTCCTCAGACGATGCCGTGCTTGCGCAGGAAGGACTGGACGTCGTCCGGCGACACCGCCACGCTGCCGGCCTCCATCGGCTTCCAGGTGGGGAGCTGGATGCCGAGGAACTCGAACGGCTCGCCGGGGCGGTTGAACTGCATCGAGACGATGCCGATCAGCTCGCCGCGGTCGTTGACCACCGGGCCGCCGCTGTTGCCCGGCTCGATGGAGGCGTCGAAGAACAGGAAGTGGGACGACTCGCCGGTCGGGCGCAGCGGCTGCGCCACGGTTCCCTTCATGAAGGTGGGCACCACCTCGGTGAGGCTGGCGATGGGGTCGCCCACGCCGGTGGCGTTGCTCACCGCCACGGCGTAGCGGCCGAGGCCGCCGGGATAGCCGAGGATGCCCACCGGGTCCGTCACGTCGACGTCCGCGTTGGTGGGGCCGAAGGGGACCACCGGAGCCGTCGTCGTCTGGATCTGCAGCAGCGCCAGGTCCTCCGCCCGTTCGCCGGTGCCGGAGACCAGGGTGGCCTTGAGCGGCTGCTGCCCGGGAAACTGCACCTCGAGCAGGTCGTACTCGGCCTTGACCCGGTACTTCTCCTCGAGCTCGTCCCAGTTCCAGGTGGTCGGATCGTCGGGGTCGAGCTCGCCGCGCTCCGAGCGCGGTCCGCGGAAGACGAAGCGCCAGGGCTCCACCACGTGGCGGGCGGTGAGGATCAGGCCGGGGCGGATCTGCACGCCCGAGCCGGTGACCGGCAGGAAGGGGGTCTCGCCGCCGTTGGCGGCGCGGATGCGGTAGGAGCAGCGGATGTAGACGACCGCGGGGCTCACCCGCTGCTCGATGGCGGACCACGGGTTGATCGCGTCGCGCAGGTTCTCCTGCACCGCGGTGCTCGCCGCGTCCCGCTCCTCGGCCCGCGCCCGGTCCCACCAGCCGTAGAGGCCGAAGCCGCCGGCGGTCAGCACCAGGACGGCGGCGAGGCCGGCGGCGAGGGTGCGGGCGTCGTGGCGCCGGGAGCCGGCGAGCTCGCCGGCCATCCGGTGGCGCTCCTCGCCGCGGGCGCGGTCGATCTCGCGCAGCAGCGTCTCGCGTCCCACCGCCTGCTTGCGGGGCGCGGTGGCGGCGGCCAGCTCCATCTCCGGACCCTCCTGGGCCAGGCGGATGCGGGCACCGTCGGACACCGCCACCTTCTGGTGCGCCGGGCAGCGGCTGCCGTCGAGGAACGTGCCGTTGGAGCTGCCCTGGTCGACGAGCCACAGGCGTCCGGCCTCGAAGCGTAGCTCCGCGTGGGCGCCGCTCACCCGGTCGTCGGCGGTGTCGCTGAAGCGAACATCGCTCTCCGGCGCGCGGCCGAGGCGCAGCACCTGCCCGTCCTGCAGGGCGATGCGCTGGGTCCTGCCGGCCAGGGAGCCGCTCGCGTGTCGAATCGTCAAGATGGTGGACAAGGTGGTCTCCTCCGCTGGTTTCGGGCTCGGGGTGGGGGGATGGGGAGTCATTCGGGCGACGGCGTGGCGGGCGCGTCGACGCGCAGGAACAGCAGCTCGGTGCGGCCGAGGCGGATGCGGTCGCGGTCGGCGAGGGCGACGGTTCCGTTGGCCGGCACCTCGCGTCCGTTGACCCAGGTGCCGTTGGTCGACAGCCGGTCGGCGAGGTGGAAGGTGCCGTTGCGGTGCAGGATCACGGCGTGCTCGCGCGACACCTCCGAGTCGGCGTCGAGCACCACGTCGCTGCCGTCGCCGGAGCCCACGGTGTTGCGGCCCGAGCGCACGGCGAACACCGCGCCGCCGGGGCCGAGATCCGGGGCGGCGAGCACGCCCACCAGCCGGCCGGCGACGGCCGCCGCGGCCGGGAGCGCGAAGGGCTGGGCGGCGGCACCGGACCTCCCCGGGTCCGCGGCGGGGGAGCCGGGGTCGCCCTGCGACGCGTAGCCCGCCGGGTGCAGGACGGTGGCCCGCCCCCCCCTCGGCTGCTCGAGACGGGTGGCCTGGAGGCGTCCCGGAGGGGAAGGCCGGGGCCCGGCCGCCGGGCCGGTGGCGGAGGCGGCCGAGCCGCCGTTGGCTCCGCTGCCGGGCTGGCTGCAGTAGGGGCAGGTCGTCCAGCCCGGGCCCATCGGATGGCCGGCGGGGCAGCGCCCCGGCGCGACGGTGCCGGAGGCGCCGGCAGTCCGGGTGGCGCCGCCGGCGACCGCCGCGGTGGAGCCGGTGCTGGCGGTGGCCGGCTCGCCGGCGAGGGGCGAGCCGCACGACAGGCAGGCGGTCTCGCGGTTCGGGTTCAGGGTGCTGCAGGTGGTGCACTCGAGCACGGTGGTCTCCTTCCTCGGTCCTACACTCGGGTCGGCCGCGGCGCGCGCCGCCGCGAGGGCCGCCGCGCGCAGCCGATCGTCACGTTGTCCTCGCCGCCGGCGGCGAGCGCCAGGTCGAGCAGGGTGGCGCAGACCGCGGCGACGTTCTCGCCGGCACGGCCGAGGGCGGCGGCGAGCTCCGGCTCGGGCACCAGGCCATGGAGGCCGTCGCTCGACACCAGCACCAGGTCGCCGTCCTCGAGCGCGAGGGGCTCGGCGAGCTCCGGTTCGAGCGGGGCGTCCTGGCCGAGGGCGCGCTGGATCACGTTGCCGTCGGGATGGCCGAACGCCTCGGCCTCGCCGAGCAGGCCGTCGCGCACCATCTGGGCGACCAGGGAATGGTCGGCGGTGAGGCGGTAGAGCGAGCGTCCGCGGTGGAGGTAGACGCGGCTGTCGCCGACGTGGACGACATGGAGGCGGGCCGGCCGGGCGGCGGCGTCGATCAGCGCCAGGGCGATGGTGGCGCCCATGGCGGAGCCGCGGTGCCGCTCGCCGCGGGCCGCGCGCACGCTGCGGTGGGCGCGCTCGACGGCTTCGCGCAGGACCTCGTCCCAGGGGATGGCCGGGATTCGTTCGTCCAGGGCCTGGGCACACTCGCGCACCGCGATCTGCGCCGCCTCGCGCCCCGCGGCGTGGCCGCCCATGCCGTCGGCGACGAGCAGCGCCACGGTGCCGCCGTCGCCGTGCCAGGCGAGCCCGGCGTCCTGGTTCTCGGCGCGCACGGGGCCGCAGGCCGAGACCAGGTGGACCTCGCAGGCGGCGGGGCGGGGGGCGGGGACCTCGGCGGTGAAAGGCATCGTCGATGAGGAGGAACCGACGGCGCCGGGGCGGTTTACCGGCGTTGCTGGATCGTGGCCGATTGGGGGGGCGACGGAGGCCGGCCACGGCCGGCCACCTCCGACGGCGGGATGCTCGGGCCGGTCCGGGCGCCCGGGAGATCAGGGGCGGGAGCCGTTCGACGGCGGCTGCCGGGCCGCCGGGGTGGTAGACCGGGGTGGTGCCCGGTCAGGCCAGATCGTCCACCAGGCCGGCGACGCTGGACACGGTGGCGACGAGCTCGGCCGGGTCCACGGGCTTGGCGACGTGGACGCGGAAGCCGGCCTGCAGGGCGCGGGTGCGGTCCTCGGAGCGGGCGAAGGCGGTCAGGGCGATGGCCGGCACGCGGCCGCCGCGCGCCTCGCCCAGCGCGCGGACGCGGCGCAGTAGCTCGTAGCCGTCGACGTCGGGCATGCCGATGTCGCTCAGCAGGACCTGGGGACGCTCGCGCTCCACCAGGCCGAGGGCCTCGGCGGCGGAGCCGGCGGTGAGCACGTCGGCCTGGCAATCCTCGAGCACGCGCCGGATCAGGTCCCGCGTCTCGGGCTGGTCGTCCACCACCAGCACCTTGAGTCCTGCCAGGTTCGAGGGCACGAAGGGAGCCGGCGCCGTATGGGGGAGCTTGGTCGGATGGACACGGCCGCCGGAGTCGCGGCGGTGGGCCACCAGCAGCGGCAGCTCGACGACGACCGTGGTGCCCCCGCCGTCGCCGGGGCTGGTGAGCCGCACCGAGCCGCCGTGGAGCTCGACCAGGTGCTTGACGATGGACAGCCCGAGCCCCAGCCCGCCGTGGGCACGGGTGATCGAGCCGTCCGCCTGCCGAAAGCGCTCGAAGAGGTGGGCGGCGAGCTCGGGTCGGATGCCGATGCCGGTGTCGGCCACGGTGATCTCGACGTGGGAATCGACGCGTTCGAGCAGGAGCTGCACGCGCCCGTCCCGGGGCGTGAACTTGATGGCGTTGGACAGCAGGTTCCACACCACCTGCTGGAGACGGTTCGCATCGCCCGAGATGGGCCCCGCCGCCGGATCGAGCACCGTCTCCAGGCGAACCCCCTTGGCCTCCGCCGCCGGCCGCAGCGATTCCGCGGCGGCATCGACGAAGATCACCGGCAGGATCGACTGCACGTCGAGCCGCATCTTGCCGGAGGTGATGCGGCTGATGTCCAGCAGGTCCTCGATCATCTGCGCCTGGGACCGGGCGTTGCGCTCGATGATGTCCAGGCCTTTGGCGAGATCCTCCGGCCCCTTGGCGCCGCTCTTGAGGACCGCCGCCCAGCCGACGATGGCGTTGAGCGGCGTGCGCAGCTCGTGGGAGAGGGTGGCGAGGAAATCGTCCTTGAGCTCGCTCGCCCGTTCCGCCTCGGCGCGCGCCGCCCGCTCGCTCTCGAGCAGCTCGCGCCGCTCCTCGGCGGCGTGCTGGGCCGCCTCGTAGAGCCGGGCGTTGTCGATGGCGATGCTGGCCTGGGCGGCGATGGCGGCCACCAGGCGCTCCGCCCGTTCGCTGAACATGGCGGGCTCCGGATGCCCGAAGAAGAGCCCGCCAATCACCTCGCCGGAGCGCGACTTGACCGGCACCGCCAGGTAGCTGCGCACCGGCAGGTGTCCTTCGGGCAGGCCGTGGTGGGGCGGCACCTGGCCGTAGCGGGGGTCGGCCGTGATGTCCGCCGAGCGGAAGATGCCGATGCCTCGGAAGGTGTGATCGAACACCGGCGTGTTGCGCGGCAGCCCGAAGCGGTCGAAGGCCTCCCGCGGTGCCCCCGACAGGGTGTACAGCCGGAAGCTCTCACCCTTCTCGTCGGTCACGTTGTAGAAGAAGGCGCCGAAGCGGGCGCCGCTCAGCTCGGTGGCCGAATCGGTGACCTTCTGCAGCAGGGTCCGCAGGTCGAGCTCGGCGGCGATCGCCATGCCGGTGTCGTTGACCAGCTCGAGGGTGCGGGTCTCCTCGCGCAGCGCCTCCTGCGTGCCGAGCAGCTTCGCCTCGGCCCGGCGCCGGGCGACCAGGATGCTGCGGGCGTTCTTCAGCGCAACGGAGCGAAGCTGCTCGTCTTCGTGATCGGGAACCTGCACTCAGCGGCCTCCGAGCCTCTCGGCCGCCAGCGCGGTGCCGGCCACGCGGGCGCGGATCTTGGCGAAGGCGGTGTCGCGGCTGGTGGTGGTGTCGTCGCAGAAGGGCGCGAAGCCGCAGTCGTCGGTGGTGCCGAGCTGATCGACGGGGAGGATCTCCGCCGCCTCGAGCACCCGGTCGCGCACCTCCTCGGCCGTGTCGACGCGCGGATCGATGGGGGAGACGACGCCCACGAAGATGCGGTGCTCCGGCTTCATGTAGGCCCGGATCATGCGCAGCACCCGGGCCCGGTCGCGCTCGCCGGCGAGGGCGATGTAGAAGCTGCCCACCTGCAGCTCGAAGAGGCTGGGCAGCAGGCTGGCGTAGTCGACGTCGGCGCTGTGGGTCGAATCGAGGTCGCTGCCCGGGCACGAATGCACCCCGATGCGGTGCCGCTCCTCGGGGGTGAAACGCGCCAGCGCGAGGTTGTTGAGCTCGATGAAGCTGTTGAGCAGGTGGCCGGTGGGATCGAGCTTGACCGCCAGCCGGCCCTCGGTGAAGTCGATCTGCACCTTGTGGGCGCCGAGGGCCAGGCAGCGCCGGATCTCGGACTCGTGCTCGTTCAGCAGGTCGTCGAGAAACTGCGCCCGCGAATACTCGGGGATCGCGTCCACCGGGTACATCAGGCTGAGAGCCGACGGCGAGATCACCGCCTGCTTGACCGGCCGCCGCGCGTGGCGCAGCGTGCGCTCCAGGTAGGAGTCCGCGGGGTGCTGGTAGCGGAACGGTCCTCCCGTCAGGCGCAGCATCCGCCGCTCGTGGCCGGCGGAGAAGGGGATGCGGAAGCCGTCCGGGGCGGTGTTGGGCAGCCCCTGCACGCAGTAGGTCCAGAAGTTGTGGTACTTGCGCTGCTCGCCGTCGGTGATCACCGGCGACCCGGTGGCCTCGAACCGCTCCACGGTGTCCCGCACCGCCTCCTCGTAGAGGGGCTCGAGGGCGGGGTCCTCGGGATCGGCCTGGCTCAGGATCGCGAGCAGCTCCGGGGTGCGGGGGAGGCTGCCGATCGGCTCGGTGGGGATCTCGGGGTGCATGGGGAACCTTTGGACAGAGCAGCCGGACTGGTGGAAGGCAGTCTCTGCAAGTCGTGCGCCCGCCCGGGCGCCGTGGAGTCTGGCGAACGACCCCTCGACAATCACCTCCTCGAACGGAGCTGGCCCGGGCCCCCGGCCGCCGGAGGACCAACCTCGGATTGGCAAGACCCTTGCTTTGTAGGAAATGGGCCTCCGGCGAGGCTCGGAAAGCCGTGTCGTGAGTGCCGCCCCCGAACAGCCCCTGCGAAGATTCCCGCGCCTGCGCCGCTCGCGCCCGGTCCTCCTCGTGCCCGGCACGGACCAGGGGGGCAGCTACGGGCGTCTCGCCGTGATCGGGCGCGGTGGTGCGGAGGTGGTGACCGCGCGGTGTTTCGAGCCCGGCACGCCTCTCGATCTCGAGATCTACCTCGCCGGGGCCTTCATCCAGGTTCAGGGGCGGACCACGAGTTGCCGGTGGGCCGACGAGGACCACCTGGTGGGGATCGCCTTCACCGGCTGCCCGCCAGGTCAGGAGGAGCTGCTGCGCGCCCTGTTCGATGATCGGGACTGATCGCGCTGCCCGCGCTCAGGGTTGCGGGACCGCCACCGGCCGCCCGAGATCGAAGTCGACCCGGAAACGGCGGCCCTCGGCCTCGCGCCGCAGGGCGTAGGTGAAGGCGCGGCCGGGATCGATCGCCATCGTCCATACGTTGGTGGCCGAGGCCGGCAGCAGCTCGGCGGTGAAGGCGTCGGCGTGGAAGTCGAGGGAGAGGCCGTCGGCGGCGCCCCGGGTGTCGCCGCCGTAGCGGCTGACGGCATCCTCCACGCCGTCCGCGTGGCGATGGTCGTGCTTCAGGCGGACGCCGGCCGGCGAGCGACTGAGGATCCACGTCCGCGAGCGGTCGCTGCCGACGTGGAAGGGGATGCGGATCTCGGTGTCGCCGCAGTCGCGCACCCACATCACCAGGCGCTGCTCACCGATCGCGGCATCGCTCGGCTCCGTCCCCTCGACCAGCCGCCCTTCGTAGGCGTTGCCGCACAGCGGCTCGAGGGCGTTCCACAACGCCTCTCCCGGCCGGTCCGGGGTAGGAGAGGTGGCACAGGCCGAGAGGGCGACGAGCAGCAACGGGATGGCGAGCTTCGGGTTCACCGTGGGTCCTCGGCGGTTGGTCCTTCGCGGCCGGAGCGGCTGGCCTCCGGAGAGAATCTGCTCAGGCGGAGGCGGGTTCCCCACGGGTCCCGCGTCACCACGTCCGCCTCACCGCCCGTCGGAGGGCGATTCACCTCGTAGCCGCCGCGCACCAGGCTTTCCGACACCGCGGCGAGGCTGGCGGCGTCGGGCAACTCGACGGTCCATTCCAGGAGCTGCGCCTCGTCGTCGAGGGGCGGTGAGGCGCCCGGGCCGGCCCAGACGTTGGTGCCCAGGTGATGGTGGTATCCGTCGGCCGCCAGGAAGAGGGCACCGGGATAGCTCCAGACCGTCTGGTCGAAACCCACGGTCCCGGAGTAGAAGGTGGACGCGGTGGCGAGGTCCCCGACGTGCAGGTGGAGGTGGCCGATGACCGTCCCCGTCGGCATCCCGGTCCACGGTTCGCCGGGCCCCGCCTCGGCGAGCCCGGTCAGATCGAGGGGGTCCGTCGCCATCACCAGCTCGTGACCGATCCGTTGCCAGGCGCGCCGCGGCCGGTCGATGTAGATCTCGATGCCGAGGTCGTCGGGGTCGTGCAGGTACAGCGACTCGCTCACCAGGTGGTCGCCAGCGCCCAGCGGGAGGCCGAGCTCCGCGGCGTGCCGCACGAAGCGCCCGAGGGCGGCGCGGTCGGGCAGCAGGAGGGCGAAGTGGTAGAGCCCGGTCCGCCCGCGGCGGGGCGCCGGCCGTGCTCCCCGGCGCTCCCGGAGCTCGACGAGCACCGGGCTCGCGGCGGCCGCCGCGCCGGCGGCGCCCGGCGGCTGCGCAGGGCCGGTACCGAGCAGGGCCCGCGGGCCCTCGCGCTCCAGGCGGCGCAGGCCCAGCACCTGCTCGTAGAAGGCGAGGGAGCGCTCGAGGTCGGCCACCTGGAGGCGGACCGGCCCCGGGCGCGTGCCCTCCGGCAACCGGAAGCCGTCCGGTCGCAGGCCGTAGGTGCCGGGGAAGGCGGGCTCGGGATCCAGCCTGCCGCCGAACCGATCGGGTCGGGCGATGCCGTCGACCTTGCGGGTGTCGGTGGTCATGGCATCTCCGAGCCTAGCAGTGCGCGCGACCGGCAGTGCGCTGGGCCGGCGGTGTGCTTCGCTGCTGCTAGAATCCTCCATCTCATGAAATCCAAGCTGCTGTGGGTCTGCGGACCCGTGTTGGTGGTGGCCGCGATGGCGCGTGCCCAGGAGCCACCGATCTACGTGTTCGGCGAGATCGTGGTCACCGGCGACGGCGAGCGGGTGGTCGAGGAGGTCACCACCGTCGACGTGGTGACGGCCGAGGAGATCGAGCGCTCCGGCGCCCGCACGGTGGCCGAGGCCATCGCCCTGCTGCCGGGGCTCCACGTGCGCACCGGGGCCGAGGGGGTGCCGCTGGTGGACGTCCGTGGCCTGCGCACCCGCAACGTCCTGTTGCTGCTCGACGGGGTGCCGCTCAACTCGTCCTTCGACGGCCTGTTCGACCCGGCGACCCTGTCCGTGGAGGGGATCGCACGCATCGAGCTCACCCGCGGCGCCAGCTCGGTGCTCTACGGCCCCGGGGGCAACGCCGGCGTGCTCGAGATCGTCACCCGCGGGGCGGGGCAGGGCGGCGACGCCTGGGCGCGGGTGGAGGCGGGCTCGCCCGACTCCGCCGCCCTGCGCGGCCGCGCCTCGCTGCGCCACGGCGATCTCGGCCTCGTCGTCGCGGGGTCCGTCGAGGACCAGGAGGCCACCCGGTTGTCGAGCGGTTTCACGCCCACCGCTCTCGAGGACGGCGGCCGCCGCCTCAACAGCGACCGCGCCGGCGGCTCGGCGCTGGCCAGCCTCACCTTCGACGCGGCGCCGGGGACGCGCTTCGGCCTCAACCTCGACTACCGCAGCGTCGAGCGCGGCAAGCCGCCGGTAACGGTGGACTCGGCGCTGTCCGTGTTCGCTCCCGTCGCCCGCTTCGAGCGCGCCGAGCAGGACGCCCTCGCCGTGCACGCGGCACTGTCCCACGAGGTCGGCCCCCGTCTCACCCTGCGACCGACGCTCTACTTCGACCGCGCCGAGGAGCGCACCGACGGGTACGACGACGCCACCTTCTCGAGCCAGCGCGCCGTCGGTTCGCTGCACGAGGACGCGACGACCAGCGTCCTCGGCGGCGGCCTGCAGGTCGCGTGGCGGCCCGGTCCCCGCGGCCTCGCCACCCTCGCGCTGGACCTGCGGGAGGAGGCGTGGACGGCGGAAGGCTTCACCGTGGTCGGTGCGGGCGGCGGCGGTGGGGGAGGTGGCGGCGGAGGTGGGGGCGGGGGCGGCGGTGGCGGCGGCGGCGGGGCCCGGCCGGTCGCCGTGCCCTTCGACGACGACCGCTCGGTGCGCGTCTCCTCGCTGGCCGTCGAGTACGAGTGGACGCCGGGCGGGCCGTTCAGCGCCGTGCTCGGCGCCGGCTACGCCGCCCAGAGCCGCCCCGGAGGCTCCACCGAGGACGACGTCGACCTGCTCGCCGGCGGCCGCTACGCCCTCGGTCCGCGGACCGCGCTGCGCGCCTCGGTGGCGCGGCAGATCCGCTTCGCCACCCTCCGTGATCTCTACGGTGCCGACCGCGGCAACCCGGAGCTGCGCCCCGAGCGCACGGTCGACTACGAGGTGGCCGTGGAGCGCCGGCTCGGCGCCGGCGGCCAGGTCCTCGAGCTGGCGCTGTTCCGTATCGACGCCGACGACTTCATCCAGCGCACGCCGGGCGAGAGCCTGCGCAACACGGAGAAGACGCGGTTCCAGGGCGTCGAGCTCCAGGGCCGCCACCGCCTGCCGCGGGCGACGCGGCTGACCTGGAGCTACACTCATCTCGACGCCGAGAACCTGTCGCCGGACGCCACCGTCACCACCACCCAGAACCGGCCGGAGCACCGGGCCACCCTGGTGGCCGAGCACGACACGTCTTTCGGCCTGCGGCTGCGCGGCGAGCTCCTCGGGGTGGCGGACAGCCACGCCCTGTCGCGCACCGCGCCGACCCGCACCCTGGAGCTCGGCGACTACGCGGTGGCCGCCCTGATGCTCTCGCAGTCGCTGCGTTCCGACCGGCTCCGGTTGACCGCCCGCGTCGAGAACCTCTTCGACGAGGATTTCGCGGACTCCATCGGCTTCCCGGCGCCGGGCCGGACCTTCCGCTTCGCCCTCGAGCTGCGCTACCCCGTCACGCCGTAGGCCGCCGGCCAGTCGCTGTCCTGGGGCGGCGGGGCGGGGCAGGCGGGGGTCGCCGGGATCGGCTCGCCGGTGACGCAGTCGCTGGGGCAGAAGCCCTCCGCGTCGCACTCGGCGCCCGGCGCCACGGGCCCGGTGGTGGCCCAGCTCCCGTCGGGGCAGCTCGCCTGGGTGTTCTGCATCATGCCCCGGTCCTCGTGGCCCAGGATGTGGCAGTGGTTCACGAACAGGCCGGTGAACTCCTTGGCCACGTAGCGGATCCGGGCGTTGCCCCACTGGCTGGTCACCGGGTTGGAGTTGGGGGCGACGGCGGCCGCGGCCGTCGGGATCGGCATGGTGTCGCGCCACACCGGGTAGCGGTACTCGTTGGGCGTGCGGCCCGATTCGGCGACGAGCTGGAACGGGTTCTGGTGGATGTGGAACGGATGGGCGATCTTGTCGCTGTTGTTCCACAGGGTCCACTGCTGGGGCTGGTCGAGGATCAGCGTGTCGTTGGCGCAGTCCGCTGAGTACTTCTGCTGGTTGATCCAGAATTGGGTGCCGTTCAGGTTCCCCTGGTTGACCATCTCGTAGTGGATGTCGCGCTGCAGGGCCGGGTCGGTCACCGGCGGGATGTCGGCGAGGTAGGAGGCCATCGGCGGGAACTGCTCCGGGCTGGGATAGGCCATCTCGCGGGTGTCCGGCTCGACGACCAGGGTGAACAGCGGCCCCAGGTTGGTGTTGGGATCGATGCCGCAGGTGCCCGCCGAGACCTCGGCCCGCTCCTCCAGGGCGCCGCGGATCTCCTCCTCGGCCGTCTCGTGGAGCTCGGTGGTGATGTCGTAGACCATGCAGTGGGTGCCGGCCTCCAGCGGCGCCTTGACCAGCAGGTCCACTCGGTTGCCGGGCGAGAGCTGGAAGGCCGTCAGCTCGTCGAACTCGCTGTCGTCGGCGGCCGGGCTGCAGTCGGGGGCGTTGAGGAACGGCTGGCAGACGTAGTTCTCGGGGGAGAATTGGACGCCGTCCATGGCGATCTGGCGTACCTCCGGGCTGCCCTTGCCCGCCACCTCGGGAAAGCCGACGCGCAGCGCCGCCGAGGCCTGCATGGTGGCGCCGACGAAGCGCCAGCGCTGGATCTCGCCCCGCTTCATGGTGACGATCGGGTTGGCCTGGCCGTTGATCAGCACCGAGGCGTTCTGGTCGGCGCCGCCGAGGCCGGGCTGGCGCTCCTGGAGCTGCTGGACCACCATCAGGCGGTCGACCAGCGGGCCACCGCCGGCGGTGGCGAAGTAGTCGTCGAGGGCTGCGTCGAACTCGCCGCGGACCTCGAAGGTGCCGACCAGCCCGTTGAGCACCTGGAGCGCCGTGGAGCCGTGCTTGTGGGCGTGGTACCAGTGGGTGCCGGGCGGCTGCGTGTAGCGCAGCGGATCGACCGCGAAGTCGAACTGGCCGTAGGCGACGACGCCGGACTCCCCGTGGGTGCCGTGGGCCGGCATCGAGGCGTGGTGAACGTCCGCGGGCACCGGCGGGCGCAGCTCGAGGCCGACGAAGTCCTGGCCGAGCTGCGGCGAGATATGGAAGCCGTGGAAGTGGAAGTTGGTGGAGTTGTTGCCGTGGAAGCAGTTGGGCGGCTCGATCACCTTGCCATCGACCACCTGGCTCGGAACGAACTCCGGAACGCCGCCCTGGGCCGGGTCCGGCGGCACCTTGCACTCGCCGGTGAGCGGATCGACGCCGGCGTCTGGTCCCTTGGTGTTGCACTTGAGGCTGGGGTCGCAGGCGTGGGGTTCGCCGTCGTGGGGCATGCGGTTGTAGAGCCGCATCAGGAAGCGGGTGCCGTCCGGGGCGCCGGGGGCGCTGGCCGGGTGGACCAGGAAGTTCGGCCCCGGGGCGCTCCAGGCGATGTGGGGGCTGTCCGGGTCGTCGGCGTCGGCCGCGGTGATCGGGCGGTCGGGGTCCTTCGGGAAGCCGTAGGTCCGCAGCCGTAGCGTCTGCATCTCCCAGCGCGGCTCGGGCGTCTCGCCGCCCTCGGGGGTCTCCGGTTGCACCCACACCGGCACGCAGCGCTCGCGGATGCGCACCACCAGCTCGGTCTGCAGGGTACCGTCGGCGCGCGGGCCGATCGTCACCGGCTCGGACAGCCGCCGCTGCACGTAAGGCTGGCCGGGCTCGCAGGGTCCGTCGTTGAGCTCGGCGAGGGCGGTCAGCATCCGGGCGCGCCGTTCGCCACCGTCGAATGGGGCCTCGGAAGCGGAGTGCGACGCACATCCCGCCAGAACCAGGGCACCGACGGCGAGCACACCGGCGGCCGTGCGAAATCGCCGGTTCCCGAACCGACTGCGGATCTCGTTCATGACATTCCTCCTCTGCCGGCGCACCGGCGCGCGATTCCGACCACACCCGAAGCCGCCGATCCGCAGGAGCGCGGATCGCGGCGAAGACTCGTGGTTGACTGCTTGGAAGGCGCAGCTTACCGGAATCCCGGAGTCGGCGTGATGTCGTGGAGGTTGTCGGCCGGCAGCGGATCGATCAGGAGGTGGCGCGGATCGACGCCCGCCCGCGCCGGCTGCCCCGGCACGGTGAGCGTGATCCGCTGGGTGCCGGAGCGGACGCGGTGGAGGCCGAGGTGGAGGGGCTCGCCGAGGTCGTCGTCGGCGGCGGGTGCGAAGACGCCTACCTCGACGAGGTCGTCCATGGGCACCTCGGTTTCGACGCCCATCTCGTCGATTACCACCTTGCGCGCCGCGACCTCGAGAGTGACCCGCCAGGCGCCGTCTCCGGACGGCTCCGCCGTGGCGCCCTGCGCCGCGAGGTCCCACGAGGTGTTCGCCGCGAAGAGGTCGGCCAGCAGGGGGCGCAGCGCCTCCGGTGTCACCGCCTGGAGCTCGCGGTAGAGGTCGAGCGACGTCGGCAGGGGCGGCTCGCCCGCGCCGTGCCGCTCGAGCAGGCGCCGCAACGCCGCGTCCACCCGCTCGGCGCCGACGTACTCGCGCAGCGCGTACATCGCGAAGGCACCGCGGCGGTAGCCGGCGAAGCGGTCGGTGGCGCGCAGCAGCGGGAGGCCGGCCAGGGAGCGCGGCGCCAGGTAGGCGGCGCGCATCGCGTCGAGGAGCCGACGCAGGTGCTCGCGCCCGAGGGTCTCCTCGACGACCCCCAGCGCCGAGTACCACGCCAAGCCCTCGGTGAGCAGCGGCGCCCCCTCGACCAGGGCGGGCGTGACCCGGTTGCCCCACCACTGGTGGGCGACCTCGTGGGCGACCACCGCGAAGGGGAGGTCGAGATCTTCCGGACCGTCCCCCGGGTCGAACAGCGAGAACCCCTCGCGGTAGGAGATGTTCACCGGGTAGGAGTGCAGCACGCTGGCGGCGCCGGGGTGCTCGACGAGGCGGATCTGGCCGTGAGGATAGGGCCCGAACCGCTCGGTGTAGGAGTCCAGCGAGGCGTGGATGCTCCTCATCATGCGCTCGACGTTGCCGGCGTGGCCGGGGTGGTGGAGGATCTGGATCGCGACGTCGTTCCAGCGCCCCTCCCGCACCGCGTAAGCGGCGGAGAAGAAGGCGTAGTCGTTGCGGATCGGCGCATCGGTCACATAGTGGAAGTAGCGACGCCCACCCTGAGTCCAGGTGCGGAGCAGGCGGCCGGGTGCCACGGCGATCTGCCCCTCGGCGGTGCCGACGATCGCCTCGAAGGCGATCCGCTCGGCCCCGGTCAGGTCGTGGCGGGCGGCGGCGTCGTCCAGCGGGCGGACCTCCGGGCGCGGCGGCAGGCCGTGGGCGCGGCGGTTTCCGGCGCCGGCCAGCTCGCGGCTCGGCCGGTAGCCGAGGGCGGGCAGCCACTCGTGCTGCGCGAAGTAGGTGCCGTTGGCCACCACGGCGGGGTCGGGGCCGGGGTTGGCGAAGCCGCGGGGGGCGAAGCGAACGGCGAAGCGGAGCCGCAGGGACTCGCCGGGTTGGAGCGGCTCCGCCAGGGCGTAGATGCGGTGGCCGAGCTCGTCGTCCGCCAGCTCCAGGGTGGCCGCCCGGTCGAGCTCGACGGCGCCGGTCTCGACCTCCGGGGCGGTGGCCAGGTGGAGGGAGTCGATCGCTTCCGGACTGCGGTTGACGAGATGGTAGGTGCCGCGGATCTCCACCCGGCGCTCGTCGGGATGGATCTCGACCCGCAGCCGGGTTCCGCTCAGCCGGGGCTGGGGGAGGCCCGCGTACCGTCCGTAGCGCCGCTCGTACTCGGCGCGCGCCTCGAGTCTCTCGGCCGTGCTCTGGTGGGCGTCGAGGACCTCGGTGTCGTAGAAGAGGAAGCCGCCCAGCGGGAGGACGAGCGCCGCGGCCGTGGCCGCCGTGGCGGCGGCCGGCCGGGTGAAGCGGCGGCGCGCCCGCCGCAGCCGCGACCGCAAGCCCGGCTCCTGGCCGCGCACCCAGAACAGCACCGCCGCCACCGCCAGTAGCAACGCCCACCCCGCCCAATAGAGCTGGAAGGCCAGCCACGGCCCGACGAACGGCTCCAGGCCCCGCATGTCCGAGTACGACCAGCCGGGGTCGGCTCCGTAGACGAGCAGGTCGTGCGCGATGCCGAGCTCCGCGCCGAAGGCCATCACCGCGTAGGCGACGAGGACCGCCAGGTGGCCGAGGTACTTCTGGTTCACCAGGACGTGGACCGCGAGGGCCAGCAGCGCGAAGAGCAGGTGGTCGGGGAGCTGGAGCCCGAAGAGGATGCGCCCGTACAGCCCAAGCTCGAAGTCGTGGTACCCCGCGCGCACCTGGACGAGGATCGCGGAGGCCATCATCAGGGCCTGGAGCGTGACGAGCAGCAGGGCGAGGCCGAGGAACCGTCCCACGAACGACACCCACTCCGGGACCGGCGCGACGTCGGTGATCTCGCTCGCGCCGGTCTCCCGTTCCCGCCACACCAGCTCGCCGGCGTAGAAGGCGACGAGCAGCGGGATGACGGTCCACAGCGCGTCCTGGGAGTTGCCGAGGAAGGCCGTGAGGAGCCCGGTCGTGGGCAGGAGCGCAACGCCCATGTCCTGGAGCAGCCGCGGCAGGGTGAGGACCACGATCGCCGAGAGGGCGGCGAGGGCGAGGCCGCCCCAGCTCGCCAGGATGTGGCGGAACGACTGCCCGGCGATGGCGATGGCCTGGCGGGCACGGGTGCGGCCACCGAACGTCCGGCGGACCGGCGGCGGTACCGTGATCGCCGGGTCCCGCGCGACGACGGCGCCCGGGGCGTCGGCCGCCGCCCTGCCCGTGCGTCGCGCGCCGCTGCGCCAAGCGCCGGC
>DATACC010000252.1:0-14172 GCA_036259255.1 Thermoanaerobaculia bacterium | reverse complement strand
GTGGCGGCCGCCGCGCCGGCGGCGAGCCCCCACGCCAGGGCCGGGCCCGCGAGGGCGCCATCGCCCGGCGCCTGCCGGGCAGAGTCGCCGGCGTGGAGGACGACGACGGCGGCCACGGCCACGAGGCCCAGGCTCCCGAGGTAGAGCCCCTGCCACGGCTCGCCGGCGGGACCTCCTCCGCCGGAGAAGATCGCCCCGTGCACCACGGCGAGGAGACCCGCCCCGGCGAGGGCATCCACGGGAACCCTGAGGGCATCCGCCAGCATCCGACCGGGCCGTGCCCGCCCCCGCCGTACCAGGGCGCCGGCCAGGAGGACCACGCCCAGCAGGATGCCCGACGCCAAGAGCAGGGCCCGGGTGGCCGGGTAGTGGATCAGCAGGCCCGGTGGCAGGTTGAAGTAGACGCGGCGGGCGGCGGGCGGCGGTTCCGGTCCGCCGACCGGCGGGAGCTCGGCGTCGCCCAGGGCGGTGGCGAGGACCAGGGCGTGGGACGCGTGGTGCAGTGCGCTGCGCAGGTCGAGGGCCGCCGGGACGTCCCCCGGGCGATGGTAGGTGGAGGATCCGAGCACCAGGGCGAAGTCCAGGGCCGGCACGGGAGGAGCGGGTGCCCGCAAGGCGGCGAGGGCATCGAGATCGGTGCGATGTCCCAGATGCCGGAACATCTCCTCTCCGAGGGAGCTGCCGGCGGGGCGCGGACCGGTGGCGAGGGCGGCCAGCGCCGGTGCCGCCGCCCCCGCCGTGCGGAAGAGCAGGGACGGACCCCGGCTGCCGAGGGCATCGAAGTTGGCGACCAGGCGCACGTCCTCGGCCCAGGGATGCAGCCCGGCGAAGGCGCGGGCCCCGGTCAGCCCCTCCTCCTCGCCGTCGCTGAACAGGAAGATCAGGTCGTTGCGCCGCGGTGGGGCCGCTGCCAGTCGCGAGGCCACCTGGAGCAGCGCCGCCACGGCGGCGGCGTCATCGGCGGCCCCGGGGCTCCCGGGGACGGAATCGTAGTGGGCGCTGAACAGGAGAGCCGCCCCGTCGCCGGTGCCGGGCAGGCGGGCCAGGACGTTGACCGCACCGGAGCCGGCGGCCTCCCCGGTTCTGCCGGGGATCTCCTGGAGCTGCGGCGCGAGGCCGCCGGCGCGTAGGCGGCGGACCAGGTAGCGGCGGGCCTCCGCGGCCGCCGCGGTGGCGGTGGGGCGAGGGGCTTCGGCCAGGGCCGCCACGTCGGCGGCCAGCAACCGCGGCGAGATTCCGCTGACGGCCGCCGGAGGACGATAGGGCAGCAGGGAGAACGCGCCGAAGGCCAGCCACGCCGCCACGGCGACGAACGCCGCGGCGGCCCGGCCCCTCCGCTCAGAAGGCGGCGCGGGCTCGTTCACCGCCGGCCGGAGCCATCGTCGTGGCCAGGCCCTCCGCAGCCCGGTCGCCAGCGCGCGAGGTGGAAGACATCGGTCTGCGGGGGATCGGCCATCACCTGGTTCAGGCGGGTGCGGAGCTGGCTCAACGCGACGGAAGGCGACTGGGCCGCCGCCAACTGCATGTTGATCTGATGAGGCCAATCTTCATTTCGACTCCTAGCATCTCCAAGGACCTGGCGGCCAGCGGGATCGATCCGCGCTGGATCCGTGGAGAGAGCTGGTTCCTGGGCCCGTCTCCCCAGTGCCCTCGATCGCGGCAAGCGGGACAGAGCCATCTCCCTTGCCCTATGTAAGTGAAAAACGGTGCTGGGCGCCTGCTCCCGCTCTCCCCCTCCCGCCCCTACTCCCGCACCGCCAGGCACAGCCCGAACAGCTCCTCCGGGGGCGAGTACCAGCGCTCGAGGCGGAAGCCGCTGTCGGCCAGCAGGGCGGCGGCCAGGGGCTGGTCGTACTTGGTGCTGATCTCGGTGAGCAGGCCCTCGCCGGCGGCGAGCTCCAGGGTGAGGTCGATCTCGGCGAGACGCACCGTGTGGGCCTCGCGGGCGACGAGCCACATCTCGATGCGGTGCTGCTCGGCGTTCCAGGGGGCGTGGTGGTCGAAGCGCTCGGGCTCGAAGTCGCCGCCGGCGAGGCGGTTGACCACCCGCAGGACGTTGCGGTTGAACTCCGCCGTCACCCCCGCCGCGTCGTCGTAGGCGGCGCGCAGGCGGGCCTCGTCCTTGATGCGGTCGACGCCGAGCAGGAGCGGCTCGCCCGGGCGCATCTGGGTCGCCAGGTCCCGCAGCAGGCCCCGGGCGGCCGTCGGCGACAGGTTCCCGATGGTGCCGCCGAGGAAGATCACCAGCCGGCGCTCGCCCTCGTCCGGGATGCGCTCCAGGTGCTCCATGAAATCGCCGACGACACCGTGGACGCGCAGGCCAGGATAGCGCTCCACGAGCTCCCTGGCCGAGCGCCGCATGGTGCCTTCGGAGACGTCGAGGGGCACGTAGAGGCGCAGGTTGCCGGCGCGCTCCATGGCATCGAGCAGCAGGCGCGTCTTGGTGGCGGCGCCCGAGCCGACCTCCACCAGGGTGGTGGCGCCGGTGTGCTCGGCGATCTCGTCGGCCGCTTGGCGGAGCAGCGCCGCCTCGGCGCGGGTCGGGTAGTACTCGGGCTGCTCGCAGATGCGCTCGAACAGGGCCGAGCCCCGGTCGTCGTAGAAGTACCTCGAGGGCAGGCGGCGTGGCCTGGCGGTGAGGCCGGCCACCAGCTCGAGGCGGGCCGCCGCCGGGTCGGCGGCGTCGAGGCGGACATCGATCTCGATCCGCTCGTCGCCGGCCCCGCCCGCCGTGGCCCGGGGAGCCTCCGGCTCGCTCATCGCCCGACCTCCTCGCGGCCCGCGTCCTCGAAGCCGTCGCCGACGGCGCAGCGGATGCCGGTGAAGATCTGCCGGCGGATCGGCAGGTCCCAGTTGCGGAAGGTGCCGCGGGCCACCGCCGGCCGGGTGGCCCAGGAGCCGCCGCGCAGCACCTTGGAGTCGCCGCCGAAGAAGATCTCCGAGTACTCGGCATAGGGGAAGGCGCGGAAGCCCGGGTAGCCGGTGAAGTCGCTCGCCGTCCATTCCCACGTGTCGCCGACCATCTGGTGGCAGCCGTAGGCGCTGGCGCCGGCCGGGTAGGCGCCCACCTGGGCCGGGCCGAAGGCGAGCTGGTCGAGGTTGGCGTGCTCGCCGCTGGGCGGCGCGTCGCCCCACGGGTAGCGGCGGGCCCGGCCGGCGCGGGGGTCCCACAGCGCCGCCTTCTCCCACTCGGCCTCGCTGGGCAGCCGCTTGCCGACGGAGCGGGCGTAGGCCTCCGCCTCCCAGTAGCTGACGTGGGTCACCGGCTCGGCCGGGTCCAGGGGCAGCACGCGGTCGAGCCGGCGCAGGCGCCAGCCGCCGCGGTCGGCACGCTCCTCGGTGCCTTCGGGCGGGGCGCCGCCTGGGGGGAGCCAGTAGAGGGGGGCGCGGGCGGCGCTCTCCTGACGCCACCGCCAGCCGGCGGCGGACCAGTGCTCGCGGCGGTCGTAGCCGCCGCCCTCGACGAACGCCAGGTAGTCCTCGTTGGTCACCGGCGTACGGTCGATTCGGAAGGTCGGCAAATCCACCTCGTGGGCTTCGCGCTCGTTGTCGTAGGCGAAGCCGGAGCGCTGCGCCGGGTGGCCCATGAGGAACGGACCGGCGGGAATCTCCACCATGTCGCGGTCCACCGGCCGGCCGTGGGGCGTCGGGCGGCGCAGGGCGGGGGTGTAGCACGGCGCCGCCATCGCCTGCATCGCCTGGAGCAGGGTCTCCTGGTGCTGCTCCTCGTGCTCGGCCACCATTTCGTAGACGAAGCCGCCGGCCAGCAGCTCGGCGGCCTCGCTCCCGGGGGCGGCCGGGTCGTGCAGGTCGTCGAGCACCCGCTCGCGCACCTGGGAGAGGTAGCGGAACAGCTCGGGCCGTGCCGGCAGCGGCAGCGCCTCGCGGGTGGGGCGGGGATTGGTCACCGGGTCGAACATCCGCTCCAGGCCCGGCTCCATCCAGCCTCGCCCGCGCAGCCGGTGGAGCAGCCACATCTCCTCAAAGTTGCCGATGTGGCCGACGTCCCACACCATCGGCGAGAGAATCGGGATGTGCTGCTTGCGCAGCAGCACCCAGGGCAGGGGAGCGACGAGAGCCAGGGTGCGCTCGCGCACGTCGTCGAACCGGCGGCGGATCGCTGGGCGGTCGAGGGAGGGCATGGAGTCTCCGGAGGTCACCGGCCGCGCGACGGCCGGCCTGCCGCCGACCCTATCGCACCGGCCGAAGGCGGCTTGGCCCGGGGCCGAGGATTTCCGCTGTGCTATCGTTCATCTGCTCAAAGCCTGTCCCGCTTGCGGGAGCCGCCGACCACCTGGAGTCCAGGGAGCGCTTCCAGCGCGCTCAACCTTTCGGCGCGCACCGGGTCTGAACGGGAAGAACCCTTGTTGTTCCCCGAACGGATCCGAAAGGAGAAGGACATGATGCTGTTCGACCAGCGCGTCCGCCGTCTTGCTCTCGTTGCTCTGCTGTGCACCGCCTTCGTGTTGGGCTTCGCCGGCTCGGCACCGGTGGCCCAGGCCAAGCCCGATTGCGGGCAGTGCCACGACGGAACCTTCGACTACGACACCCTCGAGTGCATCGCCGGCAGCGCGTCGGACTGCACCGAGTGCACCGTGTGCGCGCCGGCACCGGTCCTGCCCGGGTAGCAGGGGGCATCGGGGATGCGAACCGGCGGTCGTCTCGGGCTCCTCGGCTGCGCCCTCGCCCTGCTGGCCGGGGCCCCGGCCGCTGCCGAGGACGGCTGCCGCCGGGTGGTGCTCGACCCGCCGCCGGACCAACGCATCTCCGGAGCGTGGTGGAGCGGCGCCGACCTGTTGCTCAAGGAAACCGCCCGGGGGCCGTTGCTGCGCTACTCCCTCGACGGCCGCCGGCAGGGCACCGTCGAGGACGAGGGGCTGGCTTCCCTGGTCGACCTTTCCGCCTCCCCGGACGGCTCGATCGCGATCAACGGCGCCACCCGCATCACGGCCCGCGACGCAACTGGTCGCGTCTTCGCCACCTACGAGCTGGCCTCGCTCCCCGCGGACGGGGTGCGGGTGCTCAACGCCGTCGAGATGGTGACGGTCGGCGAGGAGGTCGTCACCCTTTCCTACGCCGAGCTGCCGGACGGCCGGCGCACGGAGGCCCTGGTCCGGGCCCGCGCCGTTCCCTACCGGCCGCTGCGCGTCCACTGGACTTTCGACGCCGACTGGCGCGGCGAGATCTTCTACCGTCTCGGTGGTCGCCACCTGGCGGTGGCGGGGGGCGAGGTGTACTTCCTGCGACAGAGCGAGCCGCCGGCGATCGTCCGCCTCGCCGAGGGGGCGCCGCAGGCGCTGGAGGCCTTCCCCGCCGGCTTCGAGCGCCTGCCGCGCCTGCCGCCGGCCCGCGGACGCGAGGCGGTGGTGCCGCTGTTCGGCGCCCTCGCCGCCGCGCCGGGGGCGGTGGCGCTGGCCGGCCACGGTGATCATCTCTTCCTGCTCACCCGCCGACCCGTCGAGGGCGGCACCCGCTGGACGCTGCACCGCATCGACCCGGCCGCCGATCGCCTCACCGCGTCCTGGGACCTGCCGGTGCGATCGAGCCACCTGACGATGGTTCCCGGCGCGGAGTGGTGGGCGTTCCTCGAACGCGGTCCGGTGACCGCCGCGGCGGCCCAGGAGCTGGCGGGCGTGCTGCTGGTTCCGGCCCGGCAGCTCGCCGGCACCGGCAAGGAGACGCTCTGTGATTGAAACGGCCCCACCCGCCGCTCGACCCCGCCGGCTCGGCCTGCCGGTCCTCCCGCTCCTGCTCCTCGCCGCAGTCTCTCTCGCCCCCCACGTCGCCGCCGCCGAGCTGCGAGTCGTCGACCCCGCGGGCGGCGCCCTCGCCGGGGCTCGGGTGCGCGCCGTGCTGCCGCCCGCGTCCTCGGAGCTGATCGCCGCCGTCCGACCGCGCGTGGTGCTGAGCGGGGAGAGCGGCGAGGACGGTCGCATCGCCGGCGAGCTGCCACGGATCGACGGCCTCACCGTGCTGGTGGACCATCCCGCCCACGCCCCCCGCGTCTTCGAGCCGGCCCCCGCGGCGGTCGGCGGAGCCATCGAGCTGCGGCTGCTGCCGGGGCTCCTTCTGGCCGGCACCGCCCGTCCGGCGGCGTCCGCTCCCGCCACCGACGGCGCCCCGGCCGCCGCGCCGGCGGCGCCGCCCCTGGTCGGCCGAGCGTGTGCCCGCTGGTCGGAAGCGCGGCTGCCCTGGCTGCCGACCACCTGGGTCCGCTGCGCTCCGCTGGCGGCCGACGGCTCGTTCCGCCTCGCCGGCCTGCCCGCCGGCGAGGTCGACCTGGAGGTGCGCGCCGACGGCTTCGTGCCGGCGCGGTTGCGGGCGCCGACGGACCGACCCGCGACGGTGCGGCTCGACCCCGGCGTGCTGCTCACCGGCCGGGTGACCGACCTGCGCGACCGTCCGCTGGCCGGCGCCACGGTACGGCCCCTCGGTGGGGAGACCGGCGAGAGCGCGGCGGACGGCAGCTTCGCCGTCGTCGCGCCTGCGCTGCCGGTGGCGTTGGAGGCGGACGCGCGGGGGCACCAGCCGACCGAGATCCTGGTGCGCGCCGGCAAGAACGGCCAGCCGCCGTCGCTTCACCTGCACCTCCTGCCCGGCGCCGAGCTCACCGCCCAGGTAGTGGCGGAGGGCGAGCCGCCGGCGGAGGTGGAGCTGCGCATCGAGCGCTTCGAGCCGCCCTCGCGCTGGAGCGCCGAGCACCGCCGGCTCGCCCTGGGGGACGGCGGCACCCTGCGGGTCGAGCTGGCGCACCCGGGCCGCTATCGCCTGCGGGTGCGCGCCGCCGGCTACCGCGACGCCGTCGTGCCGGAGCTCGAGGTGCCCGTGGGGCGCGGCACCGACCTCGGCGCCATTGCCCTGGAGCGCGGCGCCGGCGTCGCCGGCTGGGTGAGCGACGCCGACAGCGGGGATCCCCTGCCCGGTGTCGACGTGGAGGCGGTGCCCCAGGGGGCGCGGCTGTTCGAGGCCGTGGTGGCCGGCCTGGCGCCGCGGGCCACCAGCGGTGCGACGGGCGAGTTCCTGCTGCCCGGGCTCGCGCCGGGCGACTGGGAGATCCGCTTCCGGCGCGCCGGGGTGGCTCCCGCCGCCGTGCAGGTGAGCCTCGCCGGGGAGTCCGTCGAGGACCTCGGCGAGGTGGTGCTGAGCCCCGGGGTCGCCGTCTCCGGCCGCGTCACCGACCGCGCCGGCAACCCGCGCCCCGGCCTCGCGGTGCGCGTCTACGCCGGCGACGGCGAGACGTGGAGCGCCCTGGCGGAGAGCCACTGCGATGCCGATGGCCGCTTCGAGGGCCTGCGCCTCGCCCCCGGCCCTTACCGGGTGCGGGTCGAGGGCGAGCGGCCGCTGCTCACCCAGGGGCTGGAGCTCGGCCCCGAGGAGCGCGAGCGGGAGCTCGAGCTGGTGGCGGGGGGCGTGCGGCTCGCCGGCCGGGTGCTGCGCGGCGGCGCGCCGGTGGCGGGGGGCTCGCTCCACCTGCTGGCCAGCGACGATCCGGGCCGTCACCGGGGCAAGCTGATCCTCCACGGCGCCGGCACCCGCAGCCAGACCTTCGGCCTGCCCACCACCCGCGCCGCGGGCGAGGTGGGTCCGGACGGCACCTTCGTCCTCGAGGACTCGCCCACCGGCTGGGTGGAGGTGACGGTCCAGCCGCCCGCCGGGGCCGCCACGGTGCGCCGCCTCCACGTGCCGGATCGGGCCGAGGCCTGGATCGAGATCGATCTCGAGGGCGAGACCCTCGCCGGGCGGGTGGTGGACGCGGACGACGGCCAGCCCCTGGAGGCGCGGGTGGCGGTGTACCTGGCCGGGGCGCCGACGCCGGCGGCCGTCGCCTGGTCGCGGGTCGACGGCACCTTCGCGGCCGACGGGCTGGAGCCGGGCGCCTACTCGCTGGAGGTCACCCGCGACGGCTACGCCCCCGGCCGCGCCCCGGCCGTCACGCTGCCGGCGCCGGGCGGGGTCACCGTGGAGCTGGCGCCGTCGGCCGGCGCGGGCAGCCTGCGGGTGACCCTGGTGGACGCCGGCGGCCGGCCGCTGCCGGCGGTGGCGACTCAGCTCGTCGACGCCTCCGGCCGCAGCGTCCGCTCGCTGCTCAGCGGCCCGGATGGTGCCCGCCGCTTCGACGATCTCCCGGCCGGCACCTACCGGCTGGTGTGGGCCGACCCCGCCGCCGGCGTCGGCGTGTCGCCGCCGCTCCAGGTCGACGGTGAGAGCCGGGAGGCGCGGGTGGTCGTCGAGCCGGGTGCGCCGCTGCTGCTCGGCTGCGCGGCGAACGCCTGCGAGGGGCTGCGGCTCGACCACCTGGCCGTGTACTCGCCGCAGGGGCTGGAGGTGGCGGCCTACCTGCCGGGTGCCGATGCCGGCCTGCGGCTGACCGCCGGCCAGACCGTGTCCCTCGGCCGCCTCGCCCCGGGCACCTGGCTGGTGGACCTGGTCGCCGCCGGGCAGCGGCGCCAGCAGCGGGTGGTGGTCGCCTCCGAGCCGGTGCTCGTCCCCGTCCTCTAGCCGCCCGGCTCCTCGGCGCGGCCGAGGCCGCGCGGGCGCACCAGGCGCTCGACGGCGGCGAGCAGGCCGTCGACGGCCAGGGCCAGCAGGGCGGCGGGCAGCGCCCCGGAGAGGATGCGGCGGGTGTCGGCGAGCTGCAGGCCGGTGACGATGGGCTCGCCCAGGCCGCCGGCGCCGATGAAGGCGGCCAGGGTCGCCGTGCCGACGGTGAGCACGGCGGCGGTGCGCACGCCGGCGAGGATCACCGGCGCCGCCAGGGGGAGGCGGATGGCGGTGAGCACCTGGCCCGCCGTCATGCCCAGGGCCTCGGCCGCGCCCACCGCCTCCGGGTCGGCGTCGCGCACGCCGGTGTAGGTGTTGCGGAGGATGGGGAACAGAGAGTAGATCCACAGCGCCACCACCGCCGGCAGCACGCCGATACCGAGCCACGGGATCATGAATGCCAGCAGCGCCAGCGACGGAAGGGTCTGGGTGACGCCGACGGCGCGGATCACCGGCTCGGCGAGGCGGCGGCGGCGCTCGAGCAGCAGGCCGAGGGGCAGCGCCACGGCGATGCCGGCGGCGAGCGCCGCCGCGGTGAGCCCGAGGTGCTCCAGGGTGCGGCGGCCGATCTCGCCCCGGCGCTGCCACAGGTAGGCCGGGAATCCCGCGGCACCGTCGGCGCGGCTTGCGGCGGGCTCGCCCTCCGGCGCCCCGGACCCGGTCTCCACCAGCCCCAGCGCGCGCAGCGCGTCCCGCGCCACCGCCGCCGCCTCCTCGCGGCCGTCCTGGAGGCGCAGGTTGAGGCTCCGCATGGTCTCCTCGTCGAGGGCGCCGGCGAGCAGCGCCAGGGCAGCGGCCACCTCCGGGTGCTCGGCCAGGGTCGCGCCGCGAACCAGCGGCGCCGCCTGGTAGGGCGGGAAGAACCCGCGGTCGTCCTCCAGGACCACCAGGTCGTAGGTGAGCAGGCGCCCGTCGGTGGTGTAGACGTCCACCACGTCGGCGTCGCCGGCCGCGGCGGCCCGGTACTTCAGGGCCTGCTGCATCGGCTGCACGCGGCGGAAGCGCAGGCCGTAGGCACGCTCCAGGCCCGGCAGGCCGTCGTCACGCTCGACGAACTCGTAGCCGAGGGCGGCGTCGAGCTGGCCCGACACGGCGGCCAGGTCCGAGATCGTGGACAGGGCGTGGCGCCGCGCCAGGCGCCGCGGCACGGCGAGCTCGTAGGCGTTCTCGAAGCCGAGGGGGGCGAGCCAGGCGAGGTCCCAGCGCGCCAGGAACTCGCGCCGCACCCGGGTCAGCGTGGCGACGGCGTCGCCGCCCTCCAGCGGCAGGCCGAGGATCGAGGCCAGCCCGGTGCCGGTGTACTCGGGATAGAGGTCGATGGCGCCGCTGCGTAGCGCCTGGAAGCACACCTGGGTGCCGGCCAGGTTCATGCGGCGCTCGACGGCGAGCCCGGTGCGCGCCTCGATCACCTGGGCGAACATTTCGGCCAGCAGTCGGCTTTCCTCGAAGTTCTTGGAGCCGACGACCACCCTGCCCGTCTCCGGCGCCGCCTCCGCGACTGCCGGCGCGCCCGCCAGGACCAGAACCGCCCAGAGCCGGGCAGCCCGCAGCAAGGCCGGCGACCGCCGGGGGACGCGGGCCCTCACCGCACCTCCCGCAGCGCCAGCAGGGCTTCGACGTACGGGTCCGCCGGGTGCGCCGCGAGGTGCGCCGGCGGCCCGGTCTGCAGGATGCGCCCGTCGCGCATCACCGCCACCCGGTCGGCGAGGCGGAAGGCCTCGGCGAGATCGTGGGTGACGAGCAGCAGGGTGCGGCCGAGCACCGCCTTCAGGTGCAGGAACTCGCGCTGCAGCTCGAGGCGGGTGAGGGCGTCCAGGGCGCCGAAGGGCTCGTCGAGCAGCACCACCTCGGGCTCGGCGGCGAGGGCCCGGGCGAAGGCCACCCGCTGGCGCTGTCCGCCAGAAAGCTGGCGCGGGTAGCGCCGGGCCACGGCGTCGGGGTCGAGTCCCACCAGCTCCAGCACCTCCCGGGCCCGGACGCGCCGCCGCGCCGGCGGCCAGCCGAGCAGGCGCGGCACCAGCTCGACGTTGCGGCCCACGCGCCAGTGGGGGATCAGCCCGCCCTCCTGCTGCACGTAGCCCACGCGGCGGCGCAGAGCCACCGGGTCCATCGACGCCACGGGCCGGCCCGCCACCCGCACCTCGCCGCCTGCCGGGTCGGCATCGGGCTCCACGGTGCGGTTGAACAGGCGCAGCAGGGTCGTCTTGCCGGAGCCGCTCTCGCCGACCAGCGCCACCGTCTCGCCGGCGGCCACCTCGAGGTCGATGCCGGCCAGCGCCGTCACCCCGCCGGGGTAGGTCTTGCGCACCCCGCGGGCGGAGAGCATTCCCTGCGCCGGCGTCGGACCCGTGGCCACGGGCTCAGCGCCGCCGGCGGTAGCGCTCGTCGGTCCGGCCCCGCTCGCCGGTGCGGTAGCGCTCGATGGGCGCAACGCCGGGCGGTGGCGCACCGGCGGGGGCCGGCCGGCGCCGGGGGCGGCGCAGCCCGCCGAGCAGCGCCAGGAACACGAAGCCGGCCACGAAGCCGCCGATGTGGGCGAACCAGGCCACGCCGCCGGTGCCGCTGGTGCCGGTCTGGGCGCCGAGGGAGGCGAGGCCGGAGACGAACTGGATGCCGAACCACAGCGGCAGGTAGACGATGGCCGGTACTCGCGTGGTGGTGATGAAGAAGCCGAGGAAGATCAGGGTGACGATGGGCGCCCGCGGGTGGAGCAGCAGGTAGGCGCCGAGGACCCCGGCGATGGCGCCGCTGGCCCCGATGGCCGGCAGCCCGGAGGCCGGGTTGGCCGCCGCGTGGGCGAGGGCGGCCGCGTAGCCGCAGGCGAGGTAGAAGACGACGTAGCGCAGGTGCCCCAGGCGATCCTCCACGTTGTCCCCGAACACCCACAGGAACAGCATGTTGCCGAGGAAGTGCATCCAGCCGCCGTGGAGGAACATGGAGACGAGCACGCTCAGCCCCTCGGGCGCCACGGCGCCGGCGGGCAGCGACTCCTCGAACAGGCGGGCCGGTACGAAGGCGGCCTCCTGCAGGAAGCCCTGGAGCTCCGGGCCGAGGGCGAGCTCGTAGAGGAAGGCGACGAGGTTGACGGCGATCAGCGCGACGGTGACGAAGGGGCGCCGCCGGCTGGGGTTGAGATCCCGCAGCGGGATCAAGGGCGGCTCCGCCCGCCGCCGTGGTCGTAGCCGTCGGCGTCGCGCGGCAGGTCGGCGCGCACGCGGTGGACGCGCATCAGGTTGGTCTGCCGCCGCTCGGGGATGGGAGCGCCCATCAGCACGACGATCAGGTCGCCGGGGGCGGCGAGGCCGCGGGCGATCAGCTCGCGGTCGACCACCTCCACCACCTCGTCGAGGTGCTCCGGATGCTCGTCGAGCACCACCGGCTCGACGCTCCACACCAGGCCCAGGCGGCGTGCCACCTCGGGCGTGAGGGTGAACACGCTGATCGGCGTGGTCGGCCGATAGCGGGCCACCAGGCGGCCGGTGAAGCCGCTCTGGGAGAACGCCACCAGGCGCCGGGCGCCGAGCTCCCGGGCGGTGTAGACGGCGGCGGCGGAGACGATGTCGGGCACGTCGACGGAGGTGTCGGCGAGGCGGCCGAGGACGCTGCCGATGGCCTCGGCGGGTGGCGCCGTGGTGGAGCGCTGCAGGTCGCTGGCGCTGGAGAACGCGCGGCGCTGGTACTGCTCGGCCTCGACGATGATGCGGCCCATCATCTCCACGGACTCGACCGGGTGGCGGCCGGCGGCGGTCTCGCCGGAGAGCATCAGGGCGTCGGCGCCGTCGAACACGGCGTTGGCCACGTCGGTGGCCTCGGCGCGGGTGGGCCGCGGCTGCTCCATCATCGACTCGAGCATCTGGGTGGCGACGATCACCGGCTTGCCGGCGCGCCGTCCGGCGTGGACGATGCGCTTCTGGAGCACCGGCACGCGGTGGATCGGCACCTCGACGCCGAGGTCGCCGCGGGCCACCATCACGGCGTCGGCGGCGGCGACGATCTCCTCCAGGTTGTCGACGGCGCGGGAGCGCTCGAGCTTGGCGATCAGCGGGATGGAGCCACCGAGCTCGGCGAGCAGCCGCCGCAGGTCGCGCAGGTCCTCGCCGCGGCCCACGTAGCTGGCGGCCAAGTAATCGACCTTCTCGGCCACGGCGAAGGCGACGTCCTCCCGGTCCTTGGGGGTGATTTCGAAGCCGAGGTCGCTGTCGGGCAGGTTGATGCCCTTGCGGGTCGACACGGCGCCGCCGGAGACGGTGCGGGCGACGGCCACGTCGTGCCCGCGCTCCTCGACCTCGAGCTCGACCAGTCCCTGGTCGATCAGCATGCGTTCGCCGGGGTGGAGCAGGTCGAGGATGTCCTGCTCGACGGGCAGGTCCATCCCGGGCTCCGGCCCCAGGCGCACCCGTTCGCCCTCGTGCAGCTCGCGCCGCTCGGCCAGCGTGCCCAGCCGGTAGCGGGGCCCCATGAGATCGAGCACCACGGGCACGTGCCGCCCGGCCTCCTGCGCCGCCGCGCGCACCTGCCGGATGCGCTCCCGGTGCCCGTCGTGGGTGCCATGGCTCAGGTTGAGCCGCACCACGTCCACCCCGGCCCGGATCAACCGCGCCACCACCTCCGGCTCGCTCGAAGCCGGGCCGAACGTCGCTACGATCTTCGCTCTTCGTTCCATCGGTCGAGCAGTATAGCGAGGGGGGTGCCAGGGGCCGGGCGCTCGGGGCCGCCGGGCCGGGACGGGGCGGGGTGCCCCGGCCGGCGGGACGCGGGGCTGTCGGTGGAAGAGGGCAGGCCGAGCCCCGCCCGGAGGCGCCGGCTGCCTCGCCCTCGCAGGGCGAGGGTGCGATCATGGAGGGCATGAAGACCGCGCTGATCCTCATCGTGCTGGTGCTGCTCGCATGCCTCGCCGTGATCGGATCACGGCCGGCGGAACCGATCGTCGCGAGCGTCTCGGAGGCTTCCCGAGGCCCCTCGTTCGAGGTGCACGTCGTCTTCCCTCGCCTCAACCGGCCCTTCCTCGGGCTCCTCCCGGAACCGCTCGTGGCCCGGCTCGGCGGTGTTCCCCCCAAGCTGGGGTTCGACCATGCGAGCCGTGGCGCCGAGATCGGCAGCGTCGGGTCCGACCGCCTCGAGCTCGGTGCCGACGGCTGGGATCTCTCCCTCGAGACCGACGGCGAAGGGCGCATCGCTCCAGAGACGCACCTCGAGTTCCCGCTGGTTCTCTCGAGCGAAGAGTGGAGACTGCGCTGCCGACCGGGATCGTCTCCGGCGGGGGCTCGGTGGAGGTGGCCGCCGAGGACCGCTTCCGCAGATCCGGCCACCGGCTATCTGCGCACCACCACCCGGGCAGGCGGCGACGAGCTGGGCGGCCGCTTCCTCTTCGAGCTCGCCACCTGCGAGGATGCCGACTCGGGGGAGGCGATCGACTGGCTCTCGGCGCCACTCACCGTCAGTGGAAGCTTCGAGGGGCTCCCGCCGACGGCATCGGATCGATGATCGGCCGCAGGTGCCCAGAGGAGAAGTCGGTAAAAATTCTGGTTCCTCCACCGGGCGGGCGGCGGGAGGGGTGGGGGTGGGTCCGGGGGCGTCTGCGCCGGCGCGGGGCAAGCTGGTTGGCCGGGCACGAGCGGTGGCGGGGGGGGG
>DATACC010000251.1:0-27367 GCA_036259255.1 Thermoanaerobaculia bacterium | reverse complement strand
CGTTCGCCTCGACCTGGTGGCTGTGCTGCGCCGGAGCGGCGACCGGTCGCTGGGCGGCGGCGGCCGGGCTCGGCGCGTGCTGGTGGTCGCCCAGGTGGCGCTCTGCCTGGCGGTGCTCGCCGGTGCCGCGGTGGTCGCCCGCAGCTACCGCTCGCTGGCCACCCTCGAGGCCGGCTTCGACCCACAGGGCGTCGTCGCCGCCCGCCTCAGCCTGCGCTACGGCTCGTTCCCCACGGTGGCCGAGCGGGGCGCCTTCTTCGAGCGGCTGCGCGAGGGGATCGAGGCGTTGCCGGGCGTCGAGGCCGCCGGCCTGGTGCTGCTGCGCCCGCTGTCGGATCCGATCGGCTGGGAGTACACCTTCACCGTGGAGGGGCAGACGCCGGAGCAGCAGGAGACCAACCCCTACGCGAACTACGAGGCGGTGAGCGCCGGCTACTTCGAGACTCTCGGCGTGCCCCTGGTGGCGGGACGCCTGTTCGACGCCGCCGAGCGCACTCCGGACCGCCACGTGGTGGTGGTCAGCCGCGGCATGGCCGAGCGCTACTGGCCGGGCGGCGACGCCGTGGGCCGGCGCCTGAAGTTCGGGCGGCCCGACGACGAGCGGCCGTGGTACGAGGTGGTGGGCGTCGTCGGCGACGTGCGCTACCGCGCCTGGGACGACGTGCGTTTCGACGTGTACGTGCCGATGGAGCACTGGAACTTCCCCCGCATGGACCTGGTGGTGCGCGGCGCCGGCGGCACCGCACCGGCCGCCGTCGACCTCCAGCGCGTGCTGCACGGGCTCGATTCGGGGCTGGCGCTCTCCGAAGCGGTACCGCTGGCCCGCGCGGTGGACGACGCGCTGGCCGGTCCCCGCTTCGCCGCCCTGGCGGTAGCGGGGCTGGGCCTGGTGGCGCTGCTGCTCACCGCCGTGGGCCTCGGCGGACTGCTCGCCGCCTGGGTCGGCGGCCTCGAACGGGAGCTGGGGGTGCGCCTCGCCCTCGGGGCCGAGCGGCGCGACCTCGGCGCGCTGGTGGCGCGCCAGAGCGGTCTGCTGGTGGGCCTCGGGCTGCTCGCCGGGCTGGCGCTGGCCTTGCTCGCCTTCCGTGCCCTCCAGGGCCTGGTGTACGGCGTCGGTCCCCTCGACCCGGTGAGCCTGGCGACCGCCGCCCTGCTGCTCGCCGCCGCCTCCGCCGCCGGCACCGCCGCTCCGCTGCGCCGCGCCCTGCGCGCCGACCCGCTCAGCGTGCTGCGCAGCGAGTAGCTCGGACATCCCCCCGCGGCCGGGCCGGCGCACGAAACCCGGAGGAGACCGGGGCCGTACTGACAGCTGTCAACGAGCCTTCCCGCCGCGGGCGGCGGGACGCCCAACTCCTGGAGAGAAGTCCCCATGCACCTGCCCCTGACCCTCCGCCACGTGCTCCGCAAGCTGCGACAGGCCCCGACCTTCACCGCCGTGGCGATCGGCACCCTGGCCCTCGGCATCGGCGCCAACAGCGCCATCTTCAGCGTCGTCGACGCCGTGCTGCTGCAGCCGCTGTCGTACGAAG
The DNA here is from genome assembly GCA_036259255.1 of Thermoanaerobaculia bacterium. GTDB lineage: Bacteria > Acidobacteriota > Thermoanaerobaculia > Multivoradales > JBCCEF01 > DATACC01. Next base: position 25,838 of record DATACC010000251.1, on the reverse strand, counting down.
AGCCGGAGCGGCTGGTGTACGTCGACCATGCGGCACCCGGCATCGACATTCCCCAGGTGGGGTTCACCGACGCCCTCTATCTCACCTACAGCGAGCTGGCCGAGACGTTCGACGCGCTGGGCCTCTACCGCGACGACACGGTGAATCTCACCGGCCTCGACCGGCCGGAACGGCTGGACGCGGCCCAGGTGACCGGCTCGCTCTTCCGGGTGCTGCGGGTGGACGCTGCCCTCGGCCGGGCCCTCACCGACGCCGACGGCGCCCCGGGTGCCGCGCCGGTGCTGGTGCTCTCCGAGGGGCTATGGCACGCCCGCTTCGGCGGCGACCCCGGCGTGGTGGGGCGCACGGTGCGGGTGGACGGCGAGGAGCGCACGGTGGTCGGCGTGATGCCGGCGGGCTTCGATTTCCCCCGCGGCGCGGTGCGCCTGTGGCTGCCCCTGCCCCTCGACCCGGCGGACACCAACAACGGCAGCTTCAGCTACAGCGCCATCGGCCGCCTCCGACCGGGGGTCGATCCGGCGGCCGCCCGGGCGGAGCTCGACCGGCTGCTGCCGCGCATGCTGGAGCTCTACCCGGGTGACATGACCGCCACCATGCTCGAGACCGCCCGCCTCGGCGCCGCGGTGCGGCCGCTGCGCGACGAGCTGGTGGGCGACGTGGAAGGGGCGCTGTGGATCCTCTTCGGCGCCGTGGGCCTGATCCTGCTGATCGCCTGCGCCAACGTCGCCAACCTTTTCCTCGCCCGGGCCGAGGGGCGCGGGCGCGAGATGGCGGTGCGCGCGGCACTGGGTGCCGGCCGCCGGGACCTGCTGGCGACCTTCCTCGTCGAGAGCACGGTGCTGGCGCTGGCCGGTGGCGTCGTGGGGCTCGGCCTCGCCGTGGCCGGCGTGCGCGCCCTGATCGCCTTCGGTCCGGAGGCAGTGCCGCGCATCGAGCAGGTGGGGGTGAACGGTTCGGTGCTGCTCTTCACGCTGGCGGTCTCGCTGGTGGCGGGGGTGCTCTTCGGGGCCGTGCCGATGCTGCGCCACGGACGCCGGCGCGACCTGACGGTGTCGCTGCGCGACGGCGGCCGCGGTGCCACCACCGGCCGCGACCGTCAGCTCGCCCGCAACGGCCTGGTGGTCGCCCAGGTGGCGCTGGCCCTGGTGCTGCTGGTCGGCGCCGGGCTCCTGCTGCGCAGCTTCCGGGCGCTGTCGGACGTCGACCCCGGTTTCCGCCCGGAGGGAGTGCTGACGCTGCGTGTCGCCCTCGACGAGGCGGATTACCCGGACGGCGTCGCGGTGGCCGGCTTCTACCACCGCCTCCTCGACCGGCTGGCGGCGCTGCCGGGGGTGGAGTCGGCGGCGGCGGCGAGCTCGCTGCCGCTGAGCGGCCAGAACTCGAACAACGGCCACCTGGTGGAGGGCTGGCCGGTGCCGCCGGGCGACCTGCCGCCGATCCTCGCCTCCGGTTTCGTCAGCCCCAGCTACTTCCGCACCCTCGGCGTGCCGGTGGTGGCGGGCCGCGAGCTGGAGCGGGCGGACTCCGAGGAGCGGCGCCAGGTGGTGGTGGTCAGCCGGGCGCTGGCCGAGCGTTTCTGGCCGAACCAGGACCCCCTCGGCAAGCGCCTGCAGCCGGGCATCGGCCAGGACCAGGGTGACGAGTACTGGTACACGGTCGTCGGCGTGGTGGGCGACGTGCGCCACCGCGGCTTCGCCGAGGCGGTGGAGCCGATGGTGTACTACCCCCTGGCGCCGCCTACTACCGAGGACCGCACCGACTACTACACCCGCAGCCTCAGCCTGGTGCTGCGCAGCCGGGGCGGCGATCCGCTGGCCCTGGCGGACGCGGCGAGGCACGCGGTGCACGCGGCGGACCCGAACCTGCCGGTGGCCTCGATCCAGACGATGGAGCGCATGGTGGCCGACTCGGTGGCCTCGATCCGCTTCACGATGGTGCTGCTGCTGATCGCCGGCGCGGTGGCGCTGCTGCTCGGCACGGTGGGTCTCTACGGGGTGCTCTCGTACCTGGTGAGCCTGCGCACCCAGGAGATCGGCGTGCGCATGGCGATGGGGGCCGACGGCGGCGACGTCTCGCGGCTGGTGGTGGGGCAGGCGCTCACGGTCTCCGCCGTGGGCGTGGTGCTGGGGCTGGCGACGGCCTTGCTCCTCTCGCGCCTGATGGCGACGCTGCTCTTCGGCGTCGCGCCCCACGACCCGGCCACCTACACCGCCGTCACCGCCCTCCTCCTCGCCACCGCCTCCCTGGTGAGCTGGCGCCCGGCGAGGCAGGCGGCGTCGGTGGACCCGATGGTGGCGCTGCGGGGGGAGTGAGGATCACGCTCCGGAGGATGATGGAGGGGCCGGAGCGGACGGACGGGAGGCGCCCCGGCCAGCGTTCCACTGCCGGACCGTGGCCTGCAGGCGTTGCCTGATGCGAGGGCCCAGCCTCCGAAACGGTAGCTGTTCGAAGATCTCCCGGACCATCTCGTCGTCGGGTCGGAGCAGGCGATCGGACGCAACCCAGCCGGCAAGCTCGAGCAGATGCGCGTCCGAGTAGTCGCTGATGTTCCCGTGACGAGGCAGACGTGGGGCCGGGCCCCTGGCGCTCGGCGGCGGAGAAAGCGGGATGCTCGAGGCGGCTGACCGGGTGGTGGACTGCGCCTGTGGTGGCTCGGACCGTCCTCGCTTGCCTCCGATCTCGCAGGCTCGCACCGCGTCTTCATAGGCGCTGACCGCTCGGTCGATCTCCTCCTCGCGACGAAAGAACCAGTCGGTCGACCAGATTCGGTGGAAACGCCAGCCGAGCCGTTGGAGGTGCTCCTGCCGGAGCCGATCCCGCTCCCGGGCAGGTGCCGTCGAATGATAGGTGGCGCCATCGCATTCGATGGCGAGGACCGGCCGGGTCTCTTCCGGATGCATCGCCACGAGATCGATCCGGTAGTGGGAGGCGCCGTACTGCGGGACGAGACGGAGGCCTCGGTTCGCCAACGCGGCCTGCACGTCGGACTCGAAGTGGTTGGGGGGCACCGTTCCCTGCGTGTCGAGGAGGGGGAGCCGGCGCCCGCCGGATGCAGCGTATTCGAGATACCCCTTGAGCAACTCGACGCCGCGACTGCCCGATCTGTTGAGATCCACCTCCCGGTGGGAAAAGGAGCTCGCCAGCGTCATCCGTCGGCGGGCCCGAGTGATTGCCACGTTGAGCCGGCGGTGACCCTGCTCCTGGGTGAGGGGGCCGAATCGGTGGGGTAGGGAGCCGTCCGGGAGCTTCCCGTAGCCGACCGAGAGGATGATGGCATCCCGTTCGTCTCCCTGCACCGTCTCCAAGTTCTTGACGAAGAAGCGTTCCTCCCGCTCCAGGGCGAAGTAGTCCGCCAGATCCGGGTGGAGCCGCAGCTCCTGGTCGAGCGCCGCCTGCACGCGGTTGGCGTGCTTGATGCCCATGGTGATCACACCCAGCGACTCCTCGGGCCGTTCCAGGGCATGGCGGATGACCTGCTGCACGACCTCGTGCACCTCCCGGGAGCAGCTCTCCTCCTCGTTCGCCAGGCCCGGATCCGACGACTCCAGGACATGGTCGAGCACGTCGTCGGTGGTCGCGTTCGGGAAGGTGATGAGCTTGTCGTCATAGATGTGATGGTTGGAGAACGCGATCAGCCGCTCGTCGACGCTGCGGTAGTGCCAGCGGAGCAGCGTATTGGGGAGAAAGGTCCACAGCGTGTCGAGAAGGCTCTCGTAGCCGGAGGTCGCTTCGCGGGCCGTGCTGAGCGCACTGGGCTCCTGCGGATCGTCCTCGTCGTCGGCGCCCTCGATCGCAGTGGCGAAGAAGGTGGTCGGCGGGAGCTGGTGACGGTCTCCCGCGACGACGATCTGCTGCGCCCGGAGCAGGCTGGGCACGGCTTCTTCCTGCACGACCTGGCTGGCCTCGTCGAAGATGACCAGATCGAAGTACCGGTGGGAGCCGTCGAGGAGCTGACTCACCGACAGCGGGCTCGCGACCCAGCAGGGCGCGAGTCGGGTGAGCATCTCGGGAGCGGCGGCGAACAGCTCGCGCAGCGGCAGGTGACGGCTTTTCTTGCGGGCCTCCCTCCGGATCAGATCTGCCTGGTCCCGGTGCGAGTTCATCGCCTCGATCACCCGTTCCGCGTGCAGCCGGCGGACTCGCTGCGCCGCGAGATGGATTCGCTCCCGATCGAGCCTGCAGAAGGTCTCGACGAGACGCTCGTGAGCCTCCCCTCGAAATTCGGTGAGCTCGGGCTCACGGGTCATCGCGCGCTCGACGGCGGAGTTCAGCCGAGCATAGTCGAACCTCTGTGACCATTGATCGGGCGGCAGAGGACGGGAGCACAGGTCCTCGAGCAGCGCTCCGAGCCCCTGCTCGATCAGCTGTCTTCTCAGACTGGCTGCCCTGGGCACCCGGTACGGTGTCTGGCGGTCGCTGGCCAGGGCGCGCAGGAGCTCGCCGGTCGCTGTGTAACCGAGGGAATCGAAGGGTTTCCCCAGAGCCTCAAGGATCGGCTCCAGGGCGAGACGGACCGTCGAGAACGCTTGCTGGACCTCCGGCAGGTCTTCGACGATCGGAAGCTCCTGCTCCGTGCCTCGCCTCGCCCCCCACCACTGCAGGGCACGCTCTGCCCGGCGCACCTCGGCCAGCAACTGCGAGGCCGGTGCCGCCGAGGTTCGGAGGGCCCTCACCTCACGGCGAGACCGACGGTATTCGGGGCTGCGCAGAAGCTCGATCGTCTGGCGAAACAATCCGGAGGCGGCGGGCGCGAGGGCCTGGGAGTGCCGGGCGAGCTCCGAGGCTTGGAAGAGCTCGGCCCCATAGATCGCCCGCAACTCGAGCAGGTCGGCAAGCCTCCCCAGCGCCTCCTCCACCGCGGCAAGGGTTTCCGGCTCGCGCAGCGGAACCTGCCGGAGCAGCCGTTCGAGCCGTCGTTGTAGCTCCGGCCAGTGTCGCTCGTCGAGAGCCTGGCTGGCGCTGGTGAGCTGACGGGCGGCGTCGCGGCTCGAGATGGAGGCCCGCGCCCAGGGGGATGGATCGTCGCCCACGAAGATGCCGGCGAGGGCGGCAGCCTGCTCGAGCAGGCGATGGAGTTCCGAGACCCGCTCCGGCGTCCATGCCTCCAGGAGGTGGTCGGGGATGCAGACGCTCGTCTTCGCTTCCGCGGGAAGGGTGAGCAGGCGGCCCATCATCGCGTAGAGCGACAAGCCATCGGGTTGCCGCGCCCGGTGGAGACGCTCGACGTGGGCGTTCAGCCGCTGCCGACCGGCCTCGTACTCTCGGTTGACCGCGTCGATCTGCTCGGCCGGTTGGGCGTGGCGCATCCGGTCCAGAGCCTCGGCGAGGCTCCCCATGATGTCCTTGCGGGACACCGAGGCACCGTGTAGATCCAGGACGAGATGCGCCAAGTCCACGGCTCGGAGGCGCTTGATGACGGCATCGAGGGCGGCCCGCTTCTCCGCGACGAAGAGGACTCGGCGACCCTCGGCGATGCTCTGGGCGATCAGGTTGGCAATGGTCTGACTCTTGCCGGTGCCGGGAGGGCCTTCGATGACCAGGTTCTGCCCACGGCAGACCTTGCGGATGGCGGCCATCTGGCTGCCATCCGCATCGAGAACGAGATTCTCGTCGTAAGCCGGAAGCTGGTCGAGCTCCGTCGATGAGATCTCGGTGGCGGCGGAGGAGAGCTCCTTCCGGCTGGGCTGGTGCCCGGCCAGGGCGGCGACCAGCGGGTTGGCGATCAACGCCTCGCGATGACGCTGGAGATCCTTCACCATGGCCATCTTCGCGAAGTGGAAGTTCGCGAGAACGGCTCGCTGCTCGACGTGGAAGCCGCGTACGCCGGCGGCGGCTTGCTCGGCCAATCGCCAGGCGCATTCGGGATCGATGCTCCACTTGCCTTCGTCGTCTTCCCCGGTGCACGACTTCAGGATGGACTCGGTGCCGAGGGACACCCTGTATTGGTCCTGGAGAGCGTGGTCGAGCACCGGGTTGATCGCGGGATCGCCGTGGATCTTCAGTGTCCGGTCGTCCTTGCCCCGCCCGCCGATCTTGACCGGTATCAACAGGAGCGGTGCGAGGTACGGCCGACCGTTGTCCGTTGCCGGCCAGGAGGCCAGGCCCAGCCCCAGGTGCAGGGTCTGGAGCCCCTTCTCCTCGTCGTTGAGCTTGGCCTTGCGCTGTATGGAAACGAGCCGGTGATCGAGATTCCTGGCAGCTTGCTGCTGCTGCTCCCGGAGTCGTGCTGCCTTCTCGGGGTCGTCGGTCGGGATCTCCAGCGGGGGGAGCAGATCCTGGGACCTGATCTGTTTGCCCGACAACAGGTCCGACAGAGCCGAGGGCGACCGCGTCAGGTCGAGGGTGCCGACCTTGAGGTCGCGGAAGAACAGCAGGGAGTTGCTACGGGAGTAGTCGATCAGCCGGCGGATCCAGACCTGCCGAGCTGCCTCCACGAGGTGCTGACGTTCTGGGTCCGCGGGTTCGGGTTCCGTCTGGGGGTGAAGCTCGGACTCCGCGGGCGAGTCGAGAGGGCTGATCTGGCTTGAACCGTACGACTCCAATGTTGCTTCTCCCATGCCGGCCACGGCGAACGGCAGGTCGTTCGTCGGTGCTTGGTACTGGAGACGCGATAAGGCGACCTCGGTTCATGCCGAGACGCTTCCGGAGGGGTGGTGCTACCGGTGGGGAAGGAGTCAGCCCGGCCCAGCGAGATCGGTGCGGGCGAAGTCGTTGCCGACGTAGAGCAGGGGCTGTCCGGTGACTTTGGCGGCGGCGTAGCTCATGCAGTCGCCGAAGTTGAGGGCTGCGGGATGAAAGCCCTTGCCGTAGCGGCGGTAGGCATCGACCGCTTCGCGCCAGTGCCGATCGCTGAAGGACAGTACGATCACCTCGAAGTCGCGGAGGAACCGATCGAGCAATCCCTGTCCTTCGACCTGGAGCCGAGACTGCAACACGATTCCTGCCTCTGCCAGGCTCGGCGCAGCGACCGCGAGGACGGGCGTGGCGCGCGCGGCTTCGATCAGGTCTTCGGCCCCTGGCTCGTTCAAGACGATGGCCACGATGGCCGAGGTATCCAGGATCACACGCCCTCCGGACCGTAGCCGAGGATCTCCGCCTCCTCCTCCTTGCTCAAGGGGCGCCCGAGAGCGCCGGCCGGTGCCTTCGGCCAGACTTCCTCGCGCAAGTAGCGCAGGAAGGCATCTCCGCGCTGCCGTGGTGGCGCGGAGAGCCGCAGTCGCTCCCTGCGTTCGGCCAGAGCACGCCGTACCGCCTCGGTCTTCGATTCACCGCTCAGTCCTGCCACCTCGCTGGCGAGCCGCTCGACTTCTGCATTCTTGATGTTCAGTGCCACGGGTCGACTCCCCTCCTTCGCCGAGAACCTACCAGCGATGGTGTAGAGCGTCAACAAAGGTGTAAAGGCGCCGGCGAGGGAGAGGCGGCGGCCTCCTCCGGCGCTGCTATCAGCAGCACATCACGAAGCCGCAGCCGCCGTTGGCATTGCCGGCTTCGTAGATCACGTTCACGTAGAGGGAGTCGTAGTCGCCGTGGCCGCTGCTGGTGGCGTAGAGGCCGAGGGTGAAGTACTCGTTGGTGGAGCAGGACCTCTGGGGGCTGCAGAAGGTGGTGCCGTAACTGCTGCTGGTGCTCACCTGGCTCGTGTTCACCGTCCAGTCGTAGGTGTCGATGGGGGAGGTGCCCGAGGCGGTCCAGGACGGGTAGGCGCACTGACCGTAGGGGACCCACACCATGCTGTAGCCGTCGATGGTCACGGTGAAGGCGGCGGCCGCGGGGGCCAGCACCACGAGCAGGCCGAGGGCGAAGAGGGAGACGAGGAGCTTGCTGCGTGGGGTTTTCGAGGTCATCGGCGAATCCTCCAGGTCGGTGAAATGAGCGTGCGCCGGCTCGGGAGAACCTGCGCACGCAATTCACTTCTGGAGTGTCGATGTGCGCCGCGGGCGGGACAGCGTGGGTTCCCGCCGCCGGCCCCGGTCCGCCGCGCCCTCGGACGGGCCGGCCACCGCCGGCTACGCCGCTTCGGCGTGGGCCGGCGGCTCGGCCGCCGTGCTGCGGCGGCGGGCCAACTCGCGGAAACCGATCAGGCGGCGAGACTCCTCGTCCCAGAGCTTCAGGCGCGAGCAGCGCAGGCTCTCGAGGAGCCCGAAGCGGGTGACGTGCTGGAGCTCCGGATTCTCGGCCATGCAGCGGGGCAGCTCGTAGTTCGGGATGCGGCTCGACAGGTGGTGGATGTGGTGGTAGCCGATGTTGCCGGTGAACCAGTGGAGCACCCGCGGCAGGTCGAGGAACGAGCTGCCCTCGAAGGCCGCGCGGTGGAACTCCCACTGCGGGTTGTGCTCCCAGTAGGTGTCCTCGAACTGGTGCTGCACGTAGAACAGCCACACCCCCAGGGCGCCGCCGAGCACGATGATCGGCGCCTGAACCATGAGGAACGGCACCAGGCCCACCGTCGTCGCCAGCACCGTCACCGCCGCGGCGATGCCGAGGTTGGTCCACAGGACGCTCGCCCACTCGCGCTTCCAGTCGCGCGGCGCGTCGAGCGGCAGGCGGTGCTTGATGACGAACTGGTAGGTCGGTCCGATCACCAGCAACACGAAGAGGTTGCGGTACAGGCGGTAGGCGAGCCGGCCCCAGCGCGACCTCCCCCGGTACTCGTCCACCGTGATGGTGACGATGTCGCCGAACTCGCGGCGGTCCAGGTCGCCGTGGGTGGCGTGGTGGATGGCGTGGGTGCGCCGCCAGTAGTGGTACGGGAACAGAGTCACCACACCGAGCACCGAGCCCACGGCGTTGTTCACCTTCTGGGAGCGGAAGAAGGCGCCGTGGCCGCAGTCGTGCTGGAAGATGAACAGGCGCGTGAACAGGCCGGCCGCGGGGATCGCCAGCAGCCAGGTCAGCCACCAGCCCACCTGCAGGCTGGCGAGCATCGCCCACCAGACGCCGGCGAACAGCGCCGCTGTGGTGGCGAGCTGCCACAGCGCCTTGCCGTCGTGGGCGCGCTTGTAGGGCTTCAGGATCTCGTTCCAGGTGCGCGCGTCGGGCGTCGCCGAGGTGCGCGGCGTCGATTCGTGCGGGCCCGAAGCGGGCGAAGCGGGGCGGTGGGCGGTGCGAGGTTTCAGGTTCGTCTCCATGTCGGGGTCCACAGGATTGCAAAAGTCGAGCAACCGGCAAGCACCCTAACCGGCTCGGGGGCGGAATCCCTTCAGGTTTCTGTCAGGGTTCGGTCAGATCTCTGCAACGTGCCGCGGCGCCTACCCATCGCCGAGGAAACGGCGGCGGATCTCGCGCATGCGGCGCCGGTTGGCACCCAGGTCCCAGGTGCCCACCCGCGAGGCGCTGCGGAAGCGGATCACGCGCGCCGCCGGGTCGACCAGCAGGTCGACGTCGTCCACGTAGCGCAGCAGCCGGCTGGTGAAGGTGGCGTGCAGGTAGCCCGGCTCGCGCCGCTTCACCGCGCCGCCGGGCATCGCCTCGACGATCCTCACCAGCCGCCCGATGGCCAGCTCCGGCTCGCCCGCGAAGGGGATCGGCTCCATCCGGCGCGCCGCTTGCGTCGCCTCCGTGGAGACGCAGTTGGGCGTGTCGGGGCAGGGAGCGAGGGCGGGGGTCCTCCTGGCGCTGGTCATCGCGCCGACTCTAGCGCTACGCTGCTCATCACCAGGACGACGAGGAGACGACGATGCCGAAGAAGACCGTTGCCGTACCCGCCATTTCCTGCGACCACTGCGTGCGCACCATCGAGCGGGAGCTCTCGGGCCTCGAGGGGGTGACCGCCGTTTCCGCGGAAGCCTCCGCCCAGCGGGTGACCGTCGAGTGGACCGAGGCGGGCACCGACTGGAATGCCATCCGTACCTTCCTGGAGGAGATCGGCTACCCGCCGGCGGGAGAGGCGGGCGGCGGGGGCGCGGAGGAGCCGGCCCCTGGCTGACACCGTCGCCGGGCTGCCGACGCCGGCCCTGCTGCTCGATCTCGACGTGCTCGAGGCGAACCTCGGCCGCATGCAGCGGCGGGCCGAGGCGCTGGGGGTGGCGCTGCGCCCCCACGCCAAGACCCACAAGTGCGTCGAGGTGGCCCGGCGCCAGCTCGCCCTGGGCGCCCGCGGCCTCACCGTGGCCACCCTGCACGAGGCCGCCGCCTTCGCCGCCGCCGGCATCCTCGACATCACCTGGGCCTTCCCGCTGATCCCCTCGCGCCTGCCGGAGGCGCGGCGCTTGGCAGACGGGGGTGGAGGAGAGCACGAGCCGGTGACGCTGCGCCTGGTAGTCGATTCGCCGGAGGCGGTCGCGGCGCTGGAGGCCGAAGCGGCGGCGGGCGACCGGCGGCCGTTCCACGTCTTCCTGAAGGTGGATTGCGGATACCACCGGGCGGGGGTGGATCCCGGGTCGGCCCGGGCGGTGGAGCTGGCGCGGCGGCTGGCGGCCTCGCCCCACGCGGTCTTCGACGGCCTGCTGTCGCACTCGGGCCACGCCTACCGGGCGGGCTCGCGGCAGGAGGCGGCGGCCATCGCCGAGGAGGAGCGGCGGGTGGTGGTGGGGCTCGCCGAGCGGCTGCGTTCGGCGGGGATCGCGGTGCCGGAGGTGAGCGTGGGCTCCACGCCGGCGATGGCGGCGGTGGAGCGGCTCGACGGGGCGACCGAGGCGCGGCCGGGCAACTACGCCTTCTACGACGGTACCCAGGCGGCGCTCGGCTCGTGCCGGCCGCAGGACTGCGCGGTGACGGTGCTCACCACCGTCGTCTCCTGCCAGCCGGGCGCCGGCCACGCGGTGGTCGACGCCGGCGCCCTGGCGCTGTCGAAGGACGCCGGCCCGGACCACCTGCCGTGGCCCTGGGGCCTGGGCGCCGTCTTCCGCGACCTCGCCGCCTATCGCGCCGGCCGCCGCGACCCGGAGCTGCACCTGGTCTCGCTGTCCCAGGAGCACGGAATCACCAGCGCCCCGGCGCCGGTCCACGCGCGGTTCCGGGTGCTGCCGAACCACTCCTGCTTGGTGGTGCCGAACTTCGACTTCTACACGGTGGTGCGCGGCGACGAGGTGGTCGACCGCTGGCCGGTGATCACCGGCCGCGACGCCTGAGCGGGCGGGGGCGTTTCCGCGAGCTCGGGGTGCGGTCTCCCTGTCGCGCGCGCCCTCCTACGCCAGGCCGCACCCCCTACGCGAGTCCCCGCACCGTGCGGCGCAGGGCCTCGCCCCAGCCGAGCTCGCGCACCGTCTGCCAAGCGCGGCGGGCCTCGGGGAGGGTCAGCGGCAGGGTGGCGAAGGTGGCGCCGGCGGCGAGCAGGCACCAGGTGCAGAAGGCCCGGTGCTTCGCCCACTGGTCCCACGACAGCTTGCCCGCCTGGGCGGCGTCGGCCAGCGCCTTGACGGCGAGCGCCAGCGGCACCAGCGGCATGCGCTCGGCGCGGTCGGCTGGCCCCATGGCGGCCAGCGTCGCGGTGGCGGCGTAGCTGCCGAGCCCGAGGAACCCGTCGCCCACCGCGAGCTTGCCGAAGGCCTGGGCCGACGCGTCCACCGCGTCGGCATCGAGGTGGGGCAGCGGCGGCTCGGGCAGGTGCCGGATCAGCCCCGACTGGTAGAGCGCGATGAGCGCCATGGTCCCGGCCGCCCCGAGGCTCAGCGCCACGGCGGCGCGGCGACGGGCGAGGTCCGGGTCGCGGGCCTGGCGCAGCTCGGCGGAGAGCTCCTCCGGCTCGAGTGGGGGAGGGGAGGGCGGCGGAGGGCGGGTCTGCGGTGCGTCGAGCATGGGAGATCGCCGACGCAAGGGCGGTGCCGGGAGACGCCGACCCGCCGTCGGCCCGACGCCGGGATTCAGTCGCTCGCCGGGGTCGGCGCTGCCGCCGCCAGCCAATCCCGCCGCCGGGCCTGCTGCTCGTCCGTCGCCTTGGGGTCGACGGCGAGCTTCGTCTCCTTCGGCTTCGCGCCGAGGGTCACCGGCAGCCGCAGCAGGCGTTCGCGGCGGGCCACCAGCAGGGCGACCTCGTCGCCGGGGCGGTAGGCCTCGAGGCGCTTGTCGAGGGCGGTGGGGGGGACGCGGTAGTCGTCGAAGGCGAGGATCTCGTCCTCGGCGTTGAGGCCCGCCGCGAACGCCGGGGTGCCGCGGCGCACGCTGCGCACCACCAGGCGGCCCTCGGTGACCGCCGTCTCGGCACCGAGCCAGGCTCTCCGCTGGTCGGGCTCCCCGCCCCCCTCGCCCGCCTCCTGCCCCGCCGTCTCCTTCGCCCCCCGCCGCAGCCCGAACTGCTCCAGCGCCGGCGCGAAGTCCAGCTCGCCGGCGGTGGTCACCGCCTCCTCCAGCCAGGCCGCGACCTCGCTGCCGCCGATCTCGCCGGCCAGGGCGAACAGCTCCTCCTGCGTGGAGCCGCGCTCGCCGGACCAGCGGCGCCAGGCCTCCCGCATCAGGTCGTCCAGGGTGCGCTCGCCGCCGGTGGCGCGGCGGATGCGGGCGTCGAGGAGCCAGGCGACCAGGCCCCCCTTCTGGTAGTAGCTGACGTCGTGGTTGGCGCTGTTCTCGTCGCGCCGGTAGTACTTGATCCACGCGTCGTAGGAGGATTCGTCGAGCGGCTGCACCAGCCGGCCGGGGGTGCGGCCCACGGCCTCCACCGTCTCCCCGAGGCGCTTCAGGTAGTCGGCTTCCGGGAGCAGGCCGGCGCGGGCGGCGATCAGCTCGTCGTAGTAGGAGGTGAAGCCCTCGACGAACCACAGGCCGCGGGTGAGGTTCTCGCGCTCGAAGTCGAACGGCCCCAGCTCCACCGGGCGCAGTCGCTTGCCGTTCCAGGCGTGGAACAGCTCGTGGGACAGCAGCGTCACCCAGTCGTGCCAGCCCTCCTCGGTGCGATCCTTGAAGCGGCTGGTCATCAGCACCGTCGAGTCGAGGTGCTCGAGACCGCCGCGCCCCTCGGTGGCCAGGTTGAAGACGACGTAGCGGTCGAACGGCACGGTGCCCCACAGCGCGATCTGCTCGCGGGCCACCGCCTCGGCGGCGCGGCTGGCGCGGTCGAAATCCCACAGGCCGCCGGTGCCCTCGTGAACCAGCACGATCTCGGCGCCCTCCACGGCGAGGGTGCGGATCTCCGGGTTGCCGGCGTAGAGCGGCGAGTCGACCAGGGTGGGGAAGTCGGGCGCCACGAAGACCGGCGCCGCCGAGTCGCCCTCGCCCCGGCCCCCGTCGCCTCCCGGCAGGGGCGAGACGGCGTGGCTCCAGCCCTCCGGCAGCTCGACCCGCACCCGGTGCGGCCGGCGGGCGGGCCCGTCGCCCTCGACCAGCGTCAGGAAGGTGGGGGCGCCGTTGAGGATCGCGAAGCCCGCGTCCACGAAGTTGGTGCGTACGGACATCTCCCGGGCGTACAGCCGATAACGCACCACCACGGTCTCGCCGCCGCCGGTCGCCACCCGCCAACGGTTCTTCGCAACCTTCTCGGCGGACAGCTCGCGCCCGCCGGGGGTGGAGGCGGCGAGGGTCTCTACCTGCCGGGCGTACTCGCGCACCAGGTACGAGCCCGGCGTCCACACCGCCATCATCAGGTCGACGGCCCCGGCGCCCGCGGGCACCGGGTAGCGCGCCTCCACCTCCACGCGGTGGGTGGCGCGCTCGGGGAAACGGACGGTGTAGTCGATCGGCTCGGTCATGGCGTCGGCGGTGGCGGTGAGGGGGGCGGTGAGGGCGGCGAGGGTCAGGACGACGGCCAGCACGGTCTTCGGCATCGGGGGCCTACCTTATCGTCGCGGGCTCGCCCCTGCGGCGCCTCCATTTCCGCCGCGGGATGAGAGGATGGCGCGCGATGAGCCGCCGCCGCGTTCTCGCCGTCGTCCTGGTCCTCGCTGTCCTCCTGGCGGCGGCGTTGCTGTGGGCCGTGAAGCTCCTCTACGACGGGCGGCCCCAGCGCAGCGGCGAGGCCACCGTCCCGGAGCTCACGGCGCCGGTCTCCGTCCGCTGGGACGCGCAGGGGGTGCCGTACGTGGAGGCGGCGTCGGTGGCGGACCTGGCGGCGGCCCAGGGCTGGCTCCACGCCAACGATCGCATGGCGCAGATGGAGCTCGGCCGCCGCCTCGCCGCCGGCCGGCTGGCCGAGCTGGTGGGCTCCCGGGCGCTGCCCCTCGACATCACCCACCGGCAGCTTCGCTTCCGCCGCGCCGCCGAGCAGATGTGGCGCGCCTGCGGCGGCGAGACGCGCATCTGGCTCGAGGGCTACGCCCGCGGCGTCAACGCCTGGCTCGCCGAGCGCGACGGCGAGCTGCCGCCGGACCTCGTCCTGCTCGGCGGCCTCGCCTTCGCGCCCGAGCCGTGGCACCCGGTGGACAGCCTGTCCTTCGTGCTGCTGATGGGCAACGACCTCTCCTTCTGGAACGGCCGGCCGGAGGAGGAGCGCTTCCGCTGGCTCGCCGCCTTCGGGCCGGAGCGCACCCGGGAGCTGCTCGGCGGCGAGGCCCACGTGCCGGAGGAGATCGCGGCCCTGGCCCGCCGCGAGCCGCCACCCACCGGAGCACCGCGTCCTGGCGAGGCGCCGCGACCCACCGGCGCCCTGGCCGACGGAGCGCCGGGCGGCTCGCCGGGAAGCAACAACTGGATCCTCGGCCCGGGCCGCACCAGGTCGGGCGCGCCCCTCGTCGCCAACGATCCCCACTTGCCGCTGCAGCTCCCCGGCACCTGGTACCAGGTGATGCTGCGCGCCCCCGGCTTCCAGGTCGCCGGCGTCTCGCTGCCCGGCGTGCCGGGGGTGGTGATCGGCCGCGGCGTCCACCTCGCCTGGGCGCTCACCAACGTGATGCTCGACGACCACGACCTCTTCTTCGAGCAGGTGGAGGAGGGCCCCGACGGAGCCCCCCGGGTGCGGCGCGGCGACCGCTGGGTGCCGGTGGAGGTCGAGCGCGAGCGCCTGGCGGTGCGCGGCGGCGAGCCGGTGGAGCTCGAGCTGCGCCACACCGGCCACGGACCGCTCCTGCCGGCCGACCCGGGCCGTGGCCTGCCCGAGCGCAGCCTCGCCTGGACCCTCTACGGCGCCACCGATCCGCTGGCGCCGTTCCTCGCCCTGGCCCGCGCCGAGACCCTGGAGCAGGCGCTGCCGGCGCTGGCGAGCTACCACGGGCCGGCCCAGAACCTGGCGGTGGCGGCCGACGACGGCCGCTTCCTGTGGACGGTGCTCGGCCGGCTGCCGGCCCGCCGCCGCGGCGATGGCCGCCTGCCGTCCCCCGGCTGGTCCGCCGACTACGGCTGGGACGGCCTACGGCCCCACGCGGAGAACCCGGTGATCGCCGATCCGCCCGGCGACCTGCTGGTCACCGCCAACGCCCGCGTGCTGCCGGCCTCCCACCCGCTGGCGATGACCGCCGACTACGACACGCCCCACCGCGCCGACCGCCTGCGCCAGCTCCTCGCTGCCCGGGGGGGCTGGTCGGTGGACGAGGTGGCGAGGATCCAAAGCGGGGTGACGAGTCTCTACGCCCGCCAGGTGGTCGCGGCGCTGGTCGAGGTGCTGGACGGCGAGCCGCCGGCAAGCCTGCCGCCGGACACGCAGGAGGATGCCCGCCGCGCCCTCGACCTGCTGCGCCGCTGGGACGGCCGCATGGCCGACGCCGCTCCGGGGGCCGCCCTGTACGCCGTGGTGGAGCGCCGGCTCGGCGAGGAGATCTTCGCCGACGAGGTGGCGCACCACGGCGTCGAGGGCCTGGCCAACGGCGCCCGCGTGCTGCGGGCGGTCACCGGCGAGCTGTCGGCGCAGTGGCTCGACGACCTGCGCACGCCCGAGCGCGAGGGCCGGCCAGAGATCTTCGTGCGCGTCCTGGCCGGCGCCTGGCGCGAGGCCCTCGGGCGGTGGGGCACGGACCCCGCGGCGTGGAGCTACGAGGCGCTCCACACGCTCACCCTGAACCATCCCCTGGGCTCCGTGCCGCTGGTCGGGCGCCTCTACGACCGCGGGCCGTTCCCGACCCCGGGCTCCGACACCACCGTCGCCGCCTTCGGCGCCCGCTGGCGCGACGGGGTGCTCGACGTGGTCCACGGCCCCTCGATGCGCTGGGTCACCGACCTGGCGCATCCCGATGCCACCGTGCTGGTGCTGCCCGCCGGCCAGGCCGGCCACCCACTCGACGACCACTACGACGACCAGACCGCCACCTACCTCGCCGGCCGCACCTTCCCGTTCCCGTGGAGCGGCGAGGGCATCGACGAGGTCACCGTCTCGCGCCTGCGGCTCGTGCCCTGAGGCACGCTCCGCAGTCGGGCTTCCGAACCGCCGCACCCCCCTGTCCTAGGATCGCTCCATGGCCGACGACCTCCAGCGCATCAACGACGAGCTCCAAACCGCCTCGCCCGCCCTGGCCGCCCTGCTCTCGCCCCTCGGTCGGCGGACGGTCTACCCGCGGGGCATTCCTTTCCAGGCCGCCGAGGCGCGGGGCAAGCGGTTCAACGCCACCATCGGCCAGATCACCGACGGCCGTGGCGGTGCCGTGCCGCTGCCGTCGCTCGCCGAGGGGCTGGCGCTGAGCGGCGACGAGCGCACCCAGGCGCTGCTCTACTCGCCCATCGAAGGCCGCCCCGAGCTGCGCCGCCTGTGGCGCGAGCACCAGCGTCGCGGCGTGGCGGAGGCGGTGCCCTCGACGCTGCCGCTGGTCACCACCGGGCTCACCCACGGCCTCGCCTTGCTGGCGGATCTGTTCGCCGGCGAAGGCCGCGCGGTGGCGGTGGCGGAGCCGTTCTGGGGCAACTACCGGCAGACGTTCGTCACCCGCACCGGGGCACGCCTGCTGGGCGCGCCGGCCTACCGTGACGGCCGCTTCGCCCCGCGGGCGCTGGCCGAGGCCCTCGACGGCCTGCCGGCGGGGGAGCCGGCCCTCGCCATCCTCAACCTGCCGTCGAACCCCGGCGGCTACTCGCCCACGCCGGCGGAGCGCCGCGAGCTGGCGGACTCCCTGGTGGCGGCCGCCGCGCGGCGGCCGCTGCTGGTGATCTGCGACGACGCCTACGCCGGCCTGGTGTTCGACGACGGCATCCCGGCGGAGTCGATGTTCTGGGAGCTCGCCGGGCGCCACCCGTCGCTGGTGCCGGTGAAGGTGGATGGCGCCACCAAGGAGCTGTCGTTCTTCGGCGGCCGGGTGGGCTTCCTCACCTTCCCCTTCGCCCCCGACTCACCGGCGGCGGCGGCGCTCGAGAGCAAGGTCAAGTGCCTGCTGCGGGCCGGCATCGGGTCACCGGTGGCGCCGAGCCAGGTGCTGGTGGCGAGGGCCCTCGCGAGCGGCCGCGCGGGCGAGGAGTTCGAGGCCGTGCGCCTGCTGCTCGCCGAGCGCTGCCGGGCGCTGCGCCAGGCCCTCGCCGGCTGCGACCCGGATCTGCTCGTCCCGATGCCGTTCAACGCCGGCTGCTTCGCCCTGGTGGCGCTGGCCGAGGGGCTCGACCCGGAAACCGCCCGGCGCCACCTGCTGGAGCACCACGAGGTCGGCGTCGTCTCGATTCAACCCCGCTTCCTGCGCATCGCCCACTGCTCGCTCGCCGCGGCCGACGTGCCCGAGCTGGTGGCGCGCATGGAGCGCGGGGTGGGGGAGCTGATGGGGCGCTGAGCCGCAGGGGCTCGTCGACCCGCGGACCGGTTGCGCACCCGGGGCCGCGGGGCTTACCGGGCCCCTTCGGTGGCTCTGCGTCCGTCCGCGTCGTAGGCGTAGATCCCTCGCCCCGTCTTGCGGCCTAGTCGCCCCGCCTTGACGTGCTGCACCAGCAGACGGTTGGGGCGGTAGGCCTCGCCCAGGGACTGGGAGAGGAACTCGAGGATCGACAGCCGCACGTCGAGGCCGACCAGGTCGACCAGCTCGAAGGGACCCATCGGGTGGTTCAGACCGAGCTTCAGGGCGCGATCGATGTCCTCGGCCGAGGCCACCCCCTCCTGCAGCATGCGGAAGGCCTCGTTGCCGATCAGCGCGTTGATGCGGGTGGTCACGAAGCCCGGAGCCTCGTTCACCAGCACCACCTCCTTGCCCATCCGCTCGCCCACGGCGCGCAGGGCGGCGAGCGTCTCCTCGGAGGTTTCCAGGCCGCGCACCAGCTCGATCAGGCGCATGATGTGGACCGGGTTGAAGAAGTGCATGCCGGCGAAGCGCTCCGGCCGGCCCGAGGCGGCGGC
The DNA here is from genome assembly GCA_036259255.1 of Thermoanaerobaculia bacterium. GTDB lineage: Bacteria > Acidobacteriota > Thermoanaerobaculia > Multivoradales > JBCCEF01 > DATACC01. The sequence continues at coordinate 7,738 of DATACC010000251.1, read as the reverse complement.
CATCTCGGTGATCGACAGGGCCGAGGTGTTCGAGGCGAGCAGCGCCTCGGCCGGGGCGGCGCGGGCGACGCGCTCGAAGGTGTCGATCTTGAGCGCCATGTCCTCCGGCACCGCCTCGACCACCAGGTCGGCGCCGGCGACGGCGGCGTCGAGATCGCCGTGCCAGGACAGGCGGGCGAGAGCGTCGTCCGCCGCGGCGCGCTCCACCTTGCCCAGCTCCACCCCCTTGTCCAGGTTGCGGCGCACGGCGGCGGCGGCGCGGTCGCGGGCGGCGTCGGCGGGATCGAAGACACGGGTCTCGTAGCCGGCCAGGGCGGCGACATGGCCGATGCCCCGGCCCATGGTGCCGGCGCCGAGCACGGCAATGGTGTGGACGTCGAAGCTCATGGAAGGTCCTCGTCGGTGGTTCGGCTCGTCGGGTGGTTCGGCTCGGGGTGCGGTGGAACGGGCGCAGCGTGGCGAGGGCACTATACCGCTGCTGGACGGAGCGATGAAGCAGCAACGCAGGGGCGCTGCGCCTGTGGTAATGTCGGCGGTCCAGAGACCGCTAAGAATCACCCCAGGGGTTACACCGGGCAGTCTTCCCGCCGGGGAGAGCCGCCCACGGAGCCGGCACCAGTGACCACCCAACCTCTCAGCTCCGCCTCCTCCCAGGAAACCGGCGGCGCGGACGGCGCGCCCGGGAACCCGGATTTGCAGACGGCGCCCCTCGAGCCCGCGGTGGACCGTCCGCTGCTGTGGCGCGACCTGCAGCTCATCAACGGCCTGTCCACCGAGCTGGCGCGGGTCCACGACATCGAGGAGCTCTACGAGTGCGGCCTCGACGCGGTGATCGAGGCCACCAGCTCGGATCGCGCCGCCCTGCTGCTGTTCGACGACGCCGGCTCGATGCGCTTCCAGGCCTGGCGCGGCCTGTCGGAGGACTACCGCCGGGCCGTCGAGGGGCATTCGCCCTGGCCGGCGGACGCCCGCGATCCGCAGCCGATCCGCGTCGAGGACGCGCTGGAGGACGCGGACCTCGCCCCCTACCGCGAGGTGATCGCCGCCGAGGGGCTGCGCGCCATGGCCTTCGTGCCGGTGGTCTACCGCGACCGTCTGCTCGGCAAGTTCATGCTCTACTACGAGCAGCCCCACCGCTTCACCAACCGCCAGCTCCTGATCGCCACCACCATCTCCAACTACCTGGCCTTCGCCGTGGAGCGCCACCGCAGCGAGAACACCCTGCGCGAGGCGGACCGCCGCAAGGACGAGTTCCTGGCGCTGCTGGGCCACGAGCTGCGCAACCCGCTGGCGGCGCTCGAGGCGGGGGTCCGCCTGCTCACCGAGCGACCCCGCGAGGAGGACCGGCCGCGGGTGCAGGGCATGCTCGAGGACCAGGTGCACCAGTTGATGCACCTGGTGGACGACCTGCTCGACCTGAACCGCATCTCCCATGGCAAGGTGGAGCTGCGCCGCGAGACGGTGGACCTGCAGACGCTGGTGGACCGGACCGTCGCCGTGGTCGAGCCGCGCCTCGCCGAGCGCGGTCAGCGGCTCGCGGTGCGGATCGACACGGCGCTCACCAACGGCCACGGCGCCCTCGTTCTCGTCGATCCGACCCGCCTGGAGCAGATCGTCGTCAACCTGCTGGCCAACGCCTCGAACCACGTGCCGGAGGGTGGCAACATCACGTTGGAGGCGACGGTCGCCCCGGGCGAGCTGCGCCTGGTGGTGCGCGACGACGGCTTCGGCATCCCGGCCGACGAGCTGGAGCGCATCTTCGAGCCCTTCGTCCAGGGCCGCCGCGCCGCCCAGGGCCTCGGCATCGGCCTGTCGCTGGTGCGGCGCCTGGCGGAGCTCCACGGCGGCCGGGCCGAAGCGGCGAGCGACGGCCCGGACCGCGGCAGCGCCTTCACCGTGGTGCTACCCCAGCCGGCGACCCTGGCGGCCCCGAAGCGCGCCGCGCCGCGCCGCTCGCTGCGCCGGCTGAGCGTGCCGCTGCGCGTGCTGGTGGTCGACGACAACCGCTCCGCCGCCTCGTCGATGGCGGCCCTGCTGGAGATCGCCGGTGCCGACGTGGTGGAGGCCCACAGCGGCACCGACGCCCTGGAGGTGGCCCGCCGCGCCCATCCCGACGTGGTGCTCCTCGACCTCGGCCTGCCGGACCTCTCCGGCTTCGAGGTCGCCGCCGCCCTGCGCGCCGCCGGCGGCGATCCCCGCCTGCGCATCGTCGCCTTCACCGGCTACGGCGACAACGCCACCCGGGAGCGGGTCCGCGACGGAGGCTTCGACGACTACCTGCTCAAGCCGGCCCGGCTCGAAGCCCTCCTCGACGCCATCGACCCCGGCGGCGCCGAGCCGGCCCCCGGGCTGGTCTGAGGCCGGGCCCGGCGCGCTACGACACCGGTCTCCTACGGCCCGGTCCTCTACGACACCGGCCCTCTACGACACCGGCACGTTCGGCAGGCCGGTCCTGCGCTTCTCCAGCGTCTGCAGCTCGTCGGCGATGGCCAGCGTGTTGCGCATGGCGGCGGCGGCGGTCTCCTGGAGGGCGGGGGTGGTGCAGTGGCGGGCGAGGAACTCGGCGGCGATGCGGTGGTGGTGGATCTCCTCCGGCTGGATCACCTCTTCGTAGAGCCGCGCCGTCGCCTCGTCGCCCACCGAGCGGCAGAAGGCGATGAACTGGACGTTGCGGATCTCGGCGATGGCCTCGCCGGCGAACGGGCCCGCGGCGATGCGTTCCACCGTGCCGCGCAGCGGGCGCAGGTAGTGGTACATGGCGCTGTAGCCGCCGGCCAGCGGGTCGAAGCCGGTGAGATCCTTGCCCAGCTCGCCGAGGCGCTTGACGATCAGGTCGTAGTGCTTCATCTCGTCGCCCACCTGGTGCGCCAGCACCTGCTTGGCATCCATCTCCGGCGTCGTCGGCATCCACAGGGCGGCGATCTCGCTCGCCTCGAGCTCGCTCTGGAGCGCCAGCTCGAGCAGGGTCACGACGTCCACCTGGCCGTGGGATTCGGCCTCCAGGGTCTCGGTCTCGCCGAGCTGGGCGAACAACTCCTGCATCTCCTCGCGCAGTCGCTCGACGAACTCTTGTGCGTTCACGGTGCTGCCTCCTTGTTCGCTTCCCGAGGCCGCCGCGGCCGGGGCACGCGGTGGGCCTCGCCGGGGTCCCCCACGGTGAGGACGATCTTGCCGAACTGCTCACGGTTCTCGAGCGCCGCCTGCGCCTCGCGCGCCTGTTCGAAGGGCAGCGTGCGGTCGACCACCGGCACCAGCGCGCCGCTCTCGAAGTGGGGCAGCAACCGGTGCAGCTCGCCCAGGGTGCCCATGGTGGAGCCGAGGATCGACAGGCTCTTGAAGAACACGGCCCGCAGGTTGATCCTCGCCTCGCCGCCGGCGGTGGCGCCGCACAGCACCACCCGGCCGGCCCAGGCGAGCGCCTTGAAGCTGCGCTCGAAGACCTCGCCGCCGACGTGGTCCACCACCACCTCCACGCCCTTGCCGCCGGTGGCCTCGCGGGCGACGGGTACGAAGTCGGCGGTGCGGTAGTCGACGGTGTGGGTGGCGCCCAGCTCCCGGGCCCGCTCGAGCTTGGCCTCGCTGCCGGCGGTGGCGACGATCGCCCGGGCACCGAGCAGCCGCGCGATCTGGATCGCCGCCGACGACACGCCCGAGCCGGCGGCGTGCACCAGCACGTCCTCGCCGCGGCGCAGGCCGGCGCGCTCCAGCATGTGCCAGGCGGTGAGGAACACCAGCGGCACGGCGGCGGCCTCGACGAACGACAGCCCCCGCGGCAGCGGCAGCACGTTGCGGCGCGGCACCACCACCTGCTCGGCGTAGCCGCCGTCGCGATGCTCGCCGAGGATGCCGTACTCCCGGCACAGCTGATCCTCCCCGGAGACGCACCGCTCGCAGTGGCCGCAGGAGACCCCCGGCGCCACCAGCGCCGGCGTGCCGGCCTCGAGACCCTCGACCCCCGCGCCGAGTGCCTCCACCACCCCGGCGACCTCGCTGCCGAGGACCAGCGGCAGCGGGAAGCGGTGGCCCGGCACACCGTTGCGCACCCACAGGTCGAGCCGGTTCAGAGCACAGGCGCGCACCGCCACCCGCACCTGCCCGGGTCCCGGTGCGGGAGTCGGTAATTCTTTGAATTCAAGGGCTTCCGGCCCACCGTGGGCGCTCACCTGCCAGGCTCGCATGGGGCCAGTATACGTGCTGGGCGCCGCCTGCCGGGCCGCGCCGGTGCCGTAGCGAAGACTCGCAACTTCGCCATCTGGATTTTCGTCCGCTCTGGGATTACGATGCCGCGCTGCCGGCCCGGGCCGGCGGGCATGGCGCCGCGCCGCTGCACCGGGTCGGAGAGAGCGCAACTCCAGTGATTCGCCGTTCCTTCGTTCCGTTCCTCGCAGCGTTCCTGCTGCTCGTTTCGCTTCCCGCCGCCGCCGACGCCACGGCGCGGACGGCCGGTTCCCAGACCCTTGCCGCCGCCCTCGACGCCGCCTGCCAGCAGGCCGCCTCCGGCTGCCTCGTCTCCGGCTTGGAGCGGCGCGAGCTCACCCCGGGCGTGGCCGAGTACTCGGTGCGCCTGAAGGTCGGCGCCGGCCCCTACGAGGAGATCGGCCTGCACCGCGTGGTCGCCGAGTCGGCGCCCTGGGTGCCGGCCCGCGCCGAGCGCGCGGTGCTGCTCGCCCACGGCGACGCCTGGGGCTTCCGCGCCGCGTTCTTCGCCGGCCTCGCCCAGCCGGGCCCGCAGACGCTGCCCGTGTTCCTCGCCCAGCGGGGCGTCGACGTGTGGGGCATCGACCTGCGCTGGACCCTGGTGCCGGCCGCCGAGACCGACCTTTCCTTCATGGCGGATTGGGGCTTCGCCACCGACCGCTCCGACCTGCGGGTGGCCCTCGCCACGGCGCGCCTGGTGCGCGGCCTCACCGGCTCCGGCTTCGGCCGCCTCAACCTGCTCGGCTGGAGCCGCGGCGCCCAGCTCGGCTATCTCTACGTGGCCGACGAGGCGGCGCGTCCGGCGTGGCAGCGCCACGTCTCCGGCTTCATCCCGGTGGACGTGTACCTGAAGACGGACGACGAGACCCTGCGCCAGAACGCCTGCCTCCGGGCGGCCGGGCAGCAGGCGATCCTCGCCGGCGGCACGCCGGCCGACGCCACCGGCGCCCTGCTGAACACCCTCGGCCTGCTCGCCACCGCGGACCCGGCCGGCGCCTCGCCGGTGGTGCCGGGTCTCACCAACCACCAGGTGGCCCTGCTCGCCGGCGGCGCCACCTTCACGTTCTTCCCGCCGGGGCTGGAGCCGGTGCCGGCGTACCACTTCACCGGCGCCGCCTGGGACCCGACCCTCGGCCTGCCGACGGCGCTCCTCTACACGCCGGAGGCGACCTGGATTTCCTCGCTCCTTGCCACTTCGCCCTACGAGCCGGTGAAGCTGCTGGCCGAGGCGGAGGCCCTGGTCTGTGACCTGGAGGACCTGCCGCTGGACGACCACCTCGGCGCGGTGACGGTGCCGGTGCTCTACGTCGGCGCCGGCGGCGGCTTCGGCGACTACGGCGTCCACACCACCACGCTGCTCGCCAGCACCGACGTCACGATCCACACCGCCAGCGTCGTCCCTCCGGAGGCCCGCCTGGTCGACTTCGGCCACGCCGACCTCTTCCAGGCCACCGACGCCCCGGCGCTCGTCTTCCAGCCGATCCTCGACTGGATCGCGGCGCACTGAGGCGGCAGTCGAGAGCCATAGACAGTCGAGTACCCGGCCGGGCGCCTCGGTGCCCCGGCCGGTCCCTCCCCACGGGCGTTTCCGCGGAAACGCCCGCCCTGCAAAGCTAGAAGCGAAGGCTCACCAGCACCCCCGCGCCGTCCGGTGTGGGTAGGGGCAGCACCGCCACGTCCAGGCCGTCGTCGAGGGCCAGGGCGTCGGATTCGGCGACGGCATCGGTGGCCTCCCAGGCGAGCCACCAGCCGAGGGCGTACTGGCTGAAGAAGTGCTGGTCGTCGTTGAACTGGGACCAGCCGGCCGCCGTCGAGCCGACCAGGGCCAGCGCCTGCAGCCAGCGGCGGTCCGTCTGGCGCACGATCGTGAGGAACGGCACGGCGCCCAGGAAGGCGTGGCCGGAGACCCCGTTCTGCCCCTCGAAGGGGTCCCAGCCGGAGCCGCCGCCCTCCGTCGGCCGGTCGCCGCCGGTGAAGGTCTGCAGGTAGAGCAAGGCCGGCGTGCCCAGGATGTACCCGCGGCTCGTGCGGCGCAGCCAGCGCACCGCCGGGTTCGCGCCCTCCCGCGGCGCCAGGCCCACCGCCAGGCCGGCGAGGGCCAGGGGGATCGCCAGCTTCTCCCCCTCACCCAGGAACTTCACGTCCGCCGCCAGCTCGTCCAGGGAGTCGTCGCGCACCGTGTCGCCGTACCACTGCTGGATCTCCTCGTCGCCGCTGCTGTTGGCCAGCGCCCCGGCGCCGGCCAGCACGCCGCCGAAGCGCAGCGCCCGGCCACGGCGGTAGAAGCGGGCGTGGTCGAGCTGCAGGGTGTCGAAGGTGCGGCCGAGCCGGCCGCGCTCGGACGGCTCCGGCTCGCCAGCGGAGGCGGAGGATGCTGCCGGCTCTTCGATGCCTTCGGCATCGCCGCCGGACACCTGCTCGAAGGGCGTGTCAGCGGCAATGGCCTTCGGCGGGGAGAGCGAGACGCCCGCTCCGTCGCCGAGCACCGGCAGGGCGGCGACGGCCGCCGCCAACGACAGGATCAGGCCGAGCGCAGCACGGCGCGCACCGGCGACGCGTCGAGGCCCTCGATCTTGAGCGGCAGGGCGATCAGCTCGTAGAGGCCCGGCGGCACGTGGGCCAGCACCAGCCCTTCCAGGATCGCCACGCCGCCCCGCGCCAGGGCGTGGTGGGCCGGCAGCTCCTGCGAGTCGAAGGGGTCGACCGAGGGGGTGTCGAGGCCCACCAGGAGCGTCCCCGCCGCCGCCAGCCGCTCCGCCAGCGCCGGCGAGATCGCCGCGAACCGCTCCGGGAAGGCGGCGCCCGTCGCCAGCGGCGGCATGCTGCCGGTCTTGAGCAGCAGGCGCGGGGGATCGCAGAGGTCGATCCCGTCCAGGTGCCGCGGCTCGACGAGCCCCACCTCGCCCGGCGCCGCCTCGTCGGGCGCCCCCGCCGCCGTCACGTCCACCACCCGGCAGGGCCCGAGGAACGCTTCCAGCGGCAGGTCCGCCGCCGTGCCGCCCTCCGCCTCCGTGTGGAACGGCGCATCGGCGTGGGAGCCGAGGTGGGGCGTGGTCGTCAGCGCGGAGAGGTTGACCGACGCCCCCTCGGCCAGCTTCCAGGTGAGCCGGGCGGCGTACGGAGTGTCGCCCGGCCAGACGGGGAAGCCGGGGCCGATGCGGGGGGAGAGATCGTAGAGCATCGCCGCCGATCCTCTCACCTCCCGGGCCGCCAGGGCAGCCGCTCCCCTCGGCATCGGGAAGCCCTCCCCGCCGTCCGGAGTTATACTGATCGCCGATGAAGAGCCGGGCCTTTCGCATTCTCGCCACCTCCGGGGTCGCCGTCGCGCTGGTTGCCAGCGGTCTGCTTGCGACCTTCGTGCCGGCTGCTGCCGCAGCGGCCGGCGAGGCGGGGAGCTGCTGCCTGCTGATGGCGGCGGGCGGCGGCTGCGACATGCTCCCGGGCATGGGCCGGGATCTGGCGATGAGCTGCTGCGACGTGCCCGACGTGCCGCCGAACCTGCCGGTGGACGAGGTGCTGCCGCCGGCGCCCCAGGCGCCGG
>DATACC010000250.1:0-23610 GCA_036259255.1 Thermoanaerobaculia bacterium | reverse complement strand
CCCCCCCCCCCCCCCCACGACTCGGCGATCCCCTGGCGCACCGGGTCCACTGCGTAGGTGATCTCGAATCCGGGCAGGTGGCGGCGGATCTCGGTGGCCAGCCGCTGCGGGGTGAGCTGCATGGCGGTGACGTTGAAGGCGTTGCGGTGGCGCAGACGCGCCGGGTCGGCGGCCATCACCTCGAGGGAGGCGCGCACGGCGTCGGGCATGTACATCATGTCGAGCTGGGTGTCGGCGGCCAGGAAGCAGGTGTAGCGGCCGTCGCGCACGGCGGCGTGGAAGATCTCCACCGCCCAGTCGGTGGTGCCGCCGCCGGCCGGGGCCGAGTAGGAGACGAGCCCCGGATAGCGCACGCCGCGCACGTCGACGCCGAGGCGCAGGGCGTAGTAGTCGCACAGCAGCTCGCCGGCCACCTTGGTGACGCCGTACATCGAGGTCGGCCGCTGCACCGTGTCCTGGGGCGCCGGGTCGGCGGGGGTGCCGGGGCCGAAGGCGGCGATGGAGCTGGGCACGAACACCGCGCAGCCGGCCTCCCGGGCCACCTCCAGCACGTTGAACACGCAGCCGACGTTGATCTGCCAGGCCTCCACCGGCCGGCGCTCGGCGGTGGCCGAAAGCAGCGCCGCCATGTGGTAAATCACCTCGGCCCGGTGCTCGTGCACGGCGGCCGCCACGGCGGCGGCGTCGCGGCAGTCGAGCACGCCGGACGGGCCGGCCTCGGCCAGCGCACCCGGGGGCTGGCGCAGGTCGGTGGCCATCACGGCGTCGGCACCGTGGAGGTCGCGCAGGGCGGGCACCAGCTCGGTGCCGATCTGTCCGGCAGCGCCGGTCACCAGGACACGGGTCATCGGGGTCTCCAGGCCGTGGTCCCGGACGGCGGCAGGGCGCGGCGGGTGGCGGGCGTGTCGCTGTCGATCGGGACGGGCATCACGGGTTCCGGGGGGGAGCGCCGCGGATTATAGCGGCAGCCGCCGGCGCTTTCGCCAGGGCCCGGATCGTGATGGGATGGACGCATGAACGGACTGCCGGATGCAGGCACGAAGCCAGCCCCGCCGGCTCGGCGCCGGTGGCGGACGCTGCGGGCGGCGGTGCTGCTCGCCGCTCTGACGCTGCCGGTGGTGGGCCAGAGCGCACCATCCGAGGATGCCGCGACCCCGAGCGCCGAGCCGAGCGTGGTCGTGGCGCCCGGCAAGGTGGTGCGCTGGGGCGGGCCGGGGACCACGCGCTGCGGCCTGGCGGGGGAGAGCTGGGAGCCGGCCGGCGAGACCTGCTTCTATCCCCTCGACCTGCTCGCCGAGGCGGCGGCGGTGACGGTGGAGCGCTGGGCCGGCGACGAGAGACGCACGGCGCGGGTGCGGGTGGGGGAGTACCCGTACCCGGTGCAGCACATCGAGCTCGAGAACGACTCCCAGGTGCACCTGTCGCCCGCCGACCTGGAGCGCGCCCGCCGCGAGACCGCCCGGGTCGAGGCGCTGTGGTCGCTGCGTACGCCGCGCCGCTTCGCGTTGCCCCTCGGGCCGCCGCTGGCGAAGCTGCCGGCGGGGGGGCGGTTCGGTGCCCGGCGCTTCTTCAACGGTGAGCCGCGCAGCCCCCACAGCGGGGCCGACTACGCCGCACCCCAGGGCACGCCGGTCCTCGCCGTCGCCCCCGGGCGGGTGGTGCTGGCGGCGGATCACTTCTTCTCCGGCAAGAGCGTCTTCCTCGACCACGGCGACGGCCTGCTCAGCATGTATTTCCATCTCTCGGGCCTGGCGGTGGCGGAGGGCGACGAGGTGGACGCCGGCGAGATCGTCGGCCTGGTGGGGACCACCGGCCGCGCCACCGGAGCGCACCTCCACTTCGGCCTGCGCTGGCGCGGCGCCCGGATCGACCCGGCGGACCTGCTGCGCTCTCCGGATCGCCTGCCGGCGCTCGGTCGGTGATCACCGCCGCGCCGCCGGCCGCCCCGGCCCGAGGCGCCAGGCGGGGACCCAGCGTCGGCTCGCCACGGCCAGGGTGGCGGCGCGGGCCGCCATGAACAGGGTCATCGCCAGCCACAGCCCATGGTTGCTGCCGAGGGCGAGAGCGAGGGCCGAGGCCGGCAGGAACACCACGAGCGTGCTCAGCAGCATCGAGTTGCGCAGTACCCGGCCGTTGGTCAAGCCGAGAAAGAAGCCGTCGTAGACGAAGGCGACGGCGCCGGCGAGCAGGACCGGCACGAGCCACGGCGCGCCGCGGCGGGCCTGGGCGACGACCTCGGCGTGGGAGGTGAGCAGGCCGAGAACCGCCGCCGGCGCCGCGAAGAGCACCGCCAGGAAGCCGACGCTGAAGACGACGCCGAAGGCGACCGCCATGCGCTCGAGCCGCCGGAGGGCGCCGACGCTGTCCGCACCGCGGGGCGACCCGCCGTCGCCGCCGCCGTAGAAGATCCCGGCCAGGCTCTCGGTGGCGAAGGCGGCGCCGTCGACGGCGTAGGTGGCGACGTAGAAGAGCCGCAGCAGCACGGCGTTGGCGGCGAGCACGGTGGTGCCGAGCAGAGAGCTGAAGTTGGTGAAGAGAGCGAAGGCGCTCACCAGGCAGAGCGTGCGCACCAGGATGTCGCGGTTGAGCCGCGCCAGCTCGGTGAAGCGCTCGCGGGCGAGCACCAGGCGATCCCAGCCCGGAAGCCGGCCGCCGTGCGCCGCCTCGGCCTCTCCGGTCGCCGTCTCGCCGGGCGCCCGGTCGCCGGCCACCGCCCGGGACAGCAGCACCAGGGCGACGGTGAGCTGAGCGTACTGGCTGCCGGCGGTGGCCAGGCCGGCGCCGCGGGCGGCCATCCCCAGTTCCACGATGAACCACCAGTTCAGCCCCACGTTCACCACGTTGGCGGTGGCGCTCATGGCGAGGGCGCGGCCGCTTTCCTCGCGGCCGAGGAACCAGCCGAGCAGGGCGAAGTTGGCGAGCGTTGCCGGGGCGGCCCAGATGCGGGCACCGAAGTAGTCGCGCCCGGCGGCCTCCACGCCCGACTCGCCGGCGAGCAGCAGGAAGCCGAGCTCGCGCAGGGGCACCTGGAACACGAGCAGTACCGCTCCGGCGGCGAGGGCCACGGCCAGCGAGCGCCACAGCACGCGGTACACCTCGCTGGCGTCGCCGCGCCCCGCCCGGTGGGCCCCCACCGCCTGCGCCGTGGTGCCGGTGGTGCCCATGCGCAGGAAGCCGAAGCTCCAGTAGACGTAGTCGAAGACCAAGGACGCCAGCGCCGTTCCGGCCAGGAAGCGGATGTCCGGCAGGTGGCCGAGCAGCGCCGTGTCCACCAGCCCCGCCACCGGCACCGTGAGGTTGGTGAGGATGTTGACGCCGGTGAGCCGCAGGAAGCGGCGGCGCAGGCCCTCGCCGGAGCCGACGCCCTGGTGGCCGCCGTTGCCGCTGTCGCCGAAGGTGCCCATGAACGCGAGCGCCGCCGGACGGCGGCGGCGCGAGGATAGCAGCGTCGCCGCAGCGGGCGGCTATCATCCCCCCATGCTGCGACTGCGAGCGGTGCGTGCCCTGCTGGTGGACGACGTCGCCGGCCTGCGGGTGGTCCGGGGCGAGGAGATCGGGCCGGACGAGGAGCTCGCCCGCGAGCGCGAGGCGCTGGAGCGAGCGCGCCGGAGGGCCCTGCTGATGGCGGCCCTCGATCTCGTGGCGATCGCCGTGCTCTTCGTGCTGCGCGAGCCGGGCCGCGTCTTCCTCTTCCTCGGCCGCGGCGAGGAGACGGTGTTCACTCTCGGGGTGCTCGCCATCGCCGTCCACCTCGGCTTCCGGCTCGCCCAGTACCAGTCCTACCGCGACCTCGCCCGCCTCTACGAGGAGCTGGTGGAACGGGAGCCCTGAAGCGCGGCGACGGCGGCGCCGCCCTACTCCAGGTGGATCTCCACCTCGCCCACGCCGCAATCGACGGCGATGGTGGAGCGGCCGGTGCCCTGGCGCCAGACCAGCTCCTTGCCGAGGAAGCCCTTGCCTTCGATGCTGCGCTGGGCGGTGTGGAGCGTCGCGTCACCGACGCCGACATCGACGTTGACCCGGCCGACGGCGCGCTGCGCTGCGATCACCTGCACCTCTCCGACTCCGAGGTCGATCCGCACGGCGGCGATGCCCTCGACGGCCACCTCGCCGACGCCGACGTCGGCCGAGAGCGCCAGGCGCGCCGGCAGGGTGACGGCCAGCGCCACCGAAAGCCCGTCGTGGCGGTTCCTCGGCCAGCCCTCGATCCACACCGCGAGGCGATCGCCCTCGGCGCTCGAGCCGAGGGCCAGGCGGCGGGCGGTGTCGCGGCAGCGGGCGCTGTCCTTGGCGTCGCAGCGCACCTCGCCTTCGATCCGCACCGAGTCGCCGGAGGCCGCGCGAACCGTCAGCTCGCCCACCGGCAGGTCGAGGTGGAGCAGGCGCACGCCGATGGCGGGGAAGGTTCGGTCGAAGCTGGCGCCGGGGACGACGTCGTCGGCGGCCATCGGCAGGGCGAAGGGCGAAGCGAGCAGCACGCCGAGGATCAGCGCGAGCTTGCGGAGCGGTCGGATCGTCATCGGAGACTCCTTGCAGGAAACCGGCGGACCCCACGGCGGCCGGAGGCCGGCAACCCGGCCCGGCCCCTGGTACGCAGCCGGTGCCGCCAAGGTTCTCGGTGCCCGGGCACTGCTCTTGCAGCGTCGGGCCAGCGGACTGCAAGGAGAGCATACCGATGAACCGATCCCGAGACCTCGTGATTCGCACCCAGGCGGCGGCGGTGGCAGCCGTGATGCTCACCGTGGTGGCCTGTTCCACCAACCCGGCCACCGGCAAGCAGCAGGTCTCGCTGATCGGGGAGCAGCAGGAGATCCAGATCGGCCGCCAGTCGGACCAGGAGATCGTGCAGCAGATGGGTCTCTATCCGGACGAGGGCCTGCAGCGCTACGTCGACACGGTGGGCCAGCGGCTGGCGGCGGAGTCCGAGCGGCCGGACCTGCCGTGGACCTTCCGGGTGATCGACGACCCCACGGTCAACGCCTTCGCGCTGCCCGGCGGCTTCATTTACGTCACCCGGGGCCTGCTGACCCACCTCGACAACGAGGCGGAGCTGGCGAGCGTGCTCGGGCACGAGATCGGCCACGTCACCGCGCGACACGGCGTCGAGCGGCTGAGCAAGGCCCAGCTCGCCAACATCGGCCTCGGGCTCGGCATGATCCTGGCGCCGGAGCTGCGCAACTACGGCGACCTCGCCAACACCGGGCTGTCGCTGCTTTTCCTGAAGTACGGTCGGGACGACGAGCGCCAAGCCGACGACCTCGGGGTGCGCTACATGGTGCGCGAGAACTACGATCCCTACGAGATGCCGGGCGTGTTCGAGACTCTCGAGCGGGTGAGTCAGGCACAGGGGCAGGGCCGCATCCCGACCTGGCTGTCGACCCACCCGGCGCCGGACGCCCGGGCCGAGCGCATCCGCGCCCGGGTCGACGAGGTGGCCGCCGAGGTGGCCGGTGCCCAGCGCACGGCGCGCGCCGAGTACCTGGGCCAGGTGGACGGCACGGTGTTCGGTGAAAACCCGCGGGAGGGCTTCTTCCAGGGCAACACCTTCTATCACCCGGAGCTCGCCTTCCAGGTGAATTTCCCGCCGGGCTGGAAGTACCAGAACCAGCGCTCGGCGGTAGGCGCCATCAGCCCGAACCAGGACGCGGTGGTGGTGATGACGCTCGCCCGGCGCGACTCGCCGAGCACCGCCTTCCAGGAGTTCGTCAGCCAGCAGGGCATCCGCCGCGGCCAGCCGTGGCAGGGGCAGATCAACGGCATGGCGGCGGTGTCGAGCGAGTTCCAGGCGCAGAGCCAGCAGGGAACCGTCCAGGGCCGGGTGGCCTTCGTGGAGCACGGCGGGCAGGTGTTCCAGATCCTCGGCTACTCCTCGGCCCAGCGCTGGGGCCGCTTCGACGACCTCACGGCCCAGGCGATGTCGAGCTTCGCCCGGGTCGACGACCGCCGCATCCTGAACGTCCAGCCGCGGCGCATCGACATCGTCCGCGTCCCCCGCACGATGACCCTGCGCGAGTTCGCCCGCCAGTACCCCTCGACGGTCGATCTGCAGACCCTGGCGATCATCAACCAGGTGCAGACCGACGCGAGCCTGGCGGCCGGCACCGACGTCAAGCGGGTGGTGGGCGGCGACGTCGCGGGCTAGGGGCCGTCGGGGTCAGGCCTTTCCGGGGACGTGGCCGCTCAGCCCGGGAAAGCGATAGCGGTCTCGACTCCCTTCCACGAACGGCATCTCCAGGACTCGGGGGAGCGTCACCTCCGCTGGGTCCTGGTGGTCGGGGACGCCGAGGCGCAGCGCCTCCTGGGGGACGTCCTGCCGGAAGGTCCCGTGAAGGCGGTCCCAGAGGGTGAGCAGGTTCGACCAGTTGCTGTCGCTCTCCTCGGGCACCGCCGAATGGTGGATACCGTGCATCCGCGGCGTCACCAGCAGCCACGACAGCCGCCGGTCCACCGGCTCGGAGAGCTCCACGTTGGAGTGATGGAAGAGGATCTCCACCAGCACCAGCGTCTGCCAGAGCGTGAGCGCCCGCGGACCGGCGCCGACGAGCAGCACCTGGGCGGCTCGCCACGGCACGGACAGGGCCATTTCGCCGAAGTGGAAGCGCAGCGCCGTCGAGGCGTCCAGATCGAGGTCGGCATGGTGCGGCTTGTGGAATCGCCACAGGAAGGGCACTTGGTGGGTCGCGACGTGCCACAGGTAGAGCGTGTAGTCGAGGAGCAGCACTGCCAGCGCCGTGCGCGCCCAGGCCGGCAGCGGCAGGCGCTGCACCAGCCCGTAGCGGCGCCGCGCCGTCCAGCGCGCCAGCGGCAGGGCCACCGGTGCCTCCGCGAGCTGGACCGTGGCCGCCGACAGGCCCGCCACCGCCAGGTTGCGGGCGGTCCGCACCCCCTTGCTCTCGCGCTCGCGGCGCAGCGGCCGGCGGCGCTCCAGCCAGAGCAGGCCGAGGAAGGTGGTGCCGGTCGCCAGCGCCGTCACCCACGTGGGCAGCGGGTGCTCCTCGCGAGTCCCGGGGCCGGCGCCGCTCACCGCACTCTTCGCCGGCGGTTCTTGATGTAGTCGGCCAGAACGAACTCTCCCAGGTCGTACGGCGAGGCGAAGAAGGCGCGGCCGCGGTTGACCTGGGTCAGCTTCTCGACGAAGTCGGTGAGCAGCGGGTCGGTGGCGATCATGAAGGTGGTGATCACGATGCGCTGGCGCCGGCACTGGTCCGCCTCCTCCAGCGTGCGGTTGACGATCTTCATGTCCAGGCCGAACGGGTTCTTGTACACCCTCTCGCCTTCGGTGATCGCCGAGGGCTTGCCGTCGGTGATCAGGAAGATCTGCTTGTTCGGCTGCTTGCGCCGCGCCAGCAGCCCGCGGGCGAGCTGCAGCGCCTCCCGGGTGTTGGTGTGGAACGGGCCGGCGTCGACGTAAGGCAGGTCGGCGAGCTCCACCCGCTCGGCCCGGTCACCGAACAGGATCACCCCCAGGTGGTCCTTCGGGTAGCGGGTGGTGATCAGCTCGGTCAGCGCCAGGGCCACCGACTTGGCCGGCGTGATGCGGTCCTCGCCGTAGAGCACCATCGAGTGGGAGATGTCGATCGCGACGATGGTGGCGCACGAGGTGAGGTGCTCGGTCTCGTGCACCTCGAGGTCCTCCTCGGCCAGCACCAGGCCGCCGGAGGTCCGGCGCAGGGCGTTCGACAGCGAGCGGCTGGCGTCGAGGTGGTGGATCTCGTCGCCGAAGCGGTAGGGGCGCGTCTCCGGCAGCCGTTCCACGCCGTCGCCGGCGGCCCGCACCGGGTGGTAGCCGGGCCCGGCCCGGCGCAGCGCCCCGAACACCTCCTCGAAGGCGCTCTTGCGGATGCGCCGCTCGCCGGCGCCGGTCAGCCGCAGGCCACCCTCGCCGTCGCGCTCGACCATGTTCTGCTCCTCGAGGTCGGCGAAGAACCGCTCGAGGTCCACCGACTCGTCGATGTACCCCTGCTGCTGGAGGTAGCGCATCCACTCCATCGCCTCGTCCACGTCGCCGCCGGAGGCCAGCAGGAGCTGGTTGAACAGGCGCAGCAGGTCGAGCCCGGCGAGGATCGCCTGGATCAGCGCCGGGTCGAGGTGGAGGTAGCGGTGGCGCATGGGAGGCTCGGGGCGCTCGCCTAGTTCACGTCGCCGGGGCCGCGGCGCGAGGCACGGCGCGGCTTCAAGAGCTGGAACTTCACCATCTCGCGGTAGCTCACCCGGGTGTCGAGATCGTGGCGGGCGAGCTTCAAGTGCTGGTGCAGCCCCTCGAGGATCGTCTCGGCGGTGAGCGCCCGCTCCTCGCGGCTGGCGCCCCGGGAGTGCTCGCCGGCGAGGTCGAGCAGGCCCGGCACCTTGGCCAGCTCCGCCTCGTAGTCGGCGAAGCGCTGCTCGTCGGAGAGCTCCACCTCGTTGCCCTCGGCGAACCAGGCGACGATGCCGCTGTAGGGGCCGGTGTCGTCCTCGCCGCCGCTGCCGAGCTCCTTGCCGACCTCCGGGAAGCGGCGGTCGAACACCGCCTTGACCGCCTGCCCGACGATCTGCCGCGCCACCACCTCGGCGCCCTGCTGCTCGCCCTCGTAGACCATCTCCACCTTGCCGGTGATCGCCGGCAGCAGCATGTGGAGGTCGGCGAGGCGCGGGTAGACGGGCTTTTCGCCCGTGGCGAGCGCCCGGCGCTCCAGGTTCGACACCAGCAGCTCGAGGGCTGCGATGGCCACGCGGGCCGAGACGCCGGAGGCCTGGTCCACCATCTCGCTGTCGCGGGCGACCACGGCGATCTCCTCGATCAGCAGCCGGATCTCGGGCGGGATCGCCACCTCGGCGCCGTCGCGCTCGGTCCAGGCCTCCTGGGCGGTGATGCGCGCCGCCGTCTCCGCGTCCGGCGGATAGTGGGTGAGGATCTGCGACGCGATGCGGTCCTTGAGCGGCGTGATGATCGTGCCGCGGTTGGTGTAGTCCTCCGGGTTGGCGGAGAAGACCAGCAGCAGGTCGAGGGGGATGCGCACGGGAAAGCCGCGGATCTGCAGGTCGCGCTCCTCGAGGATGTTCAGCAGGCCCACCTGGATGCGCGGCGCGAGGTCCGGCAGCTCGTTGATGGCGAAGATCCCGCGGTTGGTGCGCGGCACGATGCCGAAGTGGATGACCTCCGGGTCGGCGAAGGTGAGCCGCCGGGTGGCCGCCTTGATCGGGTCGATGTCGCCCAGCAGATCCGCGATGGAGACGTCCGGCGTCGCCAGCTTCTCGTTGTAGCGCGCCTCGCGGGGCAGCCACTCGACGGGCGTGTCGTCCCCGTGCTCGGCGACCAGGCGCTGCCCCGAGGTGGAGATGGGGGCCAGCGGGTCGTCGTTGAGCTCGCTGCCGGGGAGCACCGGCACCTCGTCGTCGAGGTAGTGCACCAGCGAGCGCAGGATGCGCGTCTTGGCCTGGCCGCGCAGGCCGAGGAGGATGAAGTCGTGGCCGGCGAGCAGCGCGTTGACGATGCCCGGCACCACGGTGCGCTCGTAGCCGAGGACGCCCGGGAAGAGGGCGGCCCCCTCGGCGAGGCGGCGGCGGAGGTTCTCGCGCAGCTCCCTCTTGACGCTGCGCGGTCGGTAGCCGGAGGCCTTCAGCTCGCCGAGGGTCTTGGCGCGCGCCATCAGTCTTGAACCTCCAGCCAGCGTTCGGCGTCCATCGCCGCCCGGCAGCCGGTGCCGGCGGCGGTGACCGCCTGGCGGTACACCGGGTCCATGGCGTCGCCGCAGGCGAAGACGCCGTCGACGTTGGTCTTGGTCGAGGGCTCGTGCACGTGGATGTAGCCGACGTCGTTCATCTCCACCTTGTCTCGGAAGATTCCGGTGTTGGGCTGGTGGCCGATGGCCACGAACACGCCCTCGCAGGGATAGACGCTGTCGAGGCCGGTGCGCTTGTTGTGCAGCCGCACGCCTTCGACCCCGCCCTCGCGGCTGCCCAGAACCTCGGTGACGACGCTGTTCCACACCCAGGCGATCTTCGGGTTGGCGTAGGCGCGGTCCTGCATGATCTTCGAGGCGCGCAGGTCGTCCCGGCGATGCACCACCGTGACCTTCGAGGCGTACTTGGTGAGGAACATGGCCTCCTCCATGGCGGTGTCGCCGCCGCCCACGATGACCACCTCCTTGTCGCGGAAGAAGAAGCCGTCGCAGGTGGCGCACGCGGAGACCCCGTAGCCCATCAGGTGCTCCTCGCTGGGCAGGCCCAGCAGCTTGGCGCTGGCGCCGGTGGCGATGATCAGGCTCTGGGCGCGGTAGACGTGCTCGTCGGTGCGCACCACGAAGGGGCGGCGCTCGAGGTCCACCTCGACGGCGGCCTCGAACTTCACCTGCGCGCCGAAGCGGCGCACCTGCTCGCGCATGCGGTCCATCAGCTCGGGGCCCAGGATGCCCTCGGGGAAGCCGGGGTAGTTCTCGACGTCGGTGGTGATGGTGAGCTGGCCTCCGGGCTGATTGCCCTCGAGCACCAGCGGCGCCAGGTCGGCGCGGGCGGCGTAGAGGGCGGCGGTGAAGCCGGCCGGGCCGGAGCCGAGGATCAGGACGCGGTGGAACTCTTCGTGGCCGTCGGCCTGCTGGCCGGCCGCTCGCTGCTCGGTGGTTTCGTTCTCGGACATGGCGTTGCGGAGCGCTCCGTTCGTCTCTCGTCTCTCTCTCGCGGGTGCGCGGGCTCGCGGGTACGCGGGCGGGGCCGGTGGCCGGACGGGCCGGGACCGGTGCGTCGGCGGGGCGAGTATAGCCGCCGTCCGTCGTAGTATCGCCCCTGGCAGTTTCAACCCGGCGGCGGTGGCCGAATGTTCCGCCGCCCGCCGGCCGTGCTCGGAAGTGACCCGGAAGCGAGGAGGAGAGGAGAGATCATGCTCGCAAGCGACAAGCTCATCCACGAGCTCAACCAGCAGATCGGCCGCGAGATGGCGGCTTCGCTGCAGTACGTGTCCATCGCGGCCTACTTCGACGCCCAGGCCCTGCCGCAGCTCGCGCGGTTCTTCTACCGCCAATCGGAGGAGGAGCGCGAGCACGCCATGAAGTTCGTGAAGTTCGTCATCGACGTCGAGGGCGAGGTGCGCGTGCCGGCGATCCCCGAGTCGAAGCACACCTTCGCTTCGGCCGAGGAGGCGGTGGCGCTGGCGCTCGAGTCGGAGCGCCAGGTGACGCAGCAGATCAACGGGCTGATGGACGTCTCGCGCGAGGAGAAGAACTACATCGCGCAGCAGTTCCTCGACTGGTTCATGCACGAGCAGCTCGAGGAGGTGGCCACCATGGGGTCGCTGCTCCAGGTGGTACGCCGGGCCGGTCCCGAGGGCCTGCTCCACGTCGAGGACTACCTGGCCCGCACCGGCGGCGCACCGCTCGAGAGCTCCGCCGCCGGGATCACTCCGTGATCACCGCCTTCGTCCTGCTGTCGGTCGCGGCCGAGTCCGTCAACGAGGTCGCCGACGCGCTGGCGGCCTTCGAGGGGGTGGCGGAGGTGCATTCGGTGGCGGGGCAGTGGGACCTGGTGGCGGTGATCCGGGCGCGCAGCAACGAGGAGCTGGCGGACCTGGTGACCGAGAAGGTCCGCGCCGTCCCGGGGGTGCGCCGGTCGGAGACCCTGATCGGCTTCAAGGTGGTCAGCCGGCACGACCTGGAGCGGATGTTCTCGATCGGCATGGAGTAGGGGGCTGCGGCCCGGCGGGAGGGTGGCCGTTGCGCTGGGGGGGTGGTGGTGGTGGGGCTGCGGACGCGGGGCGACTCGGTAGGGATCCACGGCGGGCCCCGCTCTGCGCCGCCGGCTGGCACCGGCGACGGCTCCTTCACCGTTCCGAGCGGCGCCGGCGACGAGGCCGCTGCCCCACCACCTCCACCCGCCCGGTCGCTCCAGCGGCCACCCCTCCCGCCTCCAGGGTGGTGGAGGAGAGGAAACCCAGAACCCCTCCAACCCCGAAATCCAACCCGAACGACCCGAGTGGGGCAGGTCGAGTCAGGCTGCCTGCTCGGTAGTCGCCGCCATCGGCTCGGCCTTCTCCTCGCCGCGACCCGTTCGCTTCGACAGCGCCACGTAGACCGCCGGCACCAGGTAGAGGGTGATGAAGGTCGAGGTGGTGAGGCCGCCGATGACGGCTCTCGCCATCGGCGCCTGGAGCTCCGAGCCCTCCCCGAGGCCGATGGCCAGCGGCAGCAGGCCGAGGACCGTGGTCAGGGTGGTCATCAGGATCGGGCGTAGGCGGCGGCGGGCGCCTTCGATCACGGCGTCCACCAGCGGCAGGCCGTCGCGGCGGCGCAGCAGGTTGACGTAGTCCACCAGCACGATCGCGTTGTTCACCACGATGCCGGCCAGCATGATCATGCCGATGTAGCTCTGGATGTTGAATGTCGTGCCCGTGGCCCACAGCACCACCAGCACGCCGACCAGCGCCATCGGGATCGAGAACATCACCACGAACGGGTCGAACAGGTTCTCGAACTGGGCCGCCATCACCATGTAGACCAGCACCAGGGCGAGGAGCATGGCGATGCCGAGCTGGCGCTGGGCCTTCTCCTGCTCCTCGACGTCTCCGCCCAGCGTCACCGCGAAGCCGGCCGGCACCTCGAGGCCGCGCAGCGCTTCGCGCACGTCCGCCGCCACCGAGCCGAGGTCGCGGCCCTCGACGTTGGCCGAAACATAGATCACCCGCTCCTGGTCCTTGCGCTCCACCAGCACCGGGCCGCGGGCCGGCACCGCGTCGGCCACCGCCGCCAGCGGCACCGTCATCCCCGTGGCCGAGACCAGCGTCACCTGGTTCAGGGCGTCGAGGCTCAGGCGGTCCGGCTCCGCGAGACGCACGAACACGTCGTACTCGCGGCCCTGGCGGCGCAGCACCGTCGCCCGGGTGCCGGCGAGGTTCGTCTCGACCACCTCGGCGACGTCCTGCATCGACAGGCCGAGGCGGGCGATCTGCTCGCGGTCCACCCGGATCACCCGCTCCGGACGGCCCGGGTCGCGGGAGAGCCGCACGTCCGAGACTCCAGGCACCGTCTGCAGCACCCGCTGCACCCGCTCGGCCAGCGCCTCGCCGGTGGCCAGATCCTCGCCGTAGATCTCGATGCCGAGGGATTCGTTGCCGCCGCCGAACGCGATGCGCAGCAGGAACAGGCCGCTGCCCTCGCGGGTGCGGATCTGGACCCCCGGCACGCCGGCCAGCGCCCGGCGCAGGTCGTTGGCGATCTCCTCCGAGCTGCGCTCGCGCTCGCTGGCGTCGACCAGCGAGATGCGGATCTCGCCCTCGTGCTGGCCGCCCGGCTGCCACCCGCCGCCGCCCAGCGAGGTGAGCGTGCTCTCGATCTCCGGCACCTCGCGCTCGACGATCTCCTCGATGCGCTGGAACGAGCGGTCGAGCACCTCGAGCCGCGTGCCCACCGCCATCTCGCCGTCCACCCGCACCTCGGCCTCGTCGGTCGACGGCATCAGCTCGGAGCCGATCCTCGGCAGCAGCAGCAGCGACAGCCCCAGCACCACCGCCGCGCCGAGGATCACCTTGCCGCGGTGGGGCAGGGTCCGCGCCAGGCTGCGAGAGTAGGCGCCCTCGAAGCCGTCGAGCCAGCGGCCGCTCACCGAGTACAGGCGGTTGACCGCCCCGAAGCGCGTCTGCCCGTGGGCCGCGCCGCGGGAGAGCAGCAGGTTCGAGAGCATCGGGATCAGCGTCAGCGCCACCGCCAGGGAAGCGACCAGCGAAAAGGCCACCACCACCGCGAGCTGCCGGTACATGACGCTCGACACACCCTGCATGAACAGGATCGGCAGGAACACCGAGAGCGTGGTCAAGGTGGAGGCGGTGATCGCCAGCGCCACCTCGTTGGTGCCTTGGACGGCGCTGGTGTCGGCGTCCGCCCCCTCTTCGCGCTTGCGGAAGATGTTCTCGAGCACCACCACGGCGTTGTCCACCAGCATGCCGACGCCGAGCGCCAGGCCGCCGAAGGTCATGATGTTCAGCGTGTAGCCAGCGAAGTAGACCAGCGCGAAGGTGGCGACGACCGAGATCGGGATCGCGGTCGCGATCACCAGCGTCGAACGACCGGAGCGCAGGAAGAACAGCAGCACCAGCACCGCCAGCACGCCGCCGAGCACCGCCGAGGTGCGCACGTTGGCGATCGCCTGCTGGATGTACTCGCTCGAGTCGATGATCGACAGCAGGCGCACCTCGGGGTGGTCCTGCTCGATGCGCGCCGCCTCGGCCAGCGCCGCCTGGGCCACGTCCACCGTGTTGGCGCCCGACTGCTTGTTGAGCGCCACCCGGATGCCGGGCCGGCCGTTGATGCGCACCAGCGTCGTCTGCTCCTCGACGCCCTCGAAGACCTCGGCCACGTCGCGCAGGTAGATCGGCTGGCCGGCGCGCACCGCCACCAGGGCCGAGCCGACGTCGGCGGCCGTGCGGTACTCGCCGACGGTGCGCAGGTAGAGGTCGAGGTTGCCTTCCTCCACCCTCCCGGCCGGGCGGTTGAGGTTCTCGTTGCGCAGCGCCGAGGTCACCTGCTCGGCGGAGAGCCCCATCGAGAGCAGCTTGTCGCGGTCGAGGTCCACCCGGATCTGGCGCCGCAGACCGCCGCGCACATCGACCGCCGCCACCCCGGGCACCCGCTCGAGGCGCCGCTCGATGCGCTCCTCGGTGAACTCGCGCAGCTCCACGTCGTCCATCGTCTCGCTGAAGACGCCGAGGAACAGGACCGGGAACGAGGAGAGGTCGAACTTGAGCAGGTTCGGCGGCTCGACGTCCTCCGGGAGCTGACCGCGGATGCGGTCGAGGCGCGAACGCACCTCCTCGGCGGCGGCGTCGAGGTCGGTGCCCCAGGTGAAGGCGACGCGCACCACCGACTGGCCCTCGGCCGAGGTGGAGGTGATCTCCTCGACCCCGGCCACCGCCGCCACCGACTCCTCGATGGGCCGGGTGACCAGATCCTCGACCTCCTGGGGGCCGACGTTCGGGTAGTTGGTGCGCACCGTCAGGGTCGGGTAGGTGAGCTCCGGCATCAGGTCCACCGGGAGCTGCCAGAACGCTACGGCGCCGATCAACACCACCACCAGGAAGAACATGGTGGTGGCCACGGGGCGGCGCACGGCACCGGCGGCGAGGCCGCGGCCGGCGGTCATCGCGCCGGCTCCCCGGAGCCGCCGGCGCCCGTCCCGGGCGGCGCGGCGTCCGCGGCGGCCACCGTCACCGGCGCGCCGTCGGTCAGGGTCTCGTGGCCGAGGGTGAGCACGAGCTGGCCGGCCTCGAGATCGGCGCGCACCGCCACCCGGCCGTCGTCCCCGGCCAGCGCGCGCCCCACCACCTCGACCGGCAAACGGTCGGCCACCGCCTGGCCCTGGGGACCCTCGGCCACCCGGAATACCCACCAGCGCCCCTCGGACTCGACCAGCGCCGGGCGCGGCACCAGGGCGGCGTCGTCGCCGCGACCGAGCAGCACCGTGACGTCGGCCAGCAGGCCGGGCTTGAGCCGGCCGTCCGGGTTGGCCAGCTCCACCTGCGCCTGGGTGGTGCCGGAGCGGGGGTCGAAGACGTCGGAGATGCGGGTGACCTCGCCGCGGAACTCCACGCCCGGCGCGTTGCGCACCCGCACCGTCGCCGGCCGGCCCGGCTCGACGCGGGCCGCCTGGGCCGAAGGCAGCGGGATCTGGATGCGGATCACCGAGAGATCGGCGATCTGAAACAGGGGGGTGTTCGGGGCGGCGTAGTCGCCGGCATCGAGGTAGCGGCGGGCGACGACACCGTCGAAGGGCGCCACCACCAGGGTCTGCTCGAGCTCCACCCGGGCGGAGGACAGGCGCGCCTGGGCCTGGGCCACCTGGGCCGCCGCGACGTCCACCTGGGCGCGGGCGCCCGCCAGCTCGGCGGCGGCGGCGTCGCGCTGCTGCTCGGAGACGAGATCCTGGCGCTGCAGGCTGTCGATGCGGCGCGAGGTGGTGGCGGCGATGTCGAGAGCCGAGCGGCGCTGGGCCAGGGTGGCCTGGGCGGCCTGCAGGTCGGCCTGGGCCTGGTTGACCGCTTCGCGCTGCTCGGAGCTCTCGAGACGGGCCAGGATCTGGCCGCGGCGCACCGGATCGCCGATGTCGGCGCCGAGGGCCACCACCGAGCCGGCGGCGCGGGCCGAAACCTCCGCCGCGGCGCGGGCTTCCAGCGTGCCGACGAAGTCCTCGCGCACCTCGTAGGGCCCGCGCACGACCTCCGCCCCCTCGACCACCGGCACCGGCGGGCCGCCGGGACGGCCGCCGGGAGGACCGGAGGAGGCGTCACTGTTGCCGCAGCCGGCGAGCAGGGCGGAGGCGGCGAGGAGGAGGGCGGCGGCAGCGGGGGCGAGCGAAGTGGTTCGGGATCGCATCCTGGCGTGGGGATTCCGGCGCGGAGAGGGGCCTCCGCGGCGGCCGCTCATCTTAACCGCGCGCCCGCCGGCAGACTTCCCCCCGGGAATCGAAAAGTCCGGCTCAGGCGCGGCGGTCGCCCTGCCGACTCTCCTCGCCATCCGATGGATCCTTCTCGTGTGTGCCCTCGTCCTTCTCGATCTCCTCGAGGTGGTGGCGCAGCTCCTCGAACAGGTGCCGCGCATCGAGGGGCTCGCGCATCGCCTGCAGGTGGCCCGGGTCGAGGTCGGTCTCGACCTCCAACCGCCGGCACAGCTCGCTGACCAGGCCGACCAGGGCGCTCGTCTCCCGCTCGGCATGGAGGCTCACCTGGAGCGCCGTCTCGGAGCGCAGCTCGTCGATCTTGCGATCCCGCTGCTGGCGCATGAGGATGAGCAGCGCGAGGAAGGGCGCCTCGACCGACGCGATGGTCGCCAGCAGCATGTAGGGCGGCGGGTCGAAGGGTGGAAACGGGCTCACGGCGGGGAGGTTGACCACCACCCATCCGGCGTGGAGCAGGAAGACTGCGACGAAGAAGCCGGGGCTCGCCAGCACGCGCCCCGTCTGCCCGATCACCCGCTGCAGGGCGCCTTGCTCCCGGGCCACCCGGCGGTGGACGTTGAGGATCTCCTGCTTGCTGCGCCCGATGGAATCCCAGTAGTTGCCACCCTTCGATCCTCCAGTCACCTGACTCCTCCTCTTCGGTCGTGGAGGGGCGAGTCTGCCATCTTCCGCCGGGAATCCCTGCTCAGCGATTCTCGGCGGCAGGTCGGAGAGGATCAGCTTCCGGCCCGTGGGAACCCCGCCAGCCGCGCGAACGGCTCGCGCAGCGGCTCCGGCGTGCGGCAGGGGCGGCCGGTGGCGCGGTCGATCCACAGGTGCTCGGTGGCGCCGCGGGCGAGGAGGTCGCCGCCGCGGCGCACCTCGTAGGCGAAGCGCAGGCCGCGGCTCGACAGGCGCTCCAGGCGACAGGCGACCTCCACCCGCTCACCGTAGCGCGCCGAGCGGCGGTAGCTCACCTCGACGCCGGTGACCATCAGCAGGTAACCGAGCCGCTCGATGTCGGCGTAGTGCCAGCCGCTCAGCTCGCACAGCCGGGTGCGGGCGAGCTCGAACCACACCACGTAGTTGGCGTGGTGGACCACGCCCATCTGATCGGTCTCGGCGTAGCGCACCTCGACCTCGGTGACGGCGTCGACGGGCTGCATCGGCTCGCTCATCGCGGCTCCCTGGCGTAGCGCAAGACGGTCCACAGGATCTTGTGCCCGGCGCGCAGCGTGCCGGCCACCGTGCCGGTGATCTTGGAGACCCCGGTACGGCGGCGGTAGCTCACGGGTACCTCGACCACCCGCAGCCCGGCGCGCACCGCCTTGACCTGCATCTCCGCGGTCCACCCGAAGTCCGGGTCGCGCATGCGCAGCCGCTCCAGCGCCGGCCAGGTGACGGCGCGGAACGGGCCCAGGTCGGTGAAGCGGTGACCGTAGAGGAGGCGGATCAGCAGGCAGGCGACCAGGTTGCCGGCCCGGGCCTGGGGCAGCAGGGCGCCGGGCTCGCGCCGGCCGAGGACCCGGGAGCCGATCACCAGGTCCGCCGCCCCGGCGAGCAGCGGACCGACCACCCGGGGCAGCTCGTCCGGATGGTCCGAGTAGTCGGCGTCGAGGAAGACGACCACGTCCGGCGGGTCGTGGGCGCGCAGCCAGCCGAGGGCGGCGAGGCAGGCGCTGCCGTACCCCCGGCGCGGCGCCTCGACCACCACGGCCCCGCCCTCCCGCGCCACCCGCGCCGTGCCGTCGCGCGACCCGTTGTCGGCCACCACCACCCGGCGTACCAACGGCACCGGCGGATCGGGCGGCCCCGGCGGCGAGCGCAGCGGCGCCAGGTCGCGAAGCACCAGCGGCAGCGAGCGCTCCTCGTCGAGGGCGGGGATCACGACGTCCAGGGTGGGGGCGGGCATCGAGAAGGGAGCATACCCGGCGCCGCGGCCGGCCCGCCGGTAGCCGGTCAGCCGGGATCGATCAGCGCGAAGAGCTCGGCACGCCCGTCGCCGGCGAGGCGCCGGAAGCGGCGGTCGAAGTCCGGGCCGCGGAGGAGCGGGACCCGGCTCCGCGAGTGAACGACCAGCAGGTGGTCGACGTCCATCGCGCGCAGCTCGCGGTGGAGCGCCTCGGCGTCCGCCAGGAGCGGCGCGATCCGGCTCACCCGATAGGGACCCAGCACGTGCCCGAGGAGCCGGCCGTCGGCGAAGTAGGTGAGGTACTCGCCGTGCACGGTGAACACGGTGTAGCCGTCGCCGTGGAGCTCGTCGAGCCGGCGCACCGCGGAGTGGCCGGCGAGCTCGCGGTCGAGGAAGGCCTCGCGCGCCCCGGCCGACGCCGGCGGCAGCGGTCCGTGCCGGACGACCTTGTAGACGGCGTAGAGCGGACCCGGCAGCGCGAGGGCCACCGCCAGTGCCCACGCCACCGCCGGCCGCGCCAGCCGCCGTCCCACCGCGGGGAGGCTGGCGCCGAGGTGGTGGATCGCGCCGGCTCCGGCGAGAGCGAGCAGGGCCACGCTCGGGAGCTGGAAGCGCGGATCCCGGGTGGTCCACAGCAGCGCGTAGGCGGCGACCAGCAGGAGCCAGCGCAGCAGCCGGCGGTCGCGCAGAGCGAAGACCATCGCGAGCGGCACCAGCGCCAGGTTCCACGGCGCCAGGGGCGACTGCCGGTCGAAGGCCCGGCGGTCGAAGGACGCTCTCCAGGCGAAGGCCACGAGCTCGCCGGGACGGGCGATCGCCTCACCGACCTCCCGTGCCACCGCGGCAGGTAGGGCGAAGGGGGAGGAGTCCTCGTCGAGTCCCAGCGCGGCGTCGAGCCGCGACGGCGCGCCGCCGGTGAACAGCGGCTCGAGCACCGGGTGGACCGGGTTGCCGGTGTGGTGGTGGATGCGCGCGTACCACGGGCCGGCGACGACCAGCGCCATCAGCAACAGCCCCGCCCCCCCGGAGAGGCGGCGGCGCCGCGGCCCGGCCGCCACGGTGAAGGCGGCGAGGAGACCGAGCCAGAGCAGGCCCAGGTACTTGCTGGCGGCGGCGAAGCCGGTCGCGGCGCCGGCGAGCGCCAACCAGCCACGGCCGGTGCCCGCGGCGAGGCCGGCCCCGTCACCGGTCGGCGACTCCCACCACGCCTCCCAGGCGTGGACGGCCAGCAGGCAGAAGAGGGCGAGCACCAGATCCACGTAGGCGCTCGCCGCCTGGTAGTGGACCAGCGGGTGGGCCAGCCACAGGGCCGGCGCCCAGAGGCCCGCCCCCGGCGAGAAGAACCGCCGCCCACCGGCGTGGAGCAGCAGCGCCGTCGCCGCCATCGCCAGGAGCTGGACCAGGTGGGTGGCGAGGTCGGTGCCGGTCGCCAGCAGCATCCCGGCGAAGAGCGTCTCGGCGAGCTGCGGGAAGACGGGGAAGAGCAGCTCCGGCACCACCACCAGCCGGTGGGCCTCGGCGAAAGCGCGGGCGAAGGGCAGGTGGTAGGTGGTGGCGTCGAAGCCGGTCGGCGGAAAGAGGCTCCAGACGAAGGTGGGCAGGAGGGCGGCGGCCACGACGGCGACCCGAGCGGCGGCCAGCAGCCGCCGGTCGGCCGGCGGCGCCGGGCCGGCGGGAGCGCTGCGCCGACCGGCCCGTGACCTCCAGGCCCGCACCGTCCAAGGCCGCACGGTCCAGGCGCCCAGCGCCCAGCCGGCGACGGCGAGAGCCAGCACCCCTCCGCGGTGCAGGGCACCGGCGAGGCCGGCGACGAAGAGCACGCTGCCGAGCACGCCGAGGCCGGACGCCAGCGCCACCGCCAGCGCCTCGGTGCCGCTCGTCGTGCGCAGCCGCCGCGTGCAGGCGTGGCCCACGCCCGCCGCGGCGCCGGCGAGGACCACCAGGGCGACGAGCTGCCGCGCCACGAGCAGGACCAGCGCGATCGGCTCGCCCACCGCCTCAGCCCGCCGGGTCCACCTCGGCCGGCCGCTCGGCGACCATCGCCAGCAGGTACCCGAAGCGGCCGGGCCAGCGCCAGCGGGTCTCGGCGAGCTGGAACGGCGCCAGCACCAGTGGCGACAACCGGTAGAGCGGGATGCCGCGGGTGTAGCAGTAGACGTCGGCCATGCGCAGCAGCCCCGGCAGGGTGAGGATGCCGGTGCGCTCGAGGACGCGCAGCCCCGCCCCCTCGAGGTCGCGGCGCAGCTCCGGCGCGCTGAAGCTCTTCTCGGGGGCGTAGGGGTAGAGGCCGAAGCGCGCGAGCAGGGCGACGAGCAACGGGCGCAGGAACAGGTTCCAGCGGTGGGGGACGCCGACGATCGCCCGACCTCCGGGGCGCAGCACCCTGTGGATCTCCGCCAGCGTCCGGCGGTACTCGGGGATGTGCTCGATGGTCCCCATCGTGTAGACCAGATCGTAGGACCGGTCGGCGAAGGGCAGGTCGCGGATGTCCGCCGATAGGAGCCTCAGGGGCGCCCTCGTGTGGCGGCGGTTGCGGTGCGCCGCGAAGGTGACCCGGCCGCTCTGGTCCATGCCGTGCACCTCGGCGCCCTGTTCGGCGAGCCAGTGCAGGATTCGGGTGTTGAAGGCCTCGTTCCACAGGTCCAGCTTGAGCACCCGGAGTCCGGCCAGCGGCGCGGCGGCGTGCTCGAGCAGCGCGATCTCGCAGCGCCGGTAGTAGCCGGTGGAGGGTGCTCCGTAGAAGTCGGAGAACCCGGCCGCCACCTGCTCCCAGCGCTGTCGCTCTCGCCTGCGGGCGCCGAGCTCGGAGCCGGGGATGGGGAACTGATCGCTCATGGTCTCCTCTCGGTCCCCGGGCACTGCCGACGGCGCGCGATCTGATCGGGACGCGAGGGCATTGTAGAGCCACCGGGTCCGCTCCGCCCGCGGGAGCGCCGTGCGATCATCGTCGCCATGCTCCGCGCTTCCCTGGCCTTGCTCCGCGATTTCCGGCGCGCGCTCGGCGTACGGCGGGCGGCGATCGCCCTGCCGCGGTGGCTGGTGCGGCGCGAGTTCTCGGTGCTGCTGGTCGACCTGTCGCGACTGCGGCCGGTGCAGCCGGTGGCGGCGGAGCTCGAGTGGACGCCCCTCGCCGAGCCCGAGATCCCGCGCCTCCTGGCGCTCAACCCGGCCCTCGTCGAGTCCGACGTGCGGCGCTGGCTCGAGGCGGGACACGAGTGCATGCTGGCGCGCCTCGACGGCGAGATCGTCCACTTCCGCACCTACGTCACCGGTCGCGTGGAGCTACCCTACCTGGGCCGCGCCCTGCGCCTGGAGGAGGGGGACGTGCTGCTCGGCATGGTCTACACGGCGCCGACGCTGCGCCGCCGCGGGCTGCTCTCGGTGGCCGCCCGGTGGAGCGCGCACCATGTCCGCTCCCGCGGCCACCGCCGAATGGTGGCGGTGATCGCGAGCTGGAACGAGGCACCCCTGCGGGCGGCGCAGAAGGTGGGCATGGAGGTGGTGGGCGTCGCCGGAGCATGGCGGCTCGGCCCCTGGCGCCGCTCCTTCGCCCGCGGCCGGGTACGCTTCGACGCGGCCGGCGACCTCCGCCTGCCGCCGAGCGGATGAACCCGGCGGGAGGCGCGAATCACGGCCTGGAAGGGCCTTCGGTGCATGCTAGACTCCTGGCCCCTGCGGCGGCGTCGGCGCCGCGCGTGCGCCCGAGAAATCCCATGCCCGTTCTGCCGTTCCACGATCACCAGCCGAAGCTCGGCGCGCGCGTGTTCGTGGCGCCTGGGGCGTTCGTCGTCGGCGACGTGGAGCTGGGCGACGACGTGTCGGTGTGGTTCGGCACGGTGGTGCGCGGCGACGTCCACTCGGTGCGCATCGGCGCCCGGACCAACCTGCAGGACGGCGTGATCGTCCACGTCAGCCACCGCACCCATCCGACGATCGTCGGCGCCGGGGTCGTCGTCGGACACCAGGCGGTGCTCCACGGCTGCACCATCGAGGACGGTGCCCTGGTCGGCATCGGCGCTCGCGTGCTCGACGGCGCGGTGGTGGAGGCCGGCGCCCAGGTGGGTGCCGGGGCCGTGGTGACGCCCGGCCACCGGGTGCCCGCCGGGCAGCTCGCCCTCGGCATCCCGGCACGGCCGGTGCGCCCCCTGTCCGACGCGGAGCGCGCCAACATCGCCGCCACCAGCGAGCGCTACGTGGCGCTCCAGGAGCACTATCGCGCCCGGCTCGGCGGGACCGCTTGACCGTGGCCCGCGCCCCCCGCTCCGTCAAGGGTACCCGCGACCTGCTGCCACCGGAGACCGCGGTCTGGGCGGCGGTGGAGCAGACCGCCCGCGACGTCTTCGCCCGCTACGGCTACCGCGAGATCCGCACCCCGGTGCTCGAGGAGACCGAGCTGTTCGTGCGCAGCGTCGGCGAGACCACCGACATCGTGGGCAAGGAGATGTACACCTTTCCCGACAAGAAGGGGCGCAGCCTCACCCTGCGGCCCGAGTCCACCGCCGCGGTGGCCCGGGCGTTCATCGAGCATGGCCTGACGAGCTGGCCGTCGCCGGTCAAGCTCTTCTACATGGGCCCCCAGTTCCGCTACGAGCGGCCCCAGAAGGGGCGCTACCGCCAGTTCCACCAGATCGGCGCCGAGCTGCTGGGCGACCCCGGCCCGTGGTCGGACGCCGAGGTGCTGCTGATGCTGGTGCGCTTCCTCGGCGAGCTCGGCTTCACCAGCCCGACCGTGCTGCTCAATACCCTCGGGGACGAGGCCTCCCGCGCCGCGTACCGCGAGGCCCTGCACGCCTTCCTGGCGCCGCAACGCGAGGCCCTCGGGGAGGACAGTCGCCGCCGTCTCGAGACCAACCCGCTGCGCATCCTCGACACCAAGGTGCCCGCCGAGCGCGAGCTGCTGGCCGGCGCGCCGGAGCTCGCCGAGCACCTGAATGCGGAGAGCCGCGAGCACTTCGACGCCGTGCGCCGCGTGCTCGATCGCTCGGGCGTCGCCTACAGGGTGGACCCGCGGCTGGTGCGCGGGCTCGACTACTACACGCGCACGGTGTTCGAGATCACCGCCGAGGGGCTGGGGGCGCAGAACGCCATCGTCGGCGGCGGGCGCTACGATCGGCTGATCGCGGATCTCGGCGGTGCCGAGGTGCCCGGCATCGGCTTCGCCATCGGCGAGGATCGCCTGGTCGAAGTGCTGCCGGAGCCGTTCCGCGAGCGCGCCAGTGCCCAGCCGTGGGTGGTCGTCGCCGCCCTCGGCGAGGTCGGTGGCGGCGAGGCACTGCTGCTGGCCGAGGAGCTGCGCGCCGCCGGTG
>DATACC010000249.1:0-18574 GCA_036259255.1 Thermoanaerobaculia bacterium | reverse complement strand
CGTCGCCCCAGGTTTCGAAGGGATGGGCCAGCGGCAGCGTCCATTCGGCCAGCGCCGCCGTCTCGTTGGCCTCGTGGACCAGGGCCACCACGTGGGGCACCGCCGCGAGCAGGGCGGGCAGCTCGAGATCCGCCGGCGCCGCGGTTCCCGCCGACGGGCTGGAGCTCGTGTTCACCGTGTCCCCCGCCGCCTTCGACGGGCGCTACGGCAACAACGCCTGGTTGCAGGAGCTGCCGGACCCGGTGAGCAAGGTGTGCTGGACCAACGCCGCCCTGGTGAGCCCGGCGACCGCCCGCGAGCTCGGGGTCGAGGACGGCGACGTGGTCCAGCTCGCCGCCGGCGGCCGCGAGATCGAGCTGCCGGTGGTCGTCCAGCCCGGCCAGGCGGACGGCTCGGTGGCGGTGGCCCTCGGCTACGGGCGCACCGCGGCCGGCCGGGTGGCCCAGGGGCTCGGCGCCAACGCCTACGCCCTGCGCACCGCCGCCGCACCCTGGTTTACCGGCGGTCTCGAGGTCACCCGCACCGGTCGCCGCACCGAGCTGGCGCGCACCCAGGAGCACTGGTGGATGGAGGGCCGCGACCTGGTGCGCACCGTCGAGGCCGGCGCCGAGCCCCACGGCCAGCACGCCGGCGAGGACGCGGGCGAGGGCCACGGCGCCATCCGCCTGTGGGACCCGCCGGAGCTCGGCGGCCGGCACCAGTGGGGCATGGCCATCGATCTCGCCGCCTGCACCGGCTGCAACGCCTGCGTGGTGGCGTGCCAGAGCGAGAACAACATCCCGGTGGTGGGCCCCGAGCAGGTGCGCCGCGGCCGCGAGATGCACTGGCTGCGGGTGGATCGCTACTTCATCGGCACGGAGGACGATCCCGACACCGCCTTCCAGCCGGTGCCCTGCATGCACTGCGAGAACGCGCCGTGCGAGCAGGTGTGTCCCGTCGCCGCCACGGTGCACGATGCCGAGGGCATCAACGCGATGGTCTACAACCGCTGCATCGGCACCCGCTACTGCTCGAACAACTGCCCCTACAAGGTGCGGCGGTTCAACTACTTCCACTTCACCAAGGACACGCCCGAGCTGATGATGCTGGCGATGAACCCCGAGGTGACGGTGCGCAGCCGCGGCGTGATGGAGAAGTGCACCTACTGCATCCAGCGCATCAACGCCGGCAAGGCCGACGCCAAGCGCGCCGGGCGCGAGCTGGCCGACGGCGAGATCCAGACGGCCTGCCAGCAGACCTGCCCGGCCGATGCCATCGTGTTCGGCGACCTCGCCGCCGAGGGAACCCGGGTCAACGGCTGGAAGGCCTCGCCGCGCAACTACGTGCTGCTCGAGGAGCTCAACAACTTCCCCCGCACCTCTTACCTGGCGCGCACCCGCAACCCGAACCCCGACTGGGAGCGTGCCTGATGCCGTCGTGGCGGCCGGTCCTGTCGTGGAAGGTCGGGGGCCTCCTCGCCTGCCTGCTGGTCACCGGTGGCTGCGTGCGCGGCTGCGCCTCGAGCCGGCCGCCGATCCACCTGAACCCGAACATGGACGACCAGCCGCGGATGGCGGCCTTCAAGCCGAACGACTTCTTCGCCGACGGCTCGGCGATGCGCCAGCCGATTCCCGGCACGGTGGCCGTGGGCGACGCGGTGGCGCCGGGGCCGCTCGAGACCGGCCGCGTGGCGCCGGGC
This sequence comes from Thermoanaerobaculia bacterium, assembly GCA_036259255.1. Classification (GTDB taxonomy): domain Bacteria; phylum Acidobacteriota; class Thermoanaerobaculia; order Multivoradales; family JBCCEF01; genus DATACC01. Next base: position 16,896 of record DATACC010000249.1, on the reverse strand, counting down.
GCCGACGCGGCCTTCGTGGCCACCATCCCCGCCGCCGCCCGCGAGCCCTTCGGCACCGCCGGGTTCCTCGCCCGCGGTGAGGAGCGCTACGGCATCTTCTGCGCCCCCTGCCACGGCGACCGCGGGGACGGCCGCGGCATGCTGTTCCACAGGAGCGGCGTCAACAGCGCCGACCTGCGCCTGGCGCGGCTGCACGCGGTGCCCGACGGGCAGCTCTACGACGTCATCACCCACGGCCTGGGGCTGATGCCGTCCTACGCCGCCCAGGTGCCGGTGGCGGACCGCTGGGCGATCGTCGGCTGGGTGCGCCACCTGCAGGCGGAGTCGGAGGTCGTGCCGGATCCCGGTGCCGCCGCCGGCGGTGAGACGCCGACCACGCTCACGCCCACCCCGGAGGCGCCGTCCACGGCGACGCCCGCGGTCGAAGGCGATCCGACGACCGTCGAGACCCCGTCCGGGGGCGAGCCCTCCCAGAGCGAGCGAGGACAGACCGAGCAGAACCAGCCCGCCGCGGGCGGCTCCGAGGAGGCCGGCTGATGCCCCGCCCGCCCGCCTGGCTGTCCCGCTTCGCGCCGCGCCCGCCGCAGAAGATCACCCCGCTGTGGGGCATCATCTTCCTGGTCGTGCTGCTCCTCGGCGGCCTGCTGCTCACCAAGGCGGCCCAGGAGCTCGATACCCGCCTCGGCTACCGCAGCCCGGTGGCCGCCGAGCGCGGTGCCGAGGCCGGCACCACCCCCCGCGAGCGGATGCTGGCGCAACTGGCGGCGGAGGAGGCGGAGGAGGCCCGCACCCGCCCCTACGAGGAGCCGGAGTACCGGGCCGTGCCGCGGGTCGGCAGCCGGGTCGCCATTTGGGTGGTGGCGCAGCTCAAGCTGCTGTTCGCCGCCTTCGTGCTGGCGGTGCCGATGTTCGTGCTGATCATCGAGTTCATCGGCTACCGCAGCAAGGATCCGCGCTACGACCGGCTGGCCTACGAGTTCACCAGCCTGCTGTCGCCCGCCTTCGCCATGACCGCCGGCTTCGGCGGCGTGATGACGCTGATGCTCGTCGCGCTCTACCCGAAGTTCATGTCCTACCTGATGGGTGTCTTCTCGGCCACCCTGCTGCCCTACTTCGTGCTGCTCTTCGCCGAGGCGGCGCTGTTCTACACCTACTACCTGTCGTGGGGGAAGATCGGCCCACGGATCCACCTGTTCCTGGGGTTGATGCTCAACCTGGTGGGCACCGCCCTGATGTTCGTCGCCAACGCCTGGCTGACCTTCATGGCGACGCCCTCCGGGGTTTCCGAGAGCGGGGCGCTGATCAGCGTCTGGGACGCGGTGAACAACTACACCTGGATGCCGATCAACATCCACCGGCTGATCGCCAACATCGCCTTCGGCGGCTCCATCGCCGGCGCCTACGCCGCCTTCCAGTTCCTCAACGCGAAGACGGCCGAGGAGCGCGCCCACTACGACTGGATGGGCTACATCGGCAACTTCATCGCGGTGGCCGGGTTCCTTCCGCTGCCGTTCGCCGGCTACTGGCTGGCCTCCGAGATCTACGCCTACTCCCAGACCATGGGGATCACCATGATGGGCGGCGCCTTCTCGTGGCTGTTCATCATCCAGGCGGTGATCATCGGCGCCCTGTTCCTCGGCATCAACTACTACCTGTGGCTCGGCATGGGGCGGGTGGAGAAGGGGCAGGTGGGCAAGGGGTTGATCCCCGGCCTCCTGCTCGTCATCAGCCTCTGCTTCATCGTCTGGGCCACGCCGCGCTCGCCGATCACCACCTCCGAGGAGGTCGCCGCCATGGGCGGCTCGTCCCACCCGGTGCTGGGCTACCTCGGCGTGATGTCGGCCAAGAACACGGCGGTCAACCTGATCATCCTCGCCACCTTCGTCTCCTTCGTGCTCTACCGGCGCAGCGCCAAGCGGCTGCGGGTGGGCTGGGCGAAGGCGGGGACCCTGGTGCAGGTGGGGATCCTGCTGGCGGCGGCGGCGACGGTGCTGTTCTACGGCATCAAGGGCTACTTCGTCTCCGCCGAGGTGCGCATCGGCTACTCCATCCCCCAGGTGCTCTCGGTGCTGCTCGCCATGGTGCTGGTGACCACCCTCGACATGATGATGCAGCGCTCGGCGGAGTCGAACCCGGTGCACTGGGGCCGCATGCCGGTGCGCGCCCAGTACGTGCTCATCTTCCTCGCCGTCTCCTTCACCTGGCTGATGGGTTTGATGGGCTACCTGCGCTCCGGGCTGCGCCTGCACTGGCACGTCTACGGCGTGATCCGCGACACCTCGCCGGACGCCTTCACCCCCACCCTCGGCTTCGCCACCAGCGTCGTCTCGGTGACGGTGCTCGTCTTCTTCAGCCTGATCGGCTTCATCTTCTGGCTCGCCGCCCTCGGTCACAAGAAGAAGCTGGCGGTGGCGGTGGAAGAGCCGGCGCCTGCGGCGGCGGCCCTGCCGGCCGGCACGGCGGCCCAGCCGGCCCCGGGCTACGCCCGCGGCCCCGTGGAGGAGACGCCATGAGGGTGCCGGTGCCGGTCAAGCTCCTCGGCCTGGTGCTCGGCTCGACCCTGTTCTACACCTGGGTCGGCCGCATGGTGCCGCAGAAGGAGGTGCTGGCCCCCGAGGTGGTGGAGATGGCGGCCGACATGCCGACCGAGGAGATGGTGGAGGTGGGCCAGGAGATCTTCAACGGCAAGGGGCTGTGCAACACCTGCCACACCATCGGCAGCTCGGGTGCCCTGCGCTTCCCCGACCTCGACGGCATCGCCACCACCGCCGCCGCCCGGATCGACGGCCTCGACGCCCTCGCCTACCTGGCGCAGTCGATCTACGAGCCCGACGCCTACATCGTGCCCGGCTTCAGCCCCGGCATGCCGGCCATCGACAAGCCGCCCATCGCGCTGTCCGACGACGAGATCAAGGCGGTGGTGGCCTATCTCCAGACCCTCGGCGGCGAGGCGACGATCACCATGGCCACCCAGCTCCCGTTTGCCGCCGGCGCCGAGGTGACCAGCGACGTCGATCCGCCCGGCGGCGAGGACGCCACGGCGGAGCTCACCGGCGACGCGGGGGTCGGCACCGCGGCGGCGACCACCCTCACGCCGGCCGGGGCCGCCGGCGGCGGCGGTGCCGGGCTGCTCGCCCGCTACGGCTGCACCGCGTGCCACGCCACCGAGCCCGGCGGCGAGGAGACCCTGGCCGGCGTCGGCAGCCGCCTGTCGCGCCAGGAGATCCGCCGTTGGCTGATCGACCACGAGCCGCCGCTGCCGGCGACCTACGTCGAGCGGGTGACCCTCGCCGAGGTGCGCTCGCTCACCGACTACCTGGCGTCGCTCGAGGAGGCGCAATGAGGTACTGGCCGTGAGGCTCTGGATCTGGGCCCTGGTGGCCGTGGCGCTCCTCGTCGTCAGCCTGCTGCCGCGCCTGCTGGCGCGCCGCGGCCGGCGCGTGCCCGGTGGTCCGCTGACGCTGGCACTGGCGTGGCTCGCCGGCGTCTGGCTGCTCGTCGCCTACGGATTCGTGGTGCCGGTACCGGTGTCGGTGATGGCGATCTACCTCGCCGTCGTCATCGTCTCGCTGCTGCTCTACCTGAGCTCCGACCGCGACCGGCTGGAGGCGGCGAGGCGGCCGGTGGTGGCCTTCCTCACCGAGCGGCGCTTCACTCCGTGGCTCGCCGCGGTGGTGGTGCTGATTCCGGCGCTGGTGGTCGCCAACCTCTACTTCGCCGCCACCGCGCCGCCGCGCGCGCCGGCCTTCGGCCGCACGGTGCACCCGGCGCCGCCGGACCAGATCATGGTTCACGAGCAGGCGGTGAACCTGGTGACGGTGAACAACCCCTACCGCCGCCTCGAGACCACCGACCCCGAGGCGTTCCGCGCCCACGTCGAGTCCGGCCGCGAGGTCTACTACCGCAACTGCTTCTACTGCCACGGCGATCTGCTGGCCGGCGACGGCATGTTCGCCCACGCTCTCAACCCGATCCCGACCAACTTCCAGGACGCCGGCAACATCCCCCAGCTCCAGGAGTCGTTCCTGTTCTGGCGCATCGCCAAGGGCGGGCCCGGGCTGCCGCCGGAGGGCGGGCCCTGGGACTCGGCGATGCCGGCGTGGGAGAAGTTCCTCTCGGAGGAGGAGATGTGGGACGTGGTGCTCTTCCTGTACGACTTCACCGGCTACCACCCGCGGGCCCGCCACGAGACGGTGGTGGAGGAGTGACCCCTTGAAGCGCACCCCCAGGAAGTGGGCCGCCGTGCGCCGGGCGCTTCCGGCCGCTGTCCTGCTCGCCCTGCCGCTGGTGCTGGTGCCGGGCCTGGTTCTGCTGTCGCCGGCGCCGTCGCGCGCCCAGGCGGCGCCGGAGCCGGATCTCGGCAGCGAGGAGCAGCGCGCCGCCGGCAAGGTGGTGTACGACAAGTGGTGCGCCCAGTGCCACGGCGACAGCGGCGCCGGCGACGGCATCGCCGCGCCCTACCTGCATCCGGCACCGCGGGATTTCACCAGCGGCAAGTACAAGTTCCGCAGCACGCCGTTCGGGGCTCTGCCCACCGACGAGGACCTGCGCCGCGCGATCCGGGAGGGCCTGCCGTATACCGGCATGCCGCCGTTCCCGCTGCTCTCCGACGACGAGGTCACCGACGTCGTTTACTATCTGAAGACATTCTCTGACAGCTTCGGCAACCCCGCGGCCTACGCCGAGACGATCCCGATCCCCGACCCGCCGCCGTTCGACGCCGAGGCGGCCGCCGAGGAGGGCTTCCAGACCTATGTCGAGATCGGCTGCGCCCGCTGCCACGGCGAGGAGGGGCGCGGCGACGGCAGCGCGGCGCCCACCCTGCGCGACGACTGGGGCCACTTCGTCCGCGCCGCCGACCTCACCCGGCCCTGGACCTTCCGCGGCGGCTCGAGCCGGGAGGCGATCTTCCGCACGCTGTCGACCGGCATCAACGGCACGCCGATGGCCGGCTTCCACGACTCGCTCACCGAGGAGCAGCGCTGGCGCATCGTCGACTGGATCGTCGCCAAGTCCGGCGGCAAGACCGGCGACGCGCCGTACGCCCGGCTGGTGGAGGCGAAGGCGGTCGACGGCGGCATCGATCTGGCCGACGCGGAGCGGATGGCGGAGCTGTTCGCCGGGGCCAAGCCGGCCCTGTTCCCGGTGGTCGGGCAGATCATGGAGCCCGGCCGCGCCTTCCATCCCGCGGCCACGGCGGTGGAGGTGCGGGCCGTCTACGACCGCGACGACGTGGCCTTCCTGGTCTCCTGGCACGACATGGCGGCGGAAACCGGTGGCGAGAACCGCCCGGACCTGACCGTCGAGGAGGAGGCCGAGGAGGCGCAGGAGGCGGCGGCGGACGGGGAGCGGTCCGAGGCCGCCGAGCCGGAGCTGGACGTCTGGGGCAACCCGGTGGCGCCCGCGGGCGAGCCCTCCGGCGACCCGGCCGGGGCCGCGCCGGCGGACGACTTCTGGGGCACCGGCGGCGGCGACCCCTTCGCCACCGCCGAGGACGCCAGCGCCGTACCGCCGTCGCCGTGGAGCGACGCGGTGGCGCTGCAGTTCCCGGCCGAGCTGCGCGAAGGCGTCGCCAAGCCGTACTTCCTGTTCGGCGACGCGAGCTACCCTGTGGAGCTGTGGCACCTCGACCTCGCCCGGCCCGACGAGCCCACGGTGTGGGAGGGTCGCGGCAGCCAGGCCCTGACCCTGCTCGACAGCGATCCGCCGGAGGTGACGGCACGCTTCGACAAGGGCCAGTGGCGGGTGGTCTTCAAGCGTCCGCGCCAGCCCACCGGCGCCATCGGCTTTCCGGAGGACACCTTCGTGCCGCTGGCGGTCAGCGTGTGGGACGGCTTCCACGAGGAGCGCGGCAACAAGCGCGGGCTGACCGCCTGGTACCACGTCCACGTGCCGCCGCTCGAGCAGCCCTCGCCGGTGGGGCCGATGGTGCGCGCCGGCGCCACGGTGCTGGCCCTCGAGCTGCTGGTGGTGTGGTGGGTGCGGCGGCGCACGCGACGGGCACAGGATGGAGCGCAGGGCACGCATTCCGGCGAGCAGGTTCCGAGTCAGGTCACGAGCTAGGAGATACCGATGTACCAGCACATCTTCGTTCCGGTCGACAACTCCGGCCACTCCAACCGGGCGGCGGACTGCGCCATCACGCTGGGCCGCGGCTTCGGCGCCCGGCTCACCGGGTGCCACGTGTACGCGGCGCGGATGCACGACTACCGCTTCAAGCAGATGGAGTACACGCTGCCCGAGGAGTACCTGGTGGAGCGCGAGCTCGCCCGCCAGCGCAAGATCCACGACTCCCTGATCACCATGGGTCTGGAGCTGATCTCCGACTGCTACCTGAACGACCTCGACCAGCGCTGCCAGCAGGTGGGGCTCGAGTGCGAGCGCAAGATGATGGACGGCAAGCACTCCACCGAGCTGCTGCGCGAGATCGAGTCCAACGGCTACGACCTGGTGGTGATGGGGGCGGTCGGCATCGGGCGCACCCGCGACAGCCAGGTGGGCTCGGTGACCTCCCGCGTCGCCCGCGAGGCGACCCGCGACACGTGGGTGGTCAAGCACGTGCCGGGCAAGGACGAGCCGGAGCGCGACACGGTGATGGTGGGTGTCGACGGCAGCCCCGAGTCCTTCGGTGCGCTGATGACCGCCCTCGAGTTGGCCAAGGAGTTCGGCAAGAAGGTGGAGGTGGTGGGCGTCTACGATCCGTACCTCCACTACGCGGTGTTCAAGGGAATCGTCGAGGTGCTCACCGACCGCGCCGCGAAGGTGTTCCGCTTCGAGGAGCAGAACCAGCTCCACGAGGAGATCATCGACACCGGCCTGGCCCAGATCTACCAGAGCCACATCAACGTGGCCGAGACGATGGCGCGGGAGGCCGGGGTGGAGGTGACCAAGACCCTGCTCGACGGCAAGGCCTACCAGAAGCTCCTCGACCACGCCCGCAAGGTGGAGCCGTGGGTGCTGGTGATCGGCCGGGTGGGCGTGCACCGCCAGGACGACGAGGACGGCCTGGGCTCGAACTCCGAGAACCTGCTGCGCCTCGCTCCCTGCGACGTGCTGCTCACCACCCGCCGGGTGGTGCCGGAGCTCGATCTCAAGGCCGAGGAGTCGATCCACTGGACGCCGGAGGCCGAGGAGCGCATGGGCCGGGTGCCGGAGCAGGTGAAGGGCATCGCCCGCACGGCGATCCTGCGCCTGGCGATGGAGCACGGTCACAGCGTGGTGTCGAGCGACCTGGTGACCGAGGCGATGGAGCGCTTCATGCCGAAGCGCTCGGCGAAGCTCACCGAGAAGCTGGCCGAGGCGCTGGCCATCGACAAGGCGCGCCGCGAGGCGGTGAGCGTGTGCCGCGCCTGCGGCGTCGCCGCGCGGGTGCCGGACCCGGCGGTGTGCACCGTCTGCGGCGGCCAGGACTTCGAGGTGGTGGAGCCCGAGGTGCTGGACCGCATCGCGGCGCTCGAGGGCGGCGTGGAGGAGGAGACCACCTACGACGGCCGGAGCCTGGCCTGGACCCAGGAAGCCAAGAAGGCGCTGCGCGCCATCGACGACCGCTACCAGCGCCGGCGTGCCAAGGCGCGCATCGAGAAGGCGGCCCACGGCAAGCGCATCAGCCCGATCACCCTCGACTTCGCGCAGCGTTTCGTCGCCGAGGAGACCGGCGTGCTCTACAAGCCGGCCGCCGGCGCGGCGCCGTCGTCGGCCGACGTCGAGCGCATCCTCTCCGAGGCCCGCGACGCGCACGACGCGGTCCACGCCGCGGCGGCGGAGAAGGCGGGGAACGGGGCGGCCACGAACGGAGTGGCGGAGAACGGGCAGGCGGTGAACGGGGCCGGCAAGGGCGCGCCGGCGGTAGCGGCCGAGGACGACGAGCCGGAGATCAAGATCGTCGCCCGCGACGGAGCCGGCAACCCGCTGGTCTCCCGCTTCGGCTGGACCGCCGACGCCGTGCCGCGCATCCTGCGGGTCCCCGCCGGCTTCATGCGCGACCGCACCCAGGGCCGGGTCGAGGAACTGGCCGCCGAGAAGGGCGTGGCGACCATCGACCTCGCCCTGGTCGAGGAGGGCATCGAGCACGGCAAGCAGATGATGGCCGAGATGCTCGGCCAGTATCAGGCGGCGCCGCCGCAGGGTTCGGCGAAGGCGGCCGAGGCGGCGCAACCGGCGGCGGCCGAGGGTGGGGAGTGCCCGGTGGATCCCGCGACGGTGGGGCAGGCGGAGGGTTCGCAGCAGGCGGCGGGCCGTTCCACCTCGAGCCGTCCGACCGACCCTGCAGCGCTCGGGCTGGCCCTCAACGAGGTGAGCGTGCTGGCGCAGGTCGAGGCGCGGCGTCGCGAGATGGGCGGGACGGGCGCCGGCGCGAACGGCGCGGCGGCCAGCGACCCCGGGGGCGACGAGTAGCGCGAACCCACGGGGAGCCCCGGCCCGCGCCCGGGTGCCTTTGCGGCTTCCAACCGCCGGCGCCGAGACGCCGAGCCGGGTAGGGCGCTGGCGCCTCAGCGTCCTCCCGGCACCGGCGCTGTGGAGCCGTCGCCGACGCTGCCGCTGAAACGCCGGGGGAGCGGCGGTGTGGCGAGCACCGAACGCCGACACACCCGGTCGCGAGCTCTCCTGCCCCTGCCGTCCCGTCCCTCATGCCGTCCTACCGCTTCTGCCGTCCCGACGACCTGCCGCTGCTGGTGCGGGCGGTCGTCGAGTGCCACGACGTCCACTTTCCGCACCGTCCGCCGTGCACCCTGGAGAGCTTTCGGCGCGAGATGAAGGAGATCGACGTGTGGCCGTCGAACTCGATGGTGGCGATGGGCGGCGCCGGTGGCCGCGAGCCGATCGCGGTGTCGATCGCCACCAAGCGCGAGGACGCGGTGCTGGTGCACCGGGTGGGCGTGCGGCCGGACCACCTGCGCCAGGGCCACGGCGGCCACCTGCTCACCTCGCTGTCGCAGAAGCTGGCGGTGCTCGGGCCCGAGCGCCTGCTGGCGGAAGCCCCCGACGATCTCCCCGCCGCCGGAGCCTTCCTCGCCGCCCTGGGCTGGCGGCGCGAGGTCGAGCTGGTGGACTGGGAGCGCCCGGCACCCGGGGCGGGCGGTGACGACGGTGCGCCGGCGCCCGACGGCCTGGTGATCCCGGTCACTGCCGCCGATCTCGAGCAGGCCGGTGCCCTCGACCGGGTCCCGGAGGTGGCGTGGCAGCGCTCCCGGCGTTCGCTGGTGCAGACCGGCGACCGCCTCGCCGGCGCCGCCATCGCCGGCCCCGAGCGCATCGAGGCCTGGCTGCTCTGGACCACCGGCAGCGGCGACGCCGTGGATCTCGCCTCCGCCCTGGACCGGGCCGAGGGCCCGGCCCGGACCGGCGGGGCGGCCGAGCCGGTCGAGATCCCCGGCGCCGGCTGCCGCGACCCGGAGCAGGCACCGCTCCTGCTCTCCTTGCTCGCCCGCTGGCTCGCCCGCCGCACCGGCCGGCTCCTCCGGCTGCCGCGCCTCGCGCCCGGCGAGCTGCCGGAGCCGGCCCTGCGCAGGGCCGGCTTCACGCCGGTCCGCCACCACCACCGCTTCACCACCCGGGCAACCCCCTTGTGACCCGCGCCGAGGGCACCCCTCCAGGTCTCACGCTTCCGCCCGGCTCCCCGGGTGGAATGCTCCACGCCCGCCGTCCCACGACCGGTCGCCGTGGCGATCCACTGCCACCGTCGCCCCTCGACATGGCAAGATGAGGTCCGCGTGAAGACCTACAGCGACATCGTCGGCGACGGCGGCTCCCGGGTGGTGGAGCAGGTCGTCGCCCAGCGGCAGGCCATCGACGAGGCGCTGGCCGGCGTCGGCCGCCTGGTGGCGGTGGGCTCCGGCAAGGGTGGCGTCGGCAAGAGCACCCTGACACTGGGGCTCGCCCGGGCACTCGCCGGGCGCGGCCGCCGCGTGGCGATCCTCGACGCCGACTTCAACGGCCCGTCCCAGGCGCGCATGGCCGGTCTCGAAGGCCGGCCGTGGCTGCCCGGCGGACGGGGGCTCTCCCTGCCGCGCCGGACCGACGGCATCGGCGTCGTGTCGGTGGGCAGCCTGCTGCCGGACGGGCACGAGCTGCGCTTCGACACGGTGTCGAAGGGCGAGCAGCACACCTGGCGCGGCACCCGCGAGTTCGCCACCCTGGCCCAGATCCTCGCGACGGTCGAGTGGGGCGAGCTCGACCACCTGCTGCTCGACCTGCCACCGGGCGCCGAGCGCACCGTGCAGTTCGCCGAGTTCCTGCCGGGGTCCACGAGCTTTGTGCTGGTGACGATCCCCTCCGAGCTGGCCCACGGTGTCGTGGCGCGGTCGCTCACGGCGCTCGCCGGCACCGGCGCGCCGCTCGCCGGCTACGTCGAGAACATGGCCGGCTACTGGTGCCGCGACTGCGGTGAGGTCAAGCCGCTGTTCCCGCAGGCGGCGGCGCCGCTCGACGCGCCGTGCCTCGGCCGGGTGCCGTTCGATCCCGAGCTGGCGGCCCTGTGCGATGCCGGCTGGCCGGAGGCGGCGGTGCCGGCAACGTCGGCCGCGCTGGCGGCGGTGGCCGCCGTCGCCGAGAACCTGGAGCGTGCCCTGGCGGCGGCTCCGTCCCGTTCCGCTTCCCCTGCAACCGAGGAGGTGCCATGAAGTTCCTCTGCGTCTCGTGTGACGAACCGATGCGGCTCACCGAGGCCGGCCCGCCGGACGCTGCCGGGTCGCTCTCCGTGCTCTTCGCCTGTCCGGCCTGCTCGCGCCAGATCGCGATGCTCACCAATCCGTCGGAGACCCAGCTCGTCAGCTCGCTGGGGGTGAAGATCGGTCCGGCTGCCGCCGCCGGTGCCGGCGAGCCAGGGGCCAGCAAGTGCCCGTTCTCCGGCATGGTGCAGGAGATGGAGCAGTCGCGCCCCGCCGCCGGCCCGCGCTGGACGGCGGAGGCCCTGGCCCGCCTCGACAACATCCCCGACTTCGTGCGCCCGATGGCGCGCCAGGGCGTCGAGCACTACGCCACCACCAACGGCCACGCCGTGGTCGACGAACGGGTCCTCGACGAGGCTCGCACCCGATTCGGGATGTGATGATCGATCCGGAGCCGTACCGGCGCGAATGGGAACGCCGCCGCCGCGAGCGGCACGATGCCCGGGAACGGCAGCGCGAGGAATGCCTGGAGCGGGTGACGGCGGCAGTGCGCGAGGTGGCGCCGCGGGTTCCGGAGATCGCGGCCGTCTACCTCTTCGGCTCCGTCCTGCAGCCCGGCCGCTTCACCGAGGGCTCCGACGTCGACGTGGCCGTCGACTGTGGCGACCCGGCGGCGGAGAGCACCCTGTGGCGGCTCCTGGAGGAGGAGATCGAGGCGGACATCGACCTGCGGCGGCGCGAGGGGGCCATTGCCCGCGCGGTGGAGCACGAGGGATGGAAGATCTATGAGCGCTGACCTGCTCCTGCTGGAGCGCACCATCTTGGCCGACCTCGAGATCATCGACGGCCTCTACGAGGAGATCGGCACGGACCCCGTCGGTGCCGACACCGAGCAGGAGCGCCTGATCGTTCTCGCCTACCGGCTGCACACGCTCTACAACGCCCACGAGAACATTTTCCGCAACGTCGCCGCCGCCTTCGAGAACCGCCTCGACGAGCGCCGGGGCTGGCACGCCCAGTTGCTGCGGCGGATGACCCTCGACGTCAGCCCGGTGCGGCCCGCCCTGCTCGACGACGAGTCGTTCCGGCTGCTCACCGACCTGCGCCAGTTCCGCCACGTCTTCCGCGCGTTCTATGGCGTGCGGCTGGACGGCCGGCGGCTGGCCCTGGTACAACAGAGCGCGTTGGCTCTGCGGCCGGTCTTCCGGCGCCAGATCGAGGAGTTCCTCGGCTTCCTGCGCAGCCTCCGTTCCCCGTGAGCACCGACCCATGAGCACCCGACCGTGAGCACCCGACCGTGAGCACCCGACCCGTGGCCGCCGGTTCCCTGTTGGAGGACTTCACCTCGCCGGCCGTCTCCGCCGGCCCGGCGGCGGTGCCCCACGTGGTGGCGTGGAACCTCACCCAGCGCTGCAACCTGGCCTGCGCCCACTGCTACATCGCGGCGGGGCCGTGGCACGGCGGCGGTGGCGAGCTGACGACGGAGGAGTGCCGGCGCATCGCCGGGGAGATCCTGGCCATCAACCCGTCGCCGGTGTTCGTCCTCTCCGGCGGCGAGCCGCTGCTGCGCACCGACCTCGAGGAGATCGCCGAGCACGCCGGCGCCCGGGGGGCGACCGTGGTGGTGGGCACCAACGGCACCGGCCTCACCACCGAGCGCATCGCCTCGCTGCAGTCGGCGGGGGTGCAGGGCGTGGCGATCTCGGTGGACTCCCTTTCCGAGCGCTACCACGACCGCTTCCGCCACGGCGAAGGCGCGCTGGCGGACACGCTGGCGGCGGTGGAGCGCCTGCGCGCCGCCCGCCTCGACTTCGTGGTGCAGACCACGGTGACCCGGGGCAACCGGGCCGAGCTGCCGCGGCTGGTGGAGTGGGCGGCGGCGGCCGGCGCGGTGTGCTTCAACCTGTACTTCCTGGTCGAGACCGGGCGCGGCGAGGGGATGCACGGGCTGGCGCCGGAGGAGAACGAGTCGGTGCTCGCCGAGCTGGTGGCGCTCGGCGGCGAGTACCGCGGTCGGATGATGGTGCGCTCCAAGTGCCAGCCGCAGATCATGCGCCACGTCTACGAGGACGACCCCACCTCGCCGCTGCTCCACTACGCCACCCGCTGCCCGTGCGGAGTGCAGTACTGCCGCATCACGCCGGAGGGGAAGGTGACGCCGTGCCCCTACCTGCCGGTGGTGGCGGGGGACCTGCGGCGCAGCTCCTTCGAGGACGTCTGGCACCGTTCGCCCGTGTTTCTGGCGCTGCGCTCCGGCGAACCGGAAGGTCGCTGCGGCCGCTGCGAGTACCGCCGCCTGTGCGGCGGCTGCCGCGCCCGCGCCTGGGCCGCCACCGGCGACCTGCTCGGACCCGACGACTCCTGCGCCTACGAGCCCGCCGGCGGTCCGGTCCTCGATCCGCCGCGGGACACGACCTATGGCATGCCGGCGGAGCTCACCCTCACCTGGACTCCGGAGGCCCTGGCGCGCATCGACCGCATCCCGAGCTTCGTGCGCGGCGTGGTCGCCCGCCGCGTCGAGGACTGGGCCCGCCGCCACGACCACCCGGAGATCACCCCCGACCTCCTCGACACCATCCGCCGCGAGATGCCGGTGGACTTCTCCAAGCGGCTGCCGTTCTTCGCGCGGAGAAACCAATAAGAGTTTCGAACTAGGGATTCCGCCGTCGAGTTCCCACGGATCCGTTCTCAGGTTGTGTTCAGGACGGGGCCCGATCCGTCACTACCTTCACTCGCGAGGCCGGCGGCCAGTGGCTGTAGCGGCGCAAGAAAACGTGACTTCATGCTTGGCCGGTTCCGCCTCGCCTTCGCGGAGTCCCATTCGCATCGCGGAGCAGCACTATCGGGATCAGCGTCGCCCGCCCGCCCGCCCGCCCGCCCCCGCCCCACCTGTGCCAGAATGGCGCCGTGCCCGAGAAGCCCTCCGACCGGCCGCTGGTGCTGGTGATCGACGACGAGACCGGCTCGCGGGAGTCGATGGCCCTGGCCATCGAGAAAACGGGCTCCGAGGTGCGCACGTTCGACGACGCGCGCAAGGCCCTCGAGCTGCTGGACGATCCGGCCGGCGAGCGGGCGCGGGTGGCGGTGTGCGACCTGCGGATGCCGAACCTCGACGGCCTCGGCTTTCTCGAGGCCGTGCGCGAGCGGGGGCACGAGCTGGCGGTGGTCCTGGTCACCGGATTCGGCTCCATCGAGTCCGCCGTCGAGGCGATGCGGGTGGGCGCCGACGACTACCTCACCAAGCCGGTCGACCTCTACGAGCTGCGTGCCCGGGTCTCCAACCTCCTCGAGCGCACCCAATTGCGCGAGGAGGTCACCGACCTCAAGCAGCGCCTCGACAAGCGCTTCGGCTTCGAGGCGATCGTCGGGCGGTCGGCTTCCATGGAGCGGCTGTTCGAGCAGATGCGGGTGGTCGCGCCCACCCGCTCGACGGTGCTCGTGGTCGGTGAGAGCGGCACCGGCAAGGAGCTGGTGGCCGCCGCCCTGCACCACGCGAGCCCGCGGCGCAACCAGCGCTTCCTCGCCATCAACTGCGGCGCCATTCCCAGCGACATCCTGGAGAGCGAGCTGTTCGGCCACGAGCGCGGCTCGTTCACCGGCGCCGTCACCCGCAAGATCGGCAAGTTCGAGCTCGCCCACAAGGGCACCCTGTTCCTCGACGAGATCAGCGAGCTCTACCCGGAGCTCCAGGTCAAGCTCCTGCGGGTGCTCGAGCAGCGCCAGGTGATGCGGGTCGGCGGCAGCGAGGTGATCGACGTCGACTTCCGGCTGATCGCCGCCACCAACCGCGATCTCGAGAAGGCGGTGGCCGAGGGCCGCTTCCGCGAGGACCTCTACTACCGCCTGAAGGTCGTCACCCTGCGCATCCCGCCGCTGCGCGAGCGCCCGGACGACGTGCCGCTGCTGGCCGAGCACTTCCTGGCCATCTACTGCGAGGAGCACGGCCGGGCGCCGAAGCGCCTGTCGCCGGAGGCCCTCGAGGTGCTGCGCCGCCACCCCTGGCCCGGCAACGTGCGGGAGCTCAAGAACCTGATCGAATCGGTGGTGATCTTCCACCAGGGCGACGAGATCGGCAGCAACGACCTGCCGGTGGAGGTCCGCCAGGGGGCCGCGGTCACCGTCACCGGCGCCCCGGTGCAGCCGCCGGCCGGGCAGCCGCGCAGCATGGCGGACATCGAGCGCCAGGCGATCCTCGAAACCCTCGAGCGCACCGGTGGCCACCGGGCCCGCGCCGCCGACCTGCTGGAGATCGGCCTGCGCACCCTGCAGCGCAAGCTCAAGGAGTACAAGGAGCAGGGCTACTACCAGGAGTGAGCGATGGAGCTACCCGCGGAGGTGATGGTCCACAACGAGCTGGTGGGGATGAAGGGCAGCCGCGGCGTGCTGCTCCAGATCGCCGCCGACGGTTACTACGAGCTCAACGTCCAGTTCGGCGAGCGCCTCCACCGCGTGCTCCTGCCGATCCCCGCCACCGTCCTCATCTGCCGCGAGCCGGAGCAGGTGGTCGGCGGCGAGGCGATGGAGATCGAGAGGTAGGCCGCCCGCGCAGGAAGCCAGCGCGGGTGCGCGGCCCGGCAGGCCTTCAGGCGGTAGAACCCAGGTCGATCGCGGCGAGCATCTCGCGCACCGCCTCGGCCATCCCCACGATCACCGCCCGGGCCACCAGGTGGTGGCCGATGTTGAGCTCTTCCACCTCGGGGATCGCCGCGATCGGGGCGACGTTGCCGGTGGTCAGGCCGTGGCCGGCGTAGACCTCGAGGCCCCGGCGGGCGCCGCGCTTCGCGGCGGCGCGGCAGCGGGCGAGCTCGTCGTCCCGGTCGGTGCCCTCGGCACGGGTGTAGAGGTCGGTGTTGATCTCGAATCCGTGGATCGGCACGCCCCGCTCGGCGAGAGCCGCCACCGCGTCCACCTGCTCCGCCTCCGGATCGAGGAAGATCGACACCGCAACGCCGACCGCCGCCAGCCGCCGTGCCGCCTGCTCGATGCGCCCGCCGTGGCCGATCACGTCGAGACCGCCCTCCGTGGTCACCTCGTCCGGTCGCTCCGGCACGAGGCTCACCTGGTGGGGGCGCAGGCGCTCGGCGGCGGCCAGCATCTCCTCGGTGGGAGCCATTTCCAGGTTGAGCTTGCCGGCGATCGCCCGCGCGAGCCGCGCCACGTCGTCGTCCTGGATGTGGCGACGGTCGGCGCGCAGGTGGACGGTGATGCCGGAGGCACCCGCCGCCTCGGCCGCCAACGCCGCCTCCACCGGGTCCGGATGGGTCGCCCGCCGCGCCTGGCGCAGGGTCGCCACGTGGTCCACGTTGACCGACAGCCGCGCCGCCGTCACCGCCGCGCCGCGTCCGGCCGTCACGCGCCGATCTCCCGCTCGATGGCCGCCACCAGCTCGCCGGCCAGCCGCTCGATGCGTTCCTGGTCCGGCCCCTCGATCATCACCCGCGCCATCGGCTCGGTGCCGCTGTAGCGCAGCACCAGGCGGCCGTCCCCGGCGAGCTCGCGCTCCACCCGCTCCCGGACCTCGCGGACCGCCGGCAGCGTGTCGAGGTCGGGCTTGGAGGCCACCCGGGTGTTGAGCAGCACCTGGGGATAGCGGGTGAAGCCGTCCAGCAGCTCGGAGAGCGGACGCCCTTCGGCGGCGATCAGGGCCGCCAGCGACAGGCCGGTGAGCAGCCCGTCGCCGGTGTTCGACAGACCCAGGTGCACCACGTGGCCCGACTGCTCGCCGCCGAGCACGAGGCCCAAGCGCCGCATCGTCTCGACCACCTCGCGGTCGCCCACCCCGCAGCGCTCGACGCCGATGCCGAGCGCCGCCAGCGCCTTCTCCAGCCCCAGGTTGCTCATCGAGGTGGCGACGATGCGCGCCGGCTCCAGCTCGCCGGCCTGGTGCAGGCGCCGGGCCCAGAGGTAGAGGATCGCGTCGCCGTCGCGCACCGTGCCGGTCTCGTCCACCAGCAGGGCGCGGTCGGCGTCGCCGTCGAAGGCGATGCCGAGGTGGCAGCCCTCGCGGGGCACCGTCGCGGCCAGCCGCTCCGGGTGGGTGGAGCCGCAGCCCTGGTTGATGTTGGTGCCGTCCGGCCGGTCGCCGAGCATCACCACCGCGGCGCCGAGGCGCTCGAAGAGGGCGCGGGCGAACGGGGCGGCGGCACCGTGGGCGGCGTCGAGGGCCACCCGCAGGCCGGCCAGCGGCGGGGCACCGGCGCCGCCGGCGGGCACCCGCTCGGCGAGCGCCGCCCTCTATCTCGCGGCGCGTTCGTCCACCGCGAGGTCCGCTGCGGGACCTCCGGCCGGC
>DATACC010000248.1:0-15437 GCA_036259255.1 Thermoanaerobaculia bacterium | reverse complement strand
GTGGGGGGGGGCGCGGCCGGCCGCGACCAGGGCGCCGGCGTGGTGCTCGATCTCCGACAGCGGGGAGAGCAGGGCCCCGGGGTCGAGGTTGCCCTGGAGCACCTTGTCGGGTCCCACCAGGCGGCGCGCCTCGGCCAGCGGTACCCGCCAGTCCACCGACACCACGTCCACCGGCAGCTCGGCCGCCGCCGACAACAGGTGGGAGCCCTGGCCGTAGTAGATGCGCGGCACGTCCGGGGCGCCCTCGGCCACCGCCGCCAGGATGCGCGCCAGCGGCGGCGCGGCGAGGCGGCGCCAGCGCTCGGCGTCGAGCAGGCCGCCCCAGGTGTCGAAGAGCTGCAGCGCCTGGGCGCCGGCCGCCACCTGGCCGAGCAGGTACTCGATGGTGACCTCGGCGATGCGATCGAGCAGTTCCGCGAGGCCCTCCGGGTCGCGGTAGCTCCACGCCGCGAGGTGGGCGAACTGCTTCGAGCCGCCGCCCTCCACCAGGTAGGCGGCCAGCGTCCACGGCGTGCCGGCGAAGCCGATCACCGGCACACGGCCATCGAGGCGCCGGCGGACCTCGGCCATCGCCTCGAACACGTAGCCGAGGGTGGCGCCGACGTCCGGGCGCACCAGGCGGGCCAGGTCCTCGCGGCGGCGCACCGGCTGCGGAAAGGTGGGACCGTCGCCCTTGGCGAACACCAGCTCGGCCCCCATCGCTTCGAGCGGCAAGAGGATGTCGGCGAACAGGATCGCGGCGTCCACCCCGAGCCGGTCCACCGGCTGCACCGTCACGTCGGCGGCGAGCTGCGGGCTCTTGCACAGGGTCAGGAAGTCGACGCGGCGGCGGATCTCCCGGTACTCCGGGAGGTAGCGGCCCGCCTGGCGCATGATCCACACCGGCGTCCGTTCCACCGCCTCGCCACGGCAGGCGCGCAGGAAGAGGTCGTTCATCGCGCCGGAGGATAGCAGCGCCGGCGCCCCCCTCGCCCCCCCGGCGACGCCCGGACGGCGGCTATACTGCCGAGCCGTGACCACCTCGCCCGCCCCCGCGACGCCACCCCTGGAGATCGACGGCCGTTCCCTCGCGCTGGAGGACTTCCGGCGCGTCGTCGTCGGCGGCGTCCCCTGCCGGCTGGCGGCCGAGGCCCGCGAGCGGGTCGCCGCCGGGCGCCGGGTGGTGGAGCGGGTGCTCGGAACCGCGGAGGCTGTCTACGGCCTGAACACCGGGTTCGGCGACCTCGCCAGCGTGCGCATCCCGGCCGACCGCCTCGCCGCCCTCCAGGAGCGGCTGATCAAGAGCCACGCCGCCGGCATGGGCGAGCCGCTGGACGACCGTGCCGTGCGCGGCATGCTGCTGCTGCGCGCCAACACGCTGGCCCGCGGCCACTCCGGCGTGCGGGTGGAGGTGGTCGAGCGCCTGCTCGACATGCTGGCTCACGACATGCTCCCGGTGGTGCCCTCCCGCGGCTCGGTGGGCGCCAGCGGCGATCTCGCGCCGCTGGCCCACCTGGCGCTGCCGATCCTCGGCGGCGGCCGGGTACGTTTCGAGGGACGGGAGATGCCGTCGGCCGAGGCCCTGGCGCGCTGCGGCCTGGCGCCCCTCGCCCTCGCCCCGAAGGAGGGGCTGGCGCTGATCAACGGCACCCAGGCGATGACCGCGCTGCTCGCCCTGGCGGTGCTCGAGGCGCGCCGGCTGGTGAAGGTGGCGGACCTCGCCGGGGCGCTGTCCACCGACGCCCTGCGCGGCACCGACGCCGCCTTCGACGCCCGACTCCACCGGCTGCGTCCCCATCCCGGCCAGCAGGCCAGTGCCGCCAACCTGTGGCGCCTGCTCCAGGGCTCGGCGATCCGCGAATCGCACCGCGTGGGCGACGTGCGAGTGCAGGACCCGTACAGCCTGCGCTGCATGCCCCAGGTGCACGGCGCGGTGCGCGACCTGGTGGTCGACGTCGAGCGCAAGCTCGCGGTCGAGATGAATTCGGTCACCGACAACCCGCTGGTGTTCGACGACGGCGCCGGCGGAGGCGAGCTGATCTCCGGCGGCAACTTCCACGGCGAGCCGATGGCGCTGGCGGCGGACGTGCTGGCGATCGCTCTCGCCGAGCTGGCCTCGATCAGCGAGCGGCGCACCGAGAAGCTCACCAACACGGCGTTCTCCGGGCTGCCGCCGTTCCTGGTGGAGGAGGCGGGCCTGAACTCCGGCTTCATGATCGCCCAGGTCACCGCCGCCGCCCTGGTCTCCGAGAACAAGGTGCTGTGCCACCCGGCCTCGGTCGACTCGATCCCCACCTCGGCGGACAAGGAGGACCACGTCTCCATGGGCATGGGCGCCGCCCTGAAGCTCGGCAGCGTCGTCGCCAACGTGCAGCGGGTGCTGGCCATCGAGCTGCTCGCCGCCGCCCAGGGCATCGACCTGCTGCGTCCGCTCACCTCGAGCCCGCCGCTCGAGGCGCTTCACGCCACCGTGCGCGAGCGGGTCGCCCCCTGGGTGGAGGACCGCGAGATGGCGCCGGACCTCGCCGCCGCCGAGGAGCTGCTGGCGGGCGGCGACCTCGCCCCCCACCTCGAGCCGCTGGACTAGAGCGTCCGGCGATGCTGCGCATCGTGGCCTACGCCCCCGACGGGGTCCGCCGCTTTCCGGTCCACAAGAGCCCGATGAGCCTCGGCAGCGAGGCGGGCAACGACGTGGCGCTGGCCTACCCGGGGGTCGCCGGCCGGCACGCCCTCCTGCACTGGGACGGCGAGACGCTGGAGGTGGAGGATCTCGGCAGCCGCAAGGGCGTGGTGGTGGCCGGCGAGCGGGTGCGCGGCCGCTCCCGGGTGGAACTGCTCGACGAGGTGCGCCTCGGCACCGTCACGCTGCTGATGGAGGAGGCCCTGCCGGAGCCCGAGCCGGAGCCCGCCCCACCGGAGCCCGTGCCGCCGGCCGAGCCGGCGCTGGCGCCGGAGACGATGATCGCCCACCTCGCCCGGGTCACCGAGTGGGTGCTGACCGACGTCGAGAGCCGCACCACGGCCGAATCGCTGATCGACGGCCTGCTGGCCGACTTCGGCGGCGGCGTGCTGGTGCTGCTCCACGGCGATCTCACCGAGCCGGGGATCAAGCTGCTGGTGGCGAGCGACGAGGCGTGGCTGCCGGCGGCCGAGGACCTGGTGGACCAGGTACGCCGCCACCTGGCCGGCCGCAACGGCAGCGAGGAAGACGGCGCGCCGCCGGCGAGCCCGTGGTCCGACCGCTCCGGCGGGGCGATCACCGGGACGGTGGCGGGGCAGCCGGCATGGATCTGCTTCCACTTCTTCGTCGCCGTGGAGCGCCCGTACATCCTGATCACCGCGTTCCCGCGCTTCCGCCCCGGCGACTGGAGCCCGGTCGACGCCCTGCGCGCGCTGGGGGATCTCGTGATCCTCGGCCTGGTGCACCACGTCGGCTGGTACGAACCGATCCTGCCCGGCCACCAGGGGCGCCAGGAGCTGGTGCTCGATCCCGGGGTGGTGGTGGGGGAGTCGCCGCCGATGCGCCGGGCGGTGGAGCTGCTGCGGGCGGCGGTGGACCCGCCGGTGCACGTGCTGCTGCGCGGCGAGACGGGCACCGGCAAGGAACTGCTGGCCCGGTCGCTCCACCAGTCGAGCCCGCGGCGCAACCAGCCGATGATCGTCGCCTCCTGCGCCGGCGGCTCGCCGATGCAGGTGGAGGCGGATCTGTTCGGAGCCGAGGTGCCGGGCCGCGACGGGCCGGTACGCCGCGAAGGCAAGCTGGTGCTGGCGGACGGCGGCACCCTGTACCTGCGCGACGTCGACCGCCTGCCTCTGGAGCTCCAGGCGCGGCTGGTCCGCTTCCTGCGTTCCGGCGAGGTGGAGCCGGCGGGCAGCCGCTCGGTGCAGCGGGCCGACGTGCGGATCGTCGCCGCCGCCGCCGAGCCGCTGGAGCCCCTCGCCCGGCGCGATCTGTTCCGCGTCGACCTCGCCTACCGGCTGAGCCAGTTCGCCGTCGACGTGCCGCCGGTGCGCGAGCGCAAGGAGGACCTGCCGTTGCTGGTGCAGCGCGCCATCAACCTGGTGTGCCACGAGACCGGCAAGCGGATGGCCGGGATCACGGTCAAGGCGATGTCGGCGCTGCTCGCCTACGACTATCCGGGCAACCTGCCGGAGCTCGAGAACATCGTGCGCCAGGCGGTGCACCTGACGGCGAGCGGCCGGCCCATCGACGCCGAGATGCTGCCCGAGAAGGTGCGCCTGGCGAGTGTCCGCGGCGGCACCCGCGTCGACGCCACCACCTCCGACCTCGACCTCGAGCGCCTGGTCGCCGCCACCGAGGAGGAGGCCATCCGCGAGGCCCTGAAGCGCACCCAGGGCAACAAGACCCAGGCCGCCAAGCTCCTCGGCCTGTCGCGCAACGGGCTGGCGCTCAAGATGGAGCGCTACGGGATCGGGGGGTGAGGGGGTCGGCGGCCTCCGACAGGCAGGGTCGGGGCCGCCGAGGTGAGGGGCTGGCCCGAGCACCTCGACCTCGTCGGCGCGGTCCGCGAGCAGCACCTCGACCACCGGCGCCTGGCAGGGGCAGACGACGGCGGTGCCCTGCCGCTGGCTGCCGGCCGCGCTACAATGGCGAAAAGCCCTGGCACGACGACAGGAGCCCCGATGCATCGCCACCGAAGGCTCTACACAGGTTTGGCCGCGATCGCCCTCCTGGCGGGAGCGGGCTGCGCCTCCTCGCGAGGAGACGGTCGAGAGGCCGAAGAGATGGACGTCGCACGACCTCCCGCCGAAGTCGACGGACCGGTGGAGATGGTTGCCGGAGCGGTCGCCGAGAGCGTCGTCGATCTCCGGCCCGTCGTCGATCTCGGCCCGGTCGCCGAACCCGGCCCGGTCGTCGAGCTCGCCGATGGGCCGCTCGAGGAGCAAGAGGGACCGCTGGTCCGGGATCCCGACGAGGACATGGAGCGGGAGGAGACCCCCGCTCCCGTTCCCGTCGGCATCGACGACATCGGCCTGGCCGAGCTCGGCGGCGCGGCGCGGCGTTGCGCGGTGATCGTCGGAGACGACACGCTGGGGGTGGGTCCGAAGGACGCGCGCGACTTCGAGGCCGCGCTCCGCCGCCTTCCGGAGTGGCGTCCCCCGGTGGCGCTCTATCGGACGATCTTCGCGAACGCCACCAAGCAGAGCGTCGGCGATGCCGTGCGCGCGCTGCACGGCAGGGGCTGTCTCCAGATGGTGTTCTTCTACAGCGGCCACGGCAGCAACCGGCAGGGCGACCGCGCCCCGCTGGACGAGGCGCAGGACCCGGGCACGAACCGCGACGAGTACCTGAGCCTGCGCAATCGGCAAGCGGTGAGCGAGAGGAGCTTGCGCGACGACCGACGCATCTACGACGACGAGCTTGCCGAGATCCTGCGCGCCTGGCAGGTCGCCAATCGGACGTCGCGTCCGGTGCCGGGCAGCGGCGGCAGACAACGGGTCTTCGTCTATCCGGAGCTCCTGGTGATCCTGCACGCCTGCCGCTCGGGAGGTTTCGTCGGCGGCCAGCAAGATCTCGACCTCGAGCTGCGCGACCGCTTCGAGATCCTGATGGGATCGGGCGAAAACGAGCTGTGCCGGGCCCGCGCGCCGGTGAACGGCGTGGTTCAGAACTCGCTCTTCGTGGGCAACATCCTCGCCGGCATGAGCCTGGCCGGCGGCGACCGCGACGTCACCGGCAAGTCACTCTTCCAGGGCGCCGACGACGAGACGACGCGGGCCGCGCGCCAGCTCTGCCGAGTCCGAGGCGGATGCGGCCAGACTCCCGCCCGCTACTTCTCTCTCCGCGGCGACGGCACCATCACGCTGCACGCACGGGGTACCCGATGAGCCGAGTCGCCGCCTCCGGCTGGCGCCGGAGCGCCGCGTCGCAGGGCCCAGGCGCGCCGGGGGAGACCCTGATCGAGATCGCCTGAAGGCGGTCGTCACCCGCCTCGGCCGGGCATTCGGCGCCGAGGTGCCCGGCCGCGACGGCCCGGTGCACCGCCAGGGGAAGCTGGTGCTGGCCGACGGCGGCCTCGGTCCGCTATGCCGCCGCCGTCCGGGCCCGCCGCTTACCCTCCCGCTGCGTGCCGGCGCAGCACCCCGGCGGCGAGCAGGACGAGCAACGCGGACAGCACCGTCAGCCCGAAGGGGCCGAGGGTCGGGATCTCGGTCACGCTGAAGGGCAGCACGATGATCGTCGGCGCGTCGTCGTCGGAGGGGTCCTCGTTGCCGTTCGCGTCGGGGTCGTCCCCGTCGGTCGACAGGTCGGCCACGGGGGTGCCGTCCGGGGCGGTGGCGGTGGCGGTGACCCGATTCTCGAACGGACCGCTCACCCCCCCGCTGTTGATCCGCAGGTCCAGGGCGATGGTGGCGCGGCCGCCCACCGCGAGGACGTTCCCGGCGGCGAGCAGGTTCGTGAAGGTGACCCCGTCGAAGGTCGGGTCGACGGTGAGCGTCGGGCTGGTCACCGCGACGACCTCGAGGGCCGCCACGCCCGCGAACACGGCGCCGAGATTTTCCACCACCTGCAGATCCGCGAGCGGGACGTTGCCGGTGTTCTCGAGGACGAGCTCGAAGTCGACGCGGTAGTTGGTGCCCTCCTCCCGGTCGACGCCGACCAGCCGCTTCGCCACGCCGAGGCCGGGCACCGCGACGCCAACGGTCGCCAGGTGGTCCTCCACCTCGCCGTCGCCGGCCTCGCCGGTGACGCCCAGACCCGGCGCGGTGGCGATGCGGCAACGGGTCGGCGCTGTGCCCGCCGGCGTGCCCGGCGGTACGGCGAAGGTTCGCGAGACGACGGAGGAGCCGGGAAGCAGCTCGCCGACGATCTGCTCGGCGCCGCTCCAGGCGCCGTCGCGGTCGAGGTCGATCCAGCAGGCGACACTGCCGCCGGTGGCGCCGACGGTGATCTGGACGCTGCCTTCGGTGCCCGGGACGAGGACCGCCGGGAAGAGCACGCCGTCCTCGTCGTCGCCGTTCGCGTCGTCACCGCTGGCGCCGGCGGTCGGCTGCCCGTTGCCCTCGGTATCGACGGCGGAGCCGAGGGTCGGGTTGCCGGCGAGGAGCACCCGGTGGCGGGCGCCGTTGGACGCCAACAGCGTCGGATAGGTCGGATCCGGCGCGTCGCCGAAGTCCAGGCCCTGGAGGGCGAGGGCGTAGTCCTCCACCTCCCCGTCCGGTGCCGCGCCGCCCGGCGTCGCCACCCCCGTCGAGCTCAGCCGGAAGCGGGCGTAGGTCGCCGAGGTGCCGGCGTCGCAGGGCACGGCGTAGGGCACCACGTTGGCCCCCGGGACGAGGGGGAGGGCGGTGGCGACGCGGTCCCGTGGATCGGAGAACACGCCGTCGGCGTCGAGGTCGATCCAGGCGTCGAGCCGGGGAGTCCCGACGCCGGCGGTGTTCGTCAGCGTCACGGTCAGGCTCGGGGAGGTGCAGGCACCGAGGACACCACCGCCCGGCAGCACGACCCCGTCCTCGTCGGCGCCGTCGCCGGTCGCTCCGGCGCTCGGCTGGCCGTCCGTCTCGGTGTCGACGGTGGCGCCG
Source organism: Thermoanaerobaculia bacterium (assembly GCA_036259255.1). GTDB lineage: Bacteria > Acidobacteriota > Thermoanaerobaculia > Multivoradales > JBCCEF01 > DATACC01. Next base: position 7,913 of record DATACC010000248.1, on the reverse strand, counting down.
AGGGAGAAGCCGGCCACCACCCGGTGGTTCGGCCCGCCGGCCGCGATCGTCGTCTGGTAGGAGTCCGGAGCGTCGCCGAAGTCGACGGCGCCGACGTTGACCGCATGGTCCTCCACCTCGCCGTCGTCGGCGGCGCCGTCCGGCGTCGCCGTTCCGGAGCTGCTGAAGCGGAAGCGGGCGTAGGTGGTGCCTGCGACCGCGGTGCACGGCACCGCGTAGGCCAGCGGGTGGGCGCCGGCGACGAGCGGCTGGCCGGCGAAGATGCGCTCGCCGGCGTCGTCGAAGTCGCCGTCGGCGCTGAAGTCGATCCACGCGTCCAGCAGACCGGCCGCGGCGGCGGTGACGGTCAGCTGCGCCGTCTGGCAGGCGGTGGTCACGGTGGTGAAGGAGACGCCGTCCTCGTCGTCGAAGCAGGACCCGACCCGGCTGGTGCCGGCCGTCAGATCGTCGCCGTCGGCGCCGGCGCTCGGCTGCCCGTCGCCCTCGCTGTCGACGCAGGCGCCGAGGTGGAGCGGCGGCGTCAGCGGATCGACACCGTGGCTGGCGGCGCCCGCTCCCTGCGTCGGGTAGCTGGCCGGCGCGTCCCCGAAGTCGCTGCCGAGGATGCCGAGGCGGTGATCCTCCACCTCGCCCGAGCTCGCCGGTCCCACCGGGGAGAGGCCGCCGGCGAGGGAGCAGCGGAAGCGGGCGAAGGTGACCCCCGGCACCGCCGACGGCGGCACCGCCGGCGTCAGCGCCGTCGGTGCGCCATCGACGAGGGCCAGGGAGGCGGTGATCTGCTCGCCGGCGGAGTCGCCGAACACGCCGCTGCGATTCCAGTCCACCCAGGCATCGAGGAGGCACGAGCCCGTGGCGGTGACGGTGAACGGGGCGGTGCCGCCGGGGACGACGGTGCCCGGCATCACCACGCCGTCCTCGTCGTCGCCCGGCGTGGCGCAGGTGCCGAAGGTGGCACCAGCGGGCGCCAGGTCGTCGGCGGTGGCGGCGGTGTCCTGGGCGCTCCCGGTGTCGGCGTCGACGCAGGCGCCGAGGACGGGGCCGCCGACGGCGAGCAGGTGGTAGGCGCCGCCACCGAGGGCGGTGGTGGCGTAGTCGCCGGGCGCCGTGCCCGCCTCCACGTCCGGCGCGTCGCCGTAGTCGTAGGGCGCGGCGCCGGCGGCGCCGACGAAGCCGAGGTCGACGGTGAGGTTGGAGTCGTCGTCGCCGTCCTCGCTGGTCGGCTCGCCGTTGTCGGCGAGGGTCACCGCCCGGGTGACGACCAGGGCGCCCAGCTCGACGCCGTTGTCGTCGCCGTTGACGTCGTCGTCCGGGTCGGGCGCCGGGTCGTTGCCGTGGGAGGTGACGAGGCCGGCGAGGGGACCGCCGCCGCCGAGGCTTGCCGGCGACACCACCACCACGTAGTCGCCGGCGGCGAGATCGCCGAACCGGTAGCGCCCGGCGAAGCCGCTGGTGGTGGCCGTGTTCGTTGTCGCCACGTGCTCGTCGAGGTCCGGCAGGCCGTCGGCGTCGGCGTCCAGGTAGAGGTCGAGGCGCACGCCGTCGATACCCTGCTCGCCGTTCTCGGGCTCGAACAGGCCGTCGTCGTCGGTGTCGAGCCACACCTGGTCGCCGAGGGAGAGGACGCCCTCGGCGCGCAGCAGCCCCGCGTCGAGGGTGCGGTTCACCTCGTCGGGGGCGAGCGTCACCATGCCGGTGGTTCCGGTGCCCGGAGAGGCGTCGGAGTCCACCGCGTCGTCGCCCCCGGCATCGGAGGCGGTGAAGCCGGTCGCCGAGGCGGGGAGCACGAATTCGACGAAGTAGGGCAGCCCCGGGACCAACCCGTCGAACAGGTAGTGGCCCGGCTGGCCGTACACGTCGTCCGCCGTCGCCGTGACCGCCATCAAGGGGTCGCCGCTGCCGGGCTCCGGGATGCCGTCGCCGTCGTCGAGATGGAGGCGCACCGTCACCCCGTTGACGCCCTCGGTCACCGCCTCGTTCTGGAGCCCGTCGCCGTTGCGGTCGAACCACGCGTAGTTGCCGAGGGCAGCCCGGTGGGTCGGCACCAGGCCGGCGTCGAGGTCGGGATCGTCGTCGTCCGCCGCCAGGGTCACCGTCGGGGTGCAGAGGGTCGCCGGGTCGGCGTCGGAATCCGTACTGTCGTCGCCGCCCGCGTCGGGGGTCGTCGGCACGAACGTCGGGGGCGCCTCGAAGCACACCAGGTAGCTGCCGGGCGCCAGGCCCGGGAAGCGGTACCAGCCGGCTTCGCCGCCGGGGCCGGTGGCGGTGACGGTGCTCGCGAGGGGTACGTCGTCGTTGGTCGCTCCGACGCCATCGGGCCCCGGGGTGAAGAGGCGCGCCAGGACCCCGTCGAGGCCGGTGGGACCATCGTCCTGGATGCCGTCGCCGTCGAGGTCGGCCCACACGAAGTCGCCGAGGGCCGCCGCCTCGCAGGCGCCGAGGGCCACGCCGACCTTCTGGGGCTCGGCGGCGAGGGCTCCGAGGCCGTCGGCGCGGTCGGCCTGGTAGGCGAAGGAGTTGTAGGCCACGCCTCCGGGCGGCACGTCGCCGGGCGTCGCCATGGCGAAGGCGAGCTCGACGAAGTCGAAGGGCGCCACCACCTGGTCGCCGAACTCGATCTTGAACGAGCGGGTGGCCGTGATCGGCTCCGGAGGCACGGTGGACCAGTCGGGGGGATCGCACCCCGCGGTGGGGCCGCCCACCTCGCCGCGGCACGGGTTGCCGGAGGTCGAGTAGTAGAGGGTGGTGCCCGGCGGCGGCATGATCGGCGCCACCAGCAGTGGCGTCCACTGGGAGCCCCGGGGGTCGGTGTCGCGCACCCCGGTGTCCCCGACGAAGGGCAGGATGTCGACGAGCACGAAGTTCTGCATCGGCACGGTGCCGACGTTCTGCACCCGCAGGCTATAGCTCAGGCTGCCGCCGGTAAGCGTGCCGGCGGACGTCGCCACCGCGCCCGCGTCGCAGGTGGCTTCGATCAGCTTGTTGGAGACGAGCTGGGCGATGCCGGCCACGGGGACCGTTCCGGTCGCCCGGCACAGCGTCTCGGCGGTGTTCGCGTCCCCGTCGAAATCGAGGGCATCGCTCTGGCTGCTGCCGCTGCAGCGCTGGCCGAGGCCCGGCGCGTCGTGCTCCAGGGTGAAGCTGTTGGCCAGGCTGCCGGAGGTCGCGCCGTTGCGGATCGTCGCCGAGAGGGTGATCCACACCTGGTCGTCGACGCCGAGATTGCCGCTGCCGGCGTTCCAGCGCCAGCGCAGCAGCGTCCGGCCGGTGCCGGCGAAGTTGGGGATCTGCTCGAACACCTGGGGGGCCGGCAGGCCGGTGCCTTGGGCGTCGAAGGCCCACGAGGAGAAGACGAGGTCGACGGGCAGCAGGTCGGTGGCGACGAGGTCCTCCAGCGGCACCGGATCGGACGATTGGGAGGCGCTGCGCACCCGCAGGCGGTAGCTCACCGTCTGGCCCGGGGCGAAGGGACCGCCGCCGGAAAGGTTGTCCTTGGCCGGGTTGAGCTGGACGAAGGGACCCGAGACGGTGAACGTCTGGCAGTCGTTGCGGACGACGTTGGTCGGCCCGGCCGCGTAGACCGCCGCCAGCGAGGCGCAGTTCTCCACCGTGTCGCCGATCGCCACCGGTCCGCCGAGGTTGTCCGGGTTGATGATGCGGCCGGTCAGCCGCGGCCGCGCCCCGCCCCCGGCCGGCGCCATGCCGGGCTGGGCCTGGCCGTACTCCCAACGCACGCGGGTCACGGACTCGCCGGCACCCAGGCCTGCGGGCGGGGCCACCAGGGTGGTGTTGGTGGTCGAGGCCGGCGAGCTTCCCCAGAGGGTGAACACCCCCGGCGCGGTGTTCTTCTCGTAGCTCACCCGGACCCCCTCGCCGGCGGCGAAGTCGGCGAGACCGTTGTAGGCGCCGGTGGTGACGCTGGTCAGCATCATCTCCACCGGGAGGGTATCGATCACCACCAGGTCGTCCAGCGGCACGTTGCCGTTGTTGGTGACGTTCAGGTCGTAGCTGAAGGTCTGGTCGAGGGTCGGCGGGTTCGGGGTGCCGCCCGCCATGTTCTTGCTGAACCCGGCACCCGGGCTGGGCACGAAGGCGGTCACCGGGTGGGTGACCGTGCCCGGGCCGACGCTCTGGGGTGGTTCGCCGAGGGGGGTCACGTCGGCGGTGAAGGAGTTGGTGACGTCGGTCCCGGAGGGGAAGGTGGCGCTCGGGAAGGTGACGTTCACCGCGATGTCGCAGTTCTGGTTGGGAGTCAGCGGCAGGGAGCAGGGAGACGTCCAGGTGACCGTCGCCGGCGTGGTGCCGACGCAGCCCGGCTGGCAGTCGGCCGCCGGCGTCGCGCCGTTGAAGACGGTGCCCGGCGGCAGGGTGTCGACCACCGGACCGACCGCGGTCAGGTTCAGCGCCCCGTTGGAGTTCGGCACCGCGATGCGCAGGCGGTAGCTCTCGGGCAGGTCGAGGTTCGCCGGGGAGGTGGTCAGCGCCTTGGTCAGGGACACCTGGACCGTCGCCACCGCGGTGACGTCCACCGGCGGCGTGGTGAAGGTGCCGGGCGAGGTCTCCAGGTTGATGCCGTCGGCGGTGTTGGTGGCCACCGTGCCGTCGGGCGTCGAGCCGTTGGGGAAGCGCACGTTGACGATCAGGTCGCCGCTGTTGCCGGCCGGCAGCGGGTCCACCAGGTCGAAGCGGACCTGGGTGCGCCCGGTGCCGGAGAAGTTCGGCGTCACGTGGACCGCCGCCACGTCGCCCGTGGGGCTGGCCGGAACGGTGGAGACGAACTGCACCTCCGGCGGCAGCAGGTCGACGACCTCGGCGCCGAGGCAGGGACCGGAGGTCGAGCTGCAGTTGTAGGTCAGGCGATACCCGAAGGTGGCGCCGGCCTGCTTGGTGGTCCCGGGATCGACCTGGACCGCCGACTTGAGGAGCGGCTGCGCCGCTGCCGAGGAACCATCGAGGATGAGCAGCGAAGCGATCGTGACGATCGCCACGGCGAGGATTCTCCGGTGCATCGGCCCCTCCAGATCGTGAACTTGCCCGGCAGCACCCTCGGCCGGCGCAGGTGAAGTTGAATTTGCGCATAGTAACCGAAGCGAGGCGTGGCTGCGAACTCCGGATCGCGCCTCCGCCTCGACGCGACGTGGCGGACGTCGGCCCCGGTCCGATCCCGGCAGCGGAGAAGCCAGCCCACGCGCTCGTGCGGCCCCCCCACCGCGCGCCCACCGCCGCCGGGCGCTACAATCTCTGCCATGACCACCGCCGAGGCCCCCGGAGCCCGATCCCGCGCCGAAGCCCGCACCGTCCGCGCCCCGCGCGGCACCGACCTCTCCTGCCGTGGCTGGCTGCAGGAGGCGGCGTTGCGGATGCTGATGAACAACCTCGATCCCGAGGTGGCCGAGCGGCCGGACGAGCTGATCGTCTACGGCGGCTCCGGGCGGGCGGCGCGCAACTGGGAGTGCTACGAGGCGATCGTCGCGGCCCTGCGGCGACTGGGCGACGAGGAGACCCTGGTCGTCCAGAGCGGCAAGCCGGTGGCGGTGTTCCCCAGCCACCGGGATGCACCGCGTGTGCTGATCGCCAACTCCCTGCTGGTGCCCCACTGGGCCACCGCCGACGAGTTCCGCCGCCTCGAGGGACTCGGCCTCACCATGTATGGCCAGATGACCGCCGGCTCCTGGATCTACATCGGCACCCAGGGCATCCTCCAGGGCACCTACGAGACCCTCGCCGAGTGCGCGCGCCAGCACTTCGGCGGTAGCCTCGCGGGCCGCCTCACCGTCACCGCCGGGCTCGGCGGCATGGGCGGCGCCCAGCCGCTGGCCGTCACCATGAACGGGGGCGTGGCCCTGGTGGCCGAGGTGGAGCGGCGGCGCATCGAGCGGCGCCTGGAGACCCGCTACCTCGACGAGCTGGCCGCCGACGTCCCGGCGGCCGTCCAGCGGGCGCTGGCCGCCCGGGAGGCCGGCGAGGCGGTGTCGATCGCCGTCGAGGCCAACGCCGTCGACCTGCTGGAGCACCTGGTGGCCACCGGCGTCGTCCCCGACGTCCTCACCGACCAGACTTCGGCCCACGACGCGCTCGAGGGCTACGTGCCCCACGGCATCGCCTATCCGGAGGCGCTGGCCCTGCGCCAGCGCGATCCCCAGGAGTACATCCGCCGCTCGATGGCGTCGATGGCGGCCCACGTGCGCGCCCTGCTCGCCCTGCGGGATCGCGGCGCCGTCACCTTCGACTACGGCAACAACCTGCGCGGCCAGGCCCAGGAGGCCGGCGTCGCCGAGGCGTTCGAGATCGAGGGCTTCGTGCCGCTGTTCATCCGCCCGCTGTTTTGCGAGGGCAAGGGGCCGTTTCGCTGGGCGGTGCTCTCCGGCGACCCGGACGATCTCGCCGCCACCGACGACGCCATCCTCGAGGCCTTCCCCGAGGACGAGGCGCTGGCGCGCTGGATCCGCCTCGCCCGCGAGCGGGTCGCCTTCCAGGGGCTGCCGGCGCGCATCTGCTGGCTGGGCTACGGCGAGCGGGCCCGCGCCGGACGCCTGTTCAACGAGCTGGTGGCGAGCGGCCGCGTGAAGGCGCCCATCGTCATCGGCCGCGATCACCTCGACTGTGGCTCGGTCGCCTCGCCCAACCGCGAGACGGAGGGAATGCGCGACGGCTCCGACGCCATCGCCGACTGGCCGGTACTCAACGCCCTGCTCAACGCGGTCAACGGCGCCACCTGGGTGTCGGTGCACCACGGCGGCGGCGTCGGCATCGGCTACTCGCTCCACGCCGGCATGGTGGTGGTGGCCGACGGCACCCCGGAAGCGGCGCGGCGCCTGGAGCGGGTGCTCACCGGCGACCCGGGCATGGGCGTCGCCCGGCATGCGGACGCCGGCTATCCCGAGGCGGTGGAGTTCGCGCGGCGCCACGGCCTCGACCTGCCGATGGTCCCCGGGGACGGCAGCCGCTGAGCCCGGCGGACGGCAGCCCCGGACCCGCCGCCGAGCCGGGCCGGCCGTGGCGGCACCGGCTGGCGGAGGCCGCCCTCCTGCTGGCTCCCCTCGCCGCGCCCTTCCTTCCCGATCCGTGGGCCGTCCTGGCGGTGGCCCTGCCGGCCGGCCTGTGGCTCGCCGCGCGGCCGCCCCGGCGCGAGGTGCTGGTGGCCGGCGCCGCGCTGCTGGTGGCGGTGCTCGCCCTCGGCGCCCGCTGGCAGGTGGGCGGCGCTCCTTCCCTCGACGATCCCGGCTGGCGCGCCGCGGTGGAGGCCGACTACCGCGTGCTGTGGCGGGAGCTGGAGGACGACGCCCGCCGGGCCAGCCGTTCGCTGCCCGAGACCCCCCGCATCGTCGCCGACCCGCTGGTCGCCTTCCGCGCCCTCGAGGACCTGCTGGAGGAGGACCGTTCCGGCCGCGCGTCGCTGCTGCTGCTCGACCCCGACGGGCAGCCGGTGGCCTGGGCCGGGGAGGGTCTGCTGCACGAGTTGCAGTCGCCCGTCTGGCCGTTCCGCGGTGCGGCCTTCGAGGCGAGCTTCGGTGCCGTCACCGCGTTCTTCGTCGCCCCGGTGGGGGAGGGGCCGCGGCCGTGGCATGCGGTGGCCGCCCGCAGCTTCGCCACCGACCAGCTTCCCTTCGGCCGCCAGCCGGAGGGCGGCACCGGCCTGCACTGGTCCCTCGCCCGGAACGCGGAGCAGGCGAGCCGCGGAGCCGTGGTGCTGGCGCCCGCCGGCGCGTCCACGATGCGGCCCGCCCTGGTGGTCGGCGCCCGTGCCGGCGGCCTCCGCCCCCGCCTCTCCACCGGCGCCGTCGCCCGCCTCGCCTGGCTCGCCCTCGGCTTCGCCCTCCTCGCCCTGGCGGTGATGCGCGGCGTCGGGCTAGCGCTCGCCGCCCCCGCGGCCGCGCGACCGGGTGCCGCGGCGCCGGTGTTCGCGGTGCTGCTGG
>DATACC010000247.1:0-12550 GCA_036259255.1 Thermoanaerobaculia bacterium | reverse complement strand
CGCCGCTGGCGCCGCCCCCGCGGCATGGGCGTCGAGCTGATCGAGGTCGCGGCGGCGGACCGCGACCGCCTGCACCGGTGGATCGGCGACGGCGCCGCCGACAGCGCGACGGTGGGCGACTCCACGGCCGACGACCCGGGCCCCCGCGGCGGAGGCCGCCGATGAGCGCCGTGGCCCGTCGGGCGGCTGCCCACCGCGGCCCCGCCCCGGCCCGTTTCGAGGGCGCCGGGGCGGAGTCGGAGTCGCGCTACCGGCAGCTCGTCGAGCTGTCGCCGGACATGATCCTGGTTCATTGGCAGGGCGAGATCCTCTACGCCAACCCGGCCGCGGCCCGCCTGCTGGCGGTGCCCTCGGTGGACGACCTCGTCGGCCGCCGCATTGTCGAGTACCTCGAGCTGCTGGAGGGCTCCCTGGCCGACCAGCTCGCCGACATCTACCGCCGCCGCCCGGTGCAGCGCGCGCTGATCGACGGGTTCCGGCGCTGGGACGGCGAGGAGCTCGAGCTCGAGGTCAGCTCCTCGCCCGTGTCCTGGAACGGCACGCCGGCCCAGCAGACGCTACTGCGCAACGTCACCCGGCGCCGCCGGGACGAGCAGGAGCTGCGCCGCCGCCAGGAGCAGCTCGATCTGGCGGTCAGCGGCTCGCGCGGCGGCATGTGGGACATCGAGCTCGACCCCGAGAACCCCATGGGGGGGCCGCTGCGCACCTACATCTCGCCCCAGCTCAAGCGGCTGGTCGGCTACGAGCCGGACGAGCTGCCGGACGACTTCGCCGCCTGGCGCAGCCACGTGGTGCTCGCCGATCTGCCGCGCTTCAACGCCGTCGTCGGCGAGCTGCTCGCGGGCCTGCGCGACGAGCACGAGCTCGACTACCGCCATCGCGGACCCGACGGCCGGGTCCGCTGGCTGCACACCCGGGGGCGGCTCTACCGCGACGAGCAGGGGCGCCCGGTGCGCTGGATCGGCATCGACTGGGACATCACCGCCCGCCAGGAGGCGGTCGAGGCGGTGCGCCGCTCGGAGGACAAGTTCACCACCCTGTTCCGCCTCAGCCCCGCCGTGCTGGCGGTGATCTCGCTCACCGATGGCGAGCTGCTGGAGGTCAACGATGGCTTCCTCGCCCACCTCGGCTACCACCGCGGCGAGGTGGAGGGCCAGACCGTGGGCGGACTCGGCCTGTTCGAGAACACGGAGGAATGGGGCCGCCTGGCCGCCGAGACCCGCCGCCGCGGGTCGTTCCAGGACGTCGAGGTGCGGCTGCGTTCGCGCGCCGGCGCGCCGCGGGTGGTGCGGTTGTCGGGAGAGCGCATCCTGCTCGACCGCTGCGAGTGCCTGATTGCTGCCGGGCACGACATCAGCGGCCAGATCGCCATGGAGGAGCGGCTGCGCCACCTGGCCTATTTCGACCCCCTCACCCGGCTGCCCAACCGGGCGATGTGCGAGCGCCACCTGACCGAGGCCCTGGAGCGCAACGCCCTGTCGGGGCGCCGCGTCGGGGTGCTGTTCATCGATCTCGACCGCTTCAAGATGATCAATGACTCCCTCGGCCACGGCGCCGGCGACCAACTCCTGGCCGCCCTGGCCCACCGATTCTCCGAATGCCTGCGCCCCGACGACCTGCTGGCCCGCTTCGGCGGCGACGAGTTCGTGGTGGTGCTCGAAGGGCTGCGCGACGAGCGCGACGCCGCGGCGGTGGCCGACCGCCTGCTCGCCTCGCTGGCCGAGCCGGTGGAGATCGAGGACACGGCGATCCACCCCTCGGCGAGCGTCGGCGTGGCGCTGTGCACGCCGGAGGCGGTGGCGAGCGACCTGCTGCGCTACGCGGACGCCGCCATGTACCGGGCCAAGGGACGCGGCGGCGCCGTGTTCCAGCTCTTCGACGGTCGCCTCGACGGCGAGCACATGCAGCGCCTGCACCTCGAGAACGACCTGCGGCGGGGGCTGGAGCGTGGCGAGCTGGAGCTCCACTACCAGCCGCTGGTGTGGCTCGCCGACGGTCGTACGCTGGGCGCCGAGGCGCTGGTGCGCTGGCACCACCCGGAGCGCGGCCTGGTGCTGCCAGGGGAGTTCATCCCGGCGGCCGAGGAGTGCGGCCTGATCGGTGCCCTCGGCGACTGGGTGCTGCGCGAGGCCACTGCCCAGTGGAGCCGCTGGCGCGTCGCCGGCCTGGTGGACGAGAGCTTCCGCATGAGCATCAATCTCTCGGCCCGGCAGCTCCACGACCGCCGTCTGGTCGAGCGCATCGAGGAGATGCTGGAGCGCTACGACCTGCCGGCCGAGCAGCTCCAGCTCGAGATCACCGAGAACGTGCTGCTCCAGGTGCCGGAGACCTGCCAGGCCCTGCGCGACCTCGGCGTGCGCCTGGCCCTCGACGACTTCGGCACCGGCTACGCCTCCCTCGCCTATCTCAAGGAGCTCACCGTCGACATGCTGAAGATCGACCGCTCGTTCATCCGCGACCTGGTCTACGACCCCACCGACCTGTGCCTGGTACGGGCGATCGTCGCCCTGTCCCGCGATCTCGGTCTCGAGGTGGTGGCGGAGGGCATCGAGACCTCCCAGCAGGCCGAATGCGTGCAGGAGATCGGCTGCCTGTGGGGCCAGGGCTTCCTCTTCGACCGACCGCTGACCGGCCGCGACTTCGAGCAGCGGCGGCTTCTGAAAGCTGCTTAGGAATCAATGATATGGTGAGCACGATGCGCCAGGCGACCGCCGACGCTGCCCCCTCGTCGGTGCCGGCGGCCGATGACTGGAGGCGAGCCATGACTCCACCCGATACCACCAGCGCCGGACTCCTCGCCACCTGCTCCGCCGTCAGCGCCCTGCCGCTGGCGGTGATCGACACCGACGGCGAGGTGCTGGAGGCCAACGACGCCTTTTCCCAGCTGGTGGGCCGGCCGGTGGAGGCCCTGCTGGGGCTGCGCCTCGACGAGCTGCTGGGCACCACCTCCGGCGCCGTCGCCGAGGTCCGCGAGGTGACCGACGGACGGCGGCCGATGCACCGCACCGAGTGCCTGGTAGGCCGCCCGGGCGAGCCGCCGTTCTGGGGCTCCCTGACCGTGGCCGCCATCCGCCACGGTGCCCCGGGCGGCGCCCTGGTGATGCTCGCCGACGAGAGCGACCGCCGCCGCCAGGAGGAGGAGCAGCGAACGCTGCGCGACGCCCTGAGCACCGCCGCCTCCGAGTGGCGCGCCACCTTCGACGCCATCGAGATGCCGATCTTCCTGGTCGGCGGCGACGGCCGCATCGAGCGGCTCAACCGGGCGGCCCGCGACCTCGCCGGCCGCGACTTCCCGGAGATTCTCGGCCGGCGCCCCGGGGAGCTCGGCCAGGGGCGGCTGTGGGAGATGGCCGAGGAGCTGGTGGCCCGGGCGGCGCGGGAGGAGCGGGCCGACGGCGTGGAGGTGCGCGACGGCGCCACCGGCCGCACCTGGGCGTTGTCGGCCTCGCACGGCCTGCCGGATCTGTCGCAGGAGCGCTGGGTGGTGCTGGTGGCCAAGGAGACCACCGGGCTGGTGGAGCTGCGCGAGTCGCTTGCCCGCAGCCAGCGCATGGCGGCGATGGGAACGCTGCTCGCCGGGGTCGCCCACGAGGTGCGCAACCCGCTGTTCGGCATCTCGGCGGTGGTCGACGCGCTGGAGCGCCGGGTCGAGGGGCAGGGCGACCTGGTGCAGCACATGGCGGCGCTGCGCCGCGAGCTCGCCCGGCTCGAGAAGCTGATGTCGGACCTGCTCGACTTCGGCCGGCCGATGACCATGGAGATGGCTCCGGTCTCCGTCGCCCACCTGCTGGACGATGCGCTGGTGGCGACCCGGCCGACGATGGGGCGCTCGGGGGTGGAGGTGGTCGCCGAGCTGCCGCCCCTGCCGCCGGTCGAAGCCGACCGCCAGCGCCTGGTGCAGGCGCTGGTCAACGTGCTCGAGAACGCCATCCAGCACTCGCCGGCGGGTTCCCGGGTGGCGGTGACCGGGCGCGCCCTGGGGATCGCCGGCCGGAGCTGGGTGGAGGTGGCGGTGCGAGACGCCGGGCGCGGCTTCGCCGAGGCCGACCTGGCGCGGGCCTTCGAGCCGTTCTTCTCGCGCCGCCCGCACGGCACGGGGCTCGGTCTGCCGATCGTGGCGCGAATCGTGGAGCACTGTGGGGGCGAGGTCCTGGTGGGCAACCACCCGGAAGGTGGCGCCCTGGTGCGCCTGCGCCTGAAGGCGGCCACCGAGGCAGCGACAACGACGCCGGAGACCCAGCCATGAGCCGGAACAAGATCCTCGTCGTCGACGACGACCCGACGATCCGCTTCGGGATCGGCGACTTCCTGAAGCACCGGGGCTTCCAGGTGGAGGAGGCCGCCAACCTGGAGGAGGCCCGCGAGGCGCTGCTGCGCTCGCGCCCCGACGCCATGATCCTCGACCAGCGCCTGCCCGACGGCAACGCCGTGGAGGCCCTGGACCAGCTCAAGCGGCTCGACCCGGACGTCACCGTGGTGGTGCTCACCGGCCACGGCTCCATCGAGCTGGCGGTCCAGGCGGTCAAGAGTGGGGCGGACCACTTCCTCACCAAGCCGGTCGAGCTGGCGGCCCTGGTGACGGTGCTCGAGCGCACCATCGAAAACCAGAGGGTGCGCCAGAGCCAGCGCGCCGTCAGCGAGAACCAGGCGCGCCAGGCGGTGGACCCGTTCCTCGGCACCAGCGCCGCCATCCGCCGCCTGCGCGAGGAGGCGATGCTGGCGCTGCAATCCGACAGCCCGGTGCTGATCCAGGGGGAGACCGGCACCGGCAAGGGGGTGCTGTCGCGCTGGCTCCACGGCCACGGCACGCGCTCGGAGGAGGCGCTGGTGGATCTCAACTGCGCCGGCCTCACCCGCGAGTTCCTCGAGAGCGAGCTGTTCGGCCACGTGCGGGGCGCCTTCACCACCGCGGTGGCGGACAAGAAGGGCCTGCTCGAGGTGGCCCACCGTGGCGTGCTGTTCCTCGACGAGATCGGCGACACCGACCTGCTGATCCAGGCGAAGCTGCTCAAGGCCTTGGAGGAGAAGAGCTTCCGCCGTCTCGGCGAGGTCCGCGACCGGCGGGTCGACGTGCAGCTCGTGGCGGCGACGAACCGGGACCTCACCCGTCTCTGCCGCGAGGGCGCTTTCCGCAGCGACCTCTACTACCGCATCAGCACCCTGCCGCTGCACGTGCCGCCGCTGCGCGAGCGGCGCGAGGACATCGCCCCGTTGGCGGCGGACCTGCTGCGGCGCCTCGCCGCCGAGCTCAAGCGCGGCCCCCTGGCCCTCGACGACGGCGCGGTGGAGCGCCTGCGGAGCCACGCGTGGCCGGGCAACATCCGGGAGCTGCGCAACGTCCTCGAGCGGGCGGCGCTGGCGTCCCGGGGCGGCCTGATCGCCGCCGGCAACCTGCGGTTCGACCCGGTGATGTCGGCGACCCCGGAGGCGATGCAGGGGGATCTCACCCTGGAGGAGATCGAGCGGCTCCAGATCCGCCGCGTCCTCGGCGAGGAGCACGGCAAGGTGATCAGCGCCGCCGAGCGGCTGGGGGTGCCGCGCAGCACCCTCTACATGAAGATCAAGACCTACGGTATCGACCTGGCGAGCTTTCAATCGTGAGGACCATGATGAACCGGATCGAGGGTGGAGCGGCACACGACCACGGCGGGCTGCCGGCGATCCTGCTGGTGGACGACGAGGAGACGATCCTCTTCGCCGTGCGGGACTACCTGAGTGCGGCGGGGTGGCGGGTGGAGACGGCGTCCAACGTGGAGCAGGCCGACGAGTGCCTGCGCTCCGGCGTCTTCGCGGCGGTGGTGATCGACTTGCGCCTGTCGGTGGACGACGAGGAGGGCGAGGGGCTGGAGCTGGCGCGGCGGGTCCGCGACCAGGCGCCGGACACCAAGGTGCTGGTGCTCACCGCCTACGGCTCGAACCGGGTGCAGGAGGAGGCGGCGCGCATCGGCGTCCACGGTTTCCTGCAGAAACCGCAGCCGCTCACCCGCCTGGAGCAGCACCTGTCTTCGCTGATCTCGGCTTGAGGTGGACGCGCGCGCGGGGCGGCGGGCAGGTACCCCAGGAGTCGAGGCGGGGGGCGCGCGCTAGGCGGCGGGGGCGGCGGCCGGGGAACACTCCGCTCGGTCTGCGGGAAAGGCCCTCGCCGAGTTTTCCCCGGCCGCCTCACAGGGAGAGGCGGTTGTCTCACGCGGCAGCCTGGCGCGCGAGGAGTGGCGGTGGCGGTGCCCCGGAGGCACGTTGGGCGCCGGCGCACGCTAGGGGGCGGGGCGGCGGCCGGGGAAACTCCGCTCGGTCTGCGGACCGATAGGCCTTCGCCGAGTTTCCCCGGCCGCCTCACGGGAGGGCCTCGGGGTGCTCACGCGGGACCGCGGGCGGTGGTGGCGGGTGGCTCGCGCGGCACGCAAGTGCGTGGGCGGGAGAGGGGGCCGGGCGGAACCGGCGCTTGAACAAGGTAGTCGGGGGAGGCGGGGCAGGGGAGACTGGAGTGAGGGGTTCGCTTTACGGCGGCGGTCCCTCCTGCCCCGCCGATCTCGCGTCGTCGCCGGGTGCGCCGTGGCGTCAACCGCCGCCGGGCTCGCCCAGCGGCACCTCGACGGTGACCCGTTCGCCGTCGCGCAGCACCTCGAGCTCCACCACGTCGCCGGGGCGACGGCGGTCGAGGAGCAGCAGGAGGTCGTCGGTGGTGGCGACCGGTTCGCCCTCCAGCGCCACGATCACGTCGCCCAGGCGCACGCGCCCGGCGAGGGTGCGGCGGGTTTCGCGCAGGCCGGCGCGCTCGGCACCGCTGCCGGGGTTGACCCGGAGCACCAGGGCCCCTTCCTCGACCCCGAACTCGCGGGCCATCGATCCGGGCACGACCTGGACACCGAGGCTCGGCCGCACCAGCCGCCCCTCGCGGATCAGCTCCGGCACCACCCAGGCCACGGTGTCCACCGGGATGGCGAAGCCGATGCCGGCGTAGGCCCCGGACGGGCTCACGATCGTGGTGTTGACGCCGATCAGGCGGCCGGCGCTGTCGAGCAGCGGACCGCCGGAGTTGCCCGGGTTGATCGCCGCGTCGGTCTGGATGACGTCGCGGATCGGCAGACCCCCGACCCCCGGGATCTCGCGGCCGAGGGCGCTGACGACGCCGGTGGTCAGCGTCTGGTCGTAGCCGAACGGGTTGCCGATGGCGAACACCTTCTGACCCACGGCGAGGTCCGCCGAGCGCCCCACCGGCAGCGGCCGCAGCAGCTCGGGCGGGGCGTCGATGGCGAGCACGGCGAGGTCCTTCTCCGGCGCCACGCCGACCAGGGTGGCGGCCCAGTCCGACTTGTCGTTGAGCGTCACCCGCGCCGCATTCGCCCCCTGGAGAACGTGGAAGTTGGTCACCACGTGCCCCTGGTCGCCCCACAGGAACCCGGTGCCGGCGCCCCGCGGGATCTCCAGCAGGTTGAGGCTGAACCGGTCCCGCCCCACCTGCGAGGTGTTGATGAACACCACCGATGGCGAGGCGGCCCGGAACAGCTCGATGGTCGCCTGCTCGTCGGCGGCGAGATCGCCGCGGGCGACCACGACGGCGGCCTCCGGCGCAGCGTCGCGGCCCGAGTCCTCCTGGGAGTCGGGCGGGCGCAGGCAGGCGGTGGCGGAGAGGAGGCAGAGGGCGAGGAGAACCGCGACGAGAGGGCGGCGGAGGGCCGTCGGCAGGGGGTGACGAGAGCACATGGAAAAGCAGTCTACTTGCCCCTGGCCAACGGTGAGGAGCGCCGACATTCCCGTCCGGTTCGCGGCAGAGAGCCGACAGGCAGACATAGCCACTCAACAAAATCTCTGCGGCCGGGTCTAAGGGGGCAGGGACTTCCCGGTGGCTCCCGAACCGCCGGGTCGTCCCGCCGGGCCGACGGCGAGTCGCCCCTCGCGTCCGCCGGCCCGGTTTTGCCTTTCCTCGTGCGGTGCGCCGCCCGTCAGGCGCGGCCGAAGTCGTCCTCGTAGCGCTCGATGTCGTCCTCGCCGAAGTAGGTGCCGAGCTGGATCTCGACGAGCTCCACCGTGTCCTCCCCCGGGTTGCGGATGCGGTGGCGGGCGCCCTGGGGGATCTGGATGTGCTCGCCCGGGCCGAGGTGGTGGACCTCGTCGTCGAGCACCACCTCCGGATGGCCGCGCACGATCACCCAGTGCTCGGTGCGGTGGCGGTGGGATTGGTAGGAGAGCTGGCGCCCGGGGCTCACCCGCAGGATCTTCGCCTTGAACTGCTCGGTGTCGCGCAGGATCTCGAAGTCGCCCCACGGCCGGAATTCGAAGGGGTGCTCCTCGGCCTCGCGGCGGCCGGCGGCCTTCATCTGGCCCACCAGCTCCTTGACCTCCTGGCTGGCGCCGCGGCGGGCGATCAGCAGCGCGTCGTCGGTGTCGACCACCAGCAGGCCGTCGACCCCCACCAGGCCGTAGACCTTCTCGCGCAGCGGATAGACGAAGTTCTCCCGCGCCTGATGCTCGAACACGGTGGGGCCGCTGGCGCGCAGTCGCGCCACCTCGTCCCACGAGCCGACGTCGCTCCAGCCGATGTCGCAGGGGATCGAGACCTGGGCTTCGAGGTGCTCCATCACTCCGTAGTCGAAGCTCTCCGGAACCACCTCCTCGTAGACCTCGGCGAGGTTGGAAAGGTCGTCGGCGAGCTCGCCGAGCCGGGACCACAGCTCCGGCATCAGGCGCTCGAAGTGGCCCGCCATGTCGGCGACGCGGAAGAAGAACATGCCCGCGTTCCACACGAAGTTGCCGTCGGCGAGGAAGCGCTCGGCGGTCGCGGCGTCCGGCTTCTCGCGGAAGCCGCGCACCGAGCGCGCCTCCAGCGGTTCCTCGTGCTCCTCCGGATCGCCGATGTCGCGGGCGAACAGGTGCTCGTCGAGCTCGATGTAGCCGTAGCCGGTCTCCGCATGGCTCGGCCGGATGCCGAGGGTCGCCACCACGCCGCGCCGGGCGCAGTGCTCGGCGAGCCGGGCGGCGCGCAGGAACCCCTCCTCGTCGGTGATCAGGTGGTCCGACGGAAACGAGCCCACCACCTCGTCGCCCCGCCCGGCGGCCAGCAGGTGGCGGCAGGCCAGCGCCAGGGCCGGCGCCGTGTTGCGTCCCACCGGCTCGTAGATGCCTTGCTCCGGCGGCAGCCCCAGGTCGTCGAGCACCCGGCGCGCCAGCACCCGGCTGCCGGCCCCGGCGACCACCAGCGGCCGCCCCAGGGGCGCCACCCGGCGCAGCGTGCGGGCGAGGAGCGATTCGCCCAGCAGGTCGTTGAACTGCTTCGGAAACGAGGCGCGCGAAACCGGCCACAGCCGGGTCCCGCTACCGCCGGAAAGGACGATCGGCACCATGGGCGCGAAAGTCTACTGCACCGCCCCGGGCGGCCCGCGGCGCCGGGTCCTGCCTCGGCCGGAGGACTACAATGGCGGCGATGAGGATCTCCCGTTCGACGCTGCTCGTCGCCGCCGCTTTCCTGCTCACCGCCTGTGGTGCCCCGGCGCCGCCGGCCGTCGTGCCGCCGCCGGCGGCGACCCCCCGAACCGCCCCGGTGGCCCTGGAGTTCCTCGGCGCCGTCACCTTGGAGCCGGGGCAGGAGGTGGAGGGCAGCCGGGTCGGCGGGCTCTCGGCCCTCGCCTGGCAGCCCTCCACCGGCCTGTGGTACGCGCTGTCCGACGACCGCGGCCGCTTCGCGCCGGCCCGCTTCTACACCCTGCGCCTCGATCTCGCCGACGGCCGGCTCCAGGAGGGCGACGTGGAGTGGGTCGGCGCCACCCTGCTGCGCGATACCGGTGGCCGCCCCTTCGCCACCGGCAGCGTCGACCCGGAGGGGCTGGCGCTGTCGCCCCGCGGCACCCTGTTCGTCTCCTCGGAGGGCGATGCCGGGGCCGGCGTGGCGCCGTTCGTGCGCGAGATGCGCCTCGACGGCTCCACGCTGCGCCAGCTCGCCCTGCCGGAGGCGTACCTGCCGGATGCCGGCGGGCAGCGCGGAGTGCGCGACAACCTGGCCCTCGAGGCGCTGACGCTGTCGCCGGACGGCACCGTGCTGTTCACCGCCAGCGAGAACGCCCTGGCCCAGGACGGCCCGGCCGCGGACCTCGGCAGCGGCTCGCGGGCCCGCATCCTGCTCCTCGCGCCGGCCGCCGGGGCCGCCGGTGCCGTGCTGGCCGAGCACGTCTACCCGGTGGAGCCGGTGGGCCAGGTGCCGGTGCCGGCGGACGCCTACCGCAGCAACGGCCTGGTCGAGCTGCTGGCGCTCTCCGACACCCGCCTGCTCGCCCTCGAGCGCGCCTTCTCCGTGGGGCGCGGCTTCGTGGTGCGGCTCTACGAGGTTTCGCTGGACGGCGCCGCCGACGTCGCCGGCCTCGAGCGGCTGCCGCCGGAGTCCTCGCCCCGCGCCGCCCCGGTGACCAAGCGCCTGCTCTTCGACTTCACCGGCCTGCCGGCGCCGCTGTTCAACGTCGAGGGCATGGCCTTCGGGCCCGAGCTGCCGGACGGCCGCCGCACCCTGGTGATGGTGGCCGACGACAACTTCGACGACCAGCAGCGCACGCAGTTCTTCGCCTTCGCCCTCGGCCGCCGCACCGCGGCCACCCCGGCGCCGCCGGCCCCCACCGCCCTCTCGCCGGCGGCGGTGCAGGGGCGCGGGCCGCGCTCACCGCGGCTCGGCGAGGGTGTCGTCGTCGAGGGGGTGGTCACCGCCGTGCGCCCCGCCACCCGCTCGCGCCCCGCCGGCTTCTGGCTGCAGGACCCGGCCGGCGACGCCGATCCCGCCACTTCCGACGCGCTGGTCGTGGAGCTCGCTGCCGGTGCCCCGCTGACGGTGTCCCCCGGCGACCGGGTGCGCCTCGCCGGCGAGGTGCAGGAGCGCGGCGCCTGGAACGAGCCGCCGGTGACGACCCTCGCCGCGGCGGCGGACCGCCTGCAGGTGCTGGAGGGCGGACTGCCGCTGCCCGCACCCCTGCCGGTGGGCGGCACCGACTGTCCCCCCGGGCCCCTGCCGGCGGCGAGCGCGTGGTGGGAGGCCCGGGAGGGCATGCGCCTGGTGCTGGCGGCGCCGGAGGTGGTTGGCCCGACGTCGCGCTACCGCGACGCGGTGGTGGTGGCCGCCGGCTGCGCCGCGGCGGCGACGCGCACGACCCGTGGCGGCCTGCTGCTGGCCGGCGAGGACGACGTCCACCCGCAGCGGGTGGTGCTGCCCGGAGTGCCGGACCTCGCCGTCGGCCAGCAGGCCGCCGCGCCGGTGACGGGCGTGCTCGACTTCGCCTTCGGCAACCATCGGCTCGCCGCCGTCGAGGCGCTGCCCGCGTTCTCGCCCGCACCGCCGGCGGCCGATCCCACGGCCCTCGCCTCGGGCCCGGAGCACCTGACGGTGGCGACCTTCAACGTGGAGAACCTCTCCGCCGCCGGCGCGGACGACGAGTTCGCGGCGCTGGCGGAGGTGCTGGTGGACGGGCTCGGGGCGCCGGCGGTGGTCGGTCTGCAGGAGGTGCAGGACGACAGCGGGCCGGCGGACGACGGCACGGTCGCCGCCGCCGCCACCCTGGCGCGGCTGACCGCCGCCGTCGAGGCCGCCGGCGGACCGCGCTATGTGGCGCGCCAGGTGGACCCCCGGGACAACGCCGACGGCGGTCAGCCCGGCGGCAACATCCGCGTCGCTTGGCTGGTCGACCCCGCCCGGGTGGAGGTGGTGGACCGGGCCGCGGCGGACGGTCGCCCGGCGGGAGCGGACGATGCCACCGCCGTCGTCGCCGGTCCCGGCGGCGTCCCGCGGCTCACGCTCTCGCCCGGCCGCGTCGCCCCGCTCTCCCCCGCCTTCACCGAGGATGCGGCCGCCGGCACCGAGGCGTCGCGCAAGCCGCTGGCGCTCGAGGCGCGCTTCGGCGGCGTGCCGCTGTTCCTGGTGGGCGTCCACTTCCGCTCCAAGGGCGGCGACGATCCGCTGCTCGGGCTGCGCCAGCCGCCGGTGTACGCCAGCGAAACGCAGCGCCTCGCCCAGGCCGAGGAGGTGGCGCGCCTCGTCGAGGCGCTGCTCGCCATCGACCCGCGGGCCGCCGTGGTGGTGCTCGGCGATCTCAACGAGTTCCCCTTCCGCGCCCCGGTGCGCCGCCTCGCCGCCGCCGGCCTGGTGAACCTGGTGGAGCACCTGGAGCCGCCCGAGCGCTACACCTACGTCTACCAGGGCAACTCCCAGGTGCTCGACCAGGTGCTGGTGAGCCCCGCCCTGGCGGCGGAGGCCGAGGTCGACGCGGTGCACGTCCACGCCGACTTTCCCGACGGGGCGCGGGCCAGCGATCACGATCCGCTGGTGGTGCGCCTCCGCGTGCCGGCGCCGGAACCCGGCTGATGGCGAGCCGCCGCACCGCCTGGAGCTGGCTCGGCCGTGTCGGCTATGCGGCGGGGACGGCCCTCCAGGAACGCCTGCGCGACGACGTCCGGTTCGGCCGCGGCCCGGAGCATCTGCTGCTGCTGGAGCACCCGCCCGTCTACACCCTGGGCCGCAACGCCGGCCGCGCCGACGTGCTGCTCGGCGACGACGAGCTGGCGTCCCGTGGCATCGCGG